>JADJMD010000009.1 GCA_016709765.1 Ignavibacteriales bacterium
AAATATTGATACTTTACACCGGTACCATACATCATCTCTGGGACATTATGTTATCAAATTATTAAATACCATTTAACTACAAATCTTCATTTCAATTTATGGCCTATCTAAGTTATTTATATTCAACAAAATATTTTATTTTCTTATTATTATATCTAAAATAAATTTCGGAGCAAGTTGATAGATCGTTCTTTGACTTCTTTATCCAAAATTGACCAATTAAAAATGTAAGTAAGAATAACTAATGACAATGCTATTCCCCAAATATAATAACTGAATTCAATCCCGAATAGTACAGAGGATGTAAAAATCAGTATGATCAATGGTGCCGCTGTTGCAGTCAAACTTGCTTTGATATCTAAACTTCCGTTAAAAGTATTTAGAATTTTTTGCACATAAAAATAGGGTAATACAATTGAAGAAAATATTTCACTAATTAGAACTGCAACACCAATACCCGTTAAGCCCATAAGACCGGCTAAATAATATGAAAATCCAAATAAAGTAATCACTGTGATCGCACGGAGATTATTTATTCCATAGAGATAATTATAAAGCCCCGCACCGAAATTAATCACTGAGATACTTGCAGCTAGACTAATAAAAAGTTTAAAATCAAAATTTATTATTCCTTTTGTCCAGATTCTAAATATTATTTCAGCAAAAGGGATCACCAATATAATTCCTATATTAACAACTACACCGCTAAAAAACCAATTTGCAATAAACACGGAATTAAGTTTTTCCTTTTCTTTTGTAGTATGGTATCTAACAAAATCAGGTAATATAGAATTTATCAAAAGATTTGTGATTGAAAGGGCGGTATTAGTCATTGTCCTTATCGTAGTAAATGCAGGCAAAACCACAGATGAAAATAGATTAGATATAAGTAGTATGAGCCCATTATTATTTAATTGCAGGAATAAAACTATTTAGCGTGAGTACTAACGAATGCTTAAAAATTTTTAAAGCTGTTTTTAGGTTAGCACCTTGCCACCAAGGATAGAACTCCGGAATTTTTTCTTTATGTAAAGTAAAACCATAAACAATAATTTGTATCAATACAAAAGATGCTGGCTTCTAAAATACTACCGCTAATATAGTTACTATTAAAATTGAAAAGAATTGGCAAAATCTATATAAAACACCCCACCACTGAGCTTGAAAGTGGGAAAAACCACTTGGCACCATAAGTTTGTGTAAAATACCACCAATGCTACCTGAAATAAACCAAAAAGTTATTAGAATAAGTAAACTTGAAGGGACCGCATATTTTGTTAGTACAACTGAATTAATACCATAAAAGCCGGAGGTAATTAAATAGAACTAATAAAATAACCAATAATATTTGTACTACCCCTATGATAACCGCCATATAAAAACTGGATGCAAGAGTATTTTTTAATTCATTTTTATCGACGTGATAAGTAATATTCATTTTATTACCTATAAAATTTATGTGGCCTGAATCCAGGGATTGAAGTAAAGAAAAACCAGCATATAATGCTAACCAAACACCATATTTTTCGTTGCCCCAGTATTTTAATAAAATCGGTACTAGTATTATAGTCTGAGCGAACGAAAAAATAAATGAGATGAATCCAACAAAGGAATTTCTGAATGCGCGGTGTTGTACACTTGAGTTCTTAGACATTATAATAGATTTTATTTTCTATTTAAAGAATAAATTATATTTCAGAATAGTTCTATTAATAAAACCGTTATAGATAGCGTCAATCTTCAAACTAGTTAAACAAAATCTGACAATACTAATAATGAATTTACATAAAATAATTCCAATTTAATGCCACCAGCAGGATAGCATTTTCGTATGTCTTTTATTCTTATAAAAAGAATACCTATACCATTTACTATTTCAAAGCTTACCTTATTTCTAAATACAAACCTCTTTAATTTGTATTGTAAATAATTTGGATAATTATTTCTATTAATATTATTCGAATGTATATCAAATAAGAGAAAAATCCTGTCCCAGGAAAAAGTCGTATAATCTTTTGGATAATCTGTTGGTCTTTCCACCCTAACTTTAATGAGCGGTTCATTTACATATCCGACATCCCATTTTGCGCTTAATCTCATCCAAGGTCGACATCTGCGAGCATTCCAAATTTTTCATCCATTCCACCAATCTCATCATAAAACTTTTTCTAATTAAAGCTGTGCCTCTAACAGGGCAACCCCAATATTTGAGTAAATATTTATTTTAAAAATAAATCACCATTCATAATTTCATTGAATTGATAATTCATTTTTCTATGATAAATGATGTTATTCCCAAGATTATATTCGTTAAATACAAACGCAATATTATTAGATTTATTAATTACATTCATCCACTTTCCAGTAATCTGCTTTCGACCGAATCATCATAGGTGCAATAAAGCTATAAAATCACCTTTTGATTGTGAGATCGCATAATTTGCATTGCCAGCCATTCCAAGGTTTATTGGTGTCTTAATTGCCTTAATATTTTTATGAATAACAGCATACTTTTGAATAATATCCCGGGAATAATCTGTGGAATTATCATCACTTATAATAAATTCAAAATCATTATATGTCTGGGCTAAAATGTATTCGATTATCTCTGCAAGTATATGACCATGGTTATATACTAAAAGACAGACACTTATTCTAACATTGTCATTATACATTAGAAAAATCTATCATCCTCTAAATTCAATTTCTGCTTTTATAATTTTTGCAGGATTACCCCCAACCAATGATCTGGCTGGAACATCTTTTGTGACAACTGAATGAGCAGCTATAACAGCGCCGTCGCCAATTGTTACTCCTTTAAGAATGGTGGCATTCATACCTATCCAGACATTATTACCTATTATCACAGGTGCTGTTTCAATCTGTTGCACTCCTTCTATATATAATTTGTGAAAGTCATGATCACAAATTGTTACACCCCAGGCAATTGCACAATCTTTACCAATTTTAACACTCTCTTTGAGATTATCTTAGAATTTCCGGCGGTGAAGGTATTCCCTTCAAAACTAATTTTACCACCTTCTAATATCCAAATCAGGGAACCACGCCCTATATGATTATATCCATAGATGTTAAGTTCACCACCCATTCTAATGTACATTGAAATACGACCAGCCCAACCTCTAAAACTGCTTCTCTCAGTTCCAAACACAAGAAATCCATTATCATAAAAATTTACTACAGCATTTTTCTCAAATGTAAAATTTGCTTTCCAATTGATATAAGCACATAATCGTAAAAAAGATTTTGAAACTGAATATTTTGATATGAGGTGAAAAATGAAAAATTAAACTACGCAAATTGTATTGGTGCTTCTATTTTAATATGAGCAAACGGATGTTTCATATTTTATTAAATAATATTTTAATAAGGTTAAAAAAAAACACATTTTATAATAAGAACTTTTTAAACTCTTAAAAATATAGTGTTCTCAAAGAATTTATTATTGATGAATAACTATAATTTTCAATTATTTTAAGAGATTCCTTACCAAAACTATCTCTCATATTTTTGTCAAACAATAAAATCTGCATCTTTGTTTTTAAGTCATCAACATTTGAACACTCAAATTGAAAACCATTTTGCCCGTCTCTCAATAAATCATTAGCGCAGCCAATTTGATCTGATAAAACAAGTGGCAGGCTAAAATTCATTGCTTCATTAACTACTAACTCCGCAGGTTTCACCTGCACCAGATGGAAGTACAAAGATATCAGCACAAGCAAAATATTTTCCAATTTCAGTTTGATTTTTAAAGCCTGTTAGATAAACACCTTTTATTACATTTGCTTTAATATACTCTTCCATTTCACTTCTAAGTTCGCCATCGCCTAAGAAAATTAATGCTGAATTTTCATCGCTTAACAAATGATAAGATTTTAATAAATCCATTGGTCTCTTTTTGTATATGTACTTACCTGAAGTGAGGATAATCTTTTGATCAATAGGCAACCCAAGCTCTTTTCTTATTATGCGTTTTTTGTCTTTATTTTCTTCGTATTCATTTTTAAATCTGTCATTATCGACTGCATGAGGTGTGAAAACAAATTTACGTTCAGGTACTCCATAATATTTATAGTATTCTTTATTTTGTTTTCCTACATACAAAAAATAGTCAATGAAACTAAATAATAATTTTCCAAGCAGTATTCTTTTAAATGAAAGAAATATTTTATTCTTTAATATTTCCTGATTGTAAGGGTTGTCACCTCTGATACAGACTTTTAATCCATACATTTTACCAAGAACAATTGAAATCATATTTGTGAAATTATTCCAACCGTGTACAACTAAAAAATTTCCTCTTTCTTTCTTTAGAATTTGGAATATTTCAAAGTTAATTAATCCAAAAAAACCATTAAAGATAGAAGGTTTCAAGAATTATTCTTCAGAAATTTGTAATTGTACTCTTCTAGCAGTGGAACATCCCACTTAACCTCAACACCAAAACCATTATCAATGTGTCCTTTGACATTCTCATCAGAACAATATAGAACAATTAAATCGATATCAGGTTGTTCAGCAATTTTAACAAACAGTGGGGAAAAATACTGTATGGGGTGGCTTAAAAGAAAAATAAATCGTTTGTTGTTATTTGCCATTATTTTTAGCAATTAAGTTGTAAAACTAAAATAATCGAACAACATATTTCCTAATTAATTTTTTTAATAATTTTATTAACAAAAAAGTTCCTTGTTTACGATGTATTTGTTAAAAATCGTGTAATTGAGTTCGGCGTAATATCCATAATTTTATTTTTCAATCTTCCAGCGGGGATCGGAAATAGTTCAGATTTAGAACCAAATATTTTTACATAATTAATTTCAAAAAGATCCTTTACACCATCTTTCCACTCTTTTATAGAGTAATGCCTCGCTGTAAACCCATCTGTTAGATTTTGGACTAAATTTTTTAATGAACCGTATTTGAAGAGCTTTCCTAAAATAATTCCTTGTATAAATCCACTGGCTATGTAATAACCCATATACTCCTATGGTAAACCATAATTATCGCTTCGCCGCCCGGTTTCAAAACTCTTTGTATTTCTTCTAAGATTTTTCTTGTATTAGAAGAATGATGAATAACACCCCAGGACCAAACAAAATCAAACGAATTATCTTCAAATTGTAAAGCTTCAGCATCCATTTTTAATATTTTACCATTAAGTTCAAAAACTTTAAATCTGTTTGAAGCCTTGTAATTGCATAGTCTGTTAGATCAATGCCGGTAAAATCTTTAGCGTATTTTGCTAATAATGCGGCGTGACTTCCATTTCCAACCCCTATTTCAAGAACCTTCTTATTTTTTAAGGATTCAAAATCAATCAATTTTCAAACGGAATTTTTTATAAGGTAAAAATTCAATTGCATTAGAAAAAAACCTCTTCTATCTATTTCCTTATAAAATTCTTTACTGAATTCTTTGTATTGTAATTCTTCATTCCAATCATAACGCATTGGGTGGGTTTCCCACCAGTTTTTATTTTGTTCCTGCCATTTCTTTTCATCTTCCTTATCAAATGGTAAAGCAGTAGGTGAATTTAAGCTTTCTGGCTTTTTTATTAAAATCTTTCATTATCTCTTAACTTTTCGAAATTAACAATTGGGTAATTCCTAATAATATTATTAGTTACTATTTAAAACTTTTGAATATAATATACCATATTGCTCAGCGATATCATTTAGGTTAAATCTTTTAGCATTCTTATAGCCATTATGGATTAAATTGTTTCTAAAAATGTCATCATTAATGATTTTAAGAATACCGCCTCTAATTTCTTCAACGTTAAAAGGATTAACAATTAATCGCATCACCCGCAACTTCGGGCATTGATAGTAAATTAGAAGTAATAACAGGTCTGCCAACAGTGTTTGCTTCAACTATCGGCATTCCAAAACCTTCGTAAGTAGAAACGAATGCCAGCATATCGCAGGCAATATATTGTTCAAATACTTCTTCATCTGACAAGTATGTAAAGTTTGCATAATCAATATTATTTTCATTTAACTCATTTATTACTTCACTCCTAAGCACACCTATGATATGTAGTTTACAGTTTAACCCTGATATAGATTTTATGAGTCTAATAAGATTTTTGTTAGTATCTGTACCTATATGAAGTATTATCGGCTTCTCTTTATTAAATTCTTTATCCACACGATGAAAAACAGGGGATATTGAAACGTGAATTACTTTTATTTTATCCGGATCACATTTTACATATTTAAGAATCTCATCCTTAGTTGCCTGTGAAATTGCTACAACAAACTTAGCCCTTGCAATAGGAATTGAATACCAGAATAATTTTGCTATTTGCAGCTTTATACCAGTTAATCTGTCCAGTAATACACAATCTAGGATTGTTACAATATTTTTATTTTCCTAAAAAATAAATTAAGATAATTTACATCACCTGTAATATGATTAACGTCCATTTGTTTTAAATGCGGCTTCAATCGTGTTGTATAGCCTTTTGAATAGTCCATTGCTATAATAACTGCACTCATTATATTCAATATCAAACTTATCACTTAGTGCATTTCGGACATTTTTATAAAATCCTTCAATACTATAATGGCTGCTTTTTATTACTTTTCTGTGAAAATGAACAACTTGCATTACTAACTATATCTTAATTTCTAAATAAATTTTGAGAGTACATAAAGCGCCCAGAGTCGTGACCAATGAAGCTTGTTAATGTTGAGTGCTGAATGTTTAATCAAGGGGGTTCAGTTTAGAATCTTAGATTTGAATTATTAATTCTTTAAGTTTACCGTTGCTCATCCAATCTGCAAAAGGAAAAGTAAAGCCCATTTTTGGTCTGTTAATCAGTTCTAAAGGAATATCCCCAACTGCATCAACTAACATTTTTTGGATAATTTTATCAAAGGCATTATCAATATAAGGAAGAACAGTTTTATATAGAAGATGGTCTACAAAAGGCACACGAAGTTCCAGGGAATGCGCCATACTAAAACATCGCTGTCGCGCAGTAACTGGTTGCGCATATAGCATGTTGTTTCCATCATAGAGACATATTGAAGGGCGCTTAAATCATTAAGTGGTGCTTGCCGCGCTTCTCCCGCAATGACGGACGTTGATCCCGAAACAAGTTCGGGATGACAAGACCAACCAAGGGTTTTCAGTTCGGCATTTGTGAACAATCCACGCATAAGTTTGTATTCAGCATTTGGCGCATCTGGGTTGTTAAAATACTCAATTGCTTTAGCCGGTAATTTATTTTTAAGCAGTGGCGCAGCAGCTTTCATTAAAATTTTTGCAAAAGGGATATTTTTAATTCTTTGGTATTTTGGAATATTAATAAAAGAAGGATAACCACCGAAAAGTTCGTCTCCTCCTAAGCCGGAAAGCACTACTTTAAGTCCAGCCTGCTTAGCTGCTTTAGAAACAAAGTACGTATTTATGCCGTCGATAGTGGGCTGATCCATTGAAGCCATTATGTTTTCAAAGTCATCAAGCAGATCTTTTTCATAAAAGGGGATTTCAATATGCTCGGTGTTGTATTTTTTGGCTGCGATTCTGGCGTATTTAGATTCATCAAGTTTATTACCGGGAAAAACCATAGAAACGGTTTTTATTTTTTCCTGTCCAACCTGCCGCATAAGCGATACAATTGCAGTGGAATCAATTCCGCCGGATAAAAAGCACCAACTTCAACATCGGATACTAAATGAGAACGAACGGAATCAAGCAGCGCGGTTCTTATTTTTTTCTTTGCATCGTTGTCATACTTTTGTTCAGTGATGAGTGATGAGTGATCAGTGATGAGTGATGAGGAATCAGTGATGAGTGATGAGTGAGCAGGAAACAGTGATGAGGGATCAGTGATGAGTGATGAGTTTTCCGTAAATAAATTATTAAAACTCCAATATTCACTGATCTCTAATTTCTGATCTCTGATTACTAAATAATGTCCCGGAAGAAGGGAAGATACTTCGTTATAAATGGTAAGAGGCGCAGGAACCGAACCTGTTTCTAAAAACGCATCAATACCTTTGCTGGAGATTGTAAGATTATTTTTATAATGCTTTATTGCTTTAAGCTCGAGGAAAAATAAATTCGTTGTCATTATTCAAATAATAAAAAGGTTTGATGCCAAAGCGGTCCCGCGCAGCAAAAGAGTTTTTTCTTTATCATCCCATATAGCAAAAGCAAACATACCGCGCAGCATATTCAGACAGTCTTTGCCGTACTTAATATATAGTTTGAGTATAACTTCCGTATCGCTGTTAGAAAGTAGTGATGAGTGATCAGTGATGGGTGATGAGTGATCAGTGATCAGTAAAGAATTTGATTCGTTCGACTGTTTACTGTTTACTATTAACTGCTTACTAAGCTCTTTGTAGTTGTAAATTTCTCCATTGTAAACAATTGTATATCTGCCATCTTGTGTTGTCATCGGCTGATGAGCAGAAGGGGAAAGATCGATAATTGAGAGTCGGAGGTGAGCTAATGCAACATTGGCATCTTTAGAAATGTAGATCCCTTTATCATCAGGTCCGCGATGAGCAAGAATATCCCTTGCGGCAAGCACTCTGCCTTCATCAATCTTATCTTTAGTATTAATTACACCGAATATGCCGCACATTTTAATCCGCCTCTGTATTGCTTTTTAAGAAAATGTTGATGATAAAGCCATAAACAAAAATATTAAAAAAAGAGGAAATGGTACACTTCCAACACCAACCCACCAGCCTTCAAATTGAGAATGAATGAGCATAGCTGCTAAGGCAGCAGTGAGGAGTGAGCAGTGAGGAGTGAGCAGTTTAAAACGTTTGAAAAGTAATTTTAAGGTAATATAAAATATCGGTAACAAGAAAAGTAGTAATCCTATCAATCCGGTTTCTTCAATTAAGGCTAAAACGGAGTTTCCTTTTTCGCGTATATATCTTCCATCTTCATAGTGGCTTCCGGTTGATATTGGAGTTTTAATGTTAGGAGCACTTACTCCATAACCCAAACCAAAAATACCTCCTAGTTTAGCTGCTTCTAAAGATGGTTCCCATAATATCATTCGCCTGTCAAGTATTCTTCCTCCGTCCTTATTTAATACTTCACTGATTGAATTATGAATTTGGGAAACGCTGAAGTACAAGACAAGTATTACAGTAAAAATCGAAAATAATACTGCAAATATTTTTTTTGATTTTGCAATTAACAGGTATGTAATAATTCCAACAAATAGAGCTAAAATAGCTGCACGGGAATAGGTGAGCAGGAGAAGTAATAGGTTAGAAGTAAGGAGTAAGAAAATAGACACAAAAATAAAATAATGCTTTTTGGAATTCTCTATGCGCTTGGCACTTTGCTCAATGCCCAAAGCAATTATCCCCGGAAGTGTAAAAAGAAGTGCAGCTGCAAGTGCGTTCTGATGCCCGGCAAAGCCCATAAAACCCAAACTGTTGCCGCCACTCCAATTTTCTGTAAGGGTGTTTGTAATTAATGCAGTAACCGAAATAATAATGATAAAGATATTTGCAGGTATTAAGAAACTAATACTTCCATTTGAAGAATTTCTTTTGAATAGGAGCACAGCAGCTAAAATTCCGGTGTACATAAAAATCAGAAAAACTGATCTCTGAAAAGTAATTATAGGATATAAAGACCAGATTGATGCAGCAAGTGTATAAAACGGAAATGCAAATATTATTATTGCCGATCTTAAATTAAGATATTTATATAGCTTAAAGTATATACCTAAGATTATACTAATTAAAAGCACAACGGGCACGATGTAATAAAGTGAACTTAATGCAGGGAAAGCACGGCTGACAATTCCAATGACAGCAAGAGTAAGAAGGTAATAGGTGCATTGCTTAATAAACGTTTTTTTACCGGGTAAATTATTCATCAGGGTAATTCCTGAATCTCTTTAGAAATGATTTCATCGGAAGCAATTAATTCTGCACTTTTATCTTTGAAAATTATAAATGCTTTTACAATCAATAAAATAAAAATGTAAGACCATACTGCTGTCAGGAGCGTACGATAATTGAATTCAGCAGCATAATTTTTTATAAAATAAAAAAGTACAAGAAAAATTAATATAATAACACTATAGTATATTGAAATAATTTTTTGTTTAGATGTATCCACCACTTTAAATAAGTAAGTATTAAGAGGAAAATGAAAAATTACATACAATGAGTAGCCTGTAATCATAAATGTAAAGATACTTGCAAATATTTCTCTTGAAATAGAAGACGGCAGCAGGGAAGGGAATACTTTTACTAATGTAATTATTCCAAAAGTGTATAAAGATATCAGCAGAACAGAAAATAAAAATCCTTTTTTCAAGATACGATTTTTATCCGGTTTAGGTTCTGCGAAGAGATATTTTTCTACGATGTTGCCTATATAGAAAATGGGTACGGTTAAACTCCAGGCAAATGTATATGCATTTGCAATATCCGCAGCAAAAAAATGATTAACGATAAATTTATCCCCTGCTAACGCAAGTGAAACCGCGGAATTAATAATGAATGCTGAAAAGCCTATTTTGTAATATTGAGCAAAACTATATTCATTTGTAAACTCTTTATCAAAAAGTCTATAGACCACAACAAACCAGATTATTATAAGTACCGACAGAACAATAAAAATACTGATATGAAAAAAAATAACTAACGGTATTATCATAAAATGAAAGACCGCAAACAAAAACATTACCCAAAAGTAGGTCTTGTATTTTCCGATAAATAATAATTTAAAGTTCAATACGCCGCCAAGAGCAGTAAAGATGCTATAAACTATAACCGGAATAATCTCACTAATATCGGAAAAGGGGTTTGAAATTAACTGCAGGATTATATATGTAATTACAATGTTAATTATTATAAATATCAGTAGTCGAAAAGTTTTAACAGGTATGCGGGTCTGAGCTATGTCAAATCCCATTGAACCGAAAAGTATAAGCAATGAAGCCGTATAATAAGATTGATTGAAAAGATTATACTGTTCTTTTGTAAATACATAAGCATATACAATTAAGACTGATTTAAACAGGAAAAGGGATAAACCGATAAGAGTAAATTTTTTGATTGTTTCGGGTATTGTTTTCAATTTTTACATACTGCTAATTTACATTTTACAGAATCGTAAGTATTAAATTATATAAAAATCTATAGAGATATTAATGATTAAGAAAGTAAGGGAAAAAAAATAAAGCGGGGCAAAATATTTTATTCCGTACAGGATTTATCATTTCATCCCAAATGACATGGAGGCAATTAAAATTAATCAGAATTTCAATGAGTTAGAATTTTATAATAAATAAAGTGAGTTTAGCCCTTGATCAATTTATAATATTTCAGAAAATCATCCTTGAATAAAAAATAAATACAGCTTAACAGTAAAGAAAAAAACATTATTGTAATTAGTGAAGAAGCTCTTCTTGGACCGGCTTTTATAACCGGATTTTTTGAATACTCTTTGACATTAACTACAGGCGCATCTTTAATCTCATCAATTTTTGCAACCTCAAGCTGTTTAGTCAATTCAATAAATACAGTCTGCAGTATTTCTACATTGCGCATTAAACGACCCTGATCCAATAATAAATTAGGAGATTGTGAAGTCATTCTATTCTGGGCTCTAAAATCCTTTAAGGCATTTTCTGCTGTGATTAATGAATCTTTAATTTGAGCTGTTCGCTTTGCAATATAATAACTCTGTTCCGTAGCGTAAGATTTGCGCTGTGTACGTATGTAAAGATCAAGCGATTTAACAATGTTATTGGCAACATCTGAAGAGAGCTGAGCCTCAGGCATAGTAACCTTAATGTTTAATATTTTCGTCATGCGGTCAACATCAGTGGAGATTATACCTGTTTGAAGAGTTTTAAATAGGCTTAGAAATTTTTTTCGTTTTTCAAGCGCTGAATTATCCTCAGATTTGTCCAACTCAAAATATTTAATCAGGTCAACAGAATCAGAAAACTTTTCGGTTTTATATTTAGCATAAATAACATTCTGTAGAACAGATTCGCTGGATATAAGGTTCTGATAAATCTCTGTGGGTGCTGATTCACCTACTTTTACCCCTGCAATAGATGCTAAGCCGCTAAGCTGACTGAGTATAGAAGATGATTTGCTGCCATACTCAGGTAATATAGTTATGGTACTCTCAAAATAAGGTTTGGTTAAGAATAAAAGATAAGCCAGTGTTAGGATTAAAACTGCGAAGTTAACAATTGCAAAATATTTTCGGTTAGACCATAACTTTGTAAAATATGGTCGTACCTTTTGAATAAAAGATGTAAACTTTTCTTCAAAAGTTCTGGTGTCTTCTTGTTCTTCTTCTTCTGTTTTAGGGTCTTGTATATTTTCTGACATTGTAATGAAATTATAAAATTGAAATATTAAATTATTTAAAGATTAATTTTAAGTACAAAAGATTTTTTCAGCTGCCACGGTCGCACCGTGGTATTATACATTTCTGCCACGGAATAGTCCGCGTCAGCTGGTCTTTCAGATTCCTCTCTTTGTTCTGAATGAGAAAACAGATTCTTCATTTTATTCAGAATGACAAAACAAGATCCCGAAACCAGCCTGCCTGCAAAGCAGATTCGGGATGACAATCTATTTTACTTAAGCTGATTTGCCAGTACAATAATAGTTACGGCGCTTGCAACAATAGCAAAAATATCTTTTATATTACTCCAAAGTGCTGGTCCCTCTTTTTCGGGCGGCGGCGGCGGTTCTTTGGTAACAATAATAACAGAGCCGTCATAAGCAGTCGGGTTACCGGAAAACCATCCGAAGCCAACTTTATTTGTTTCGCCGTTTGCCTTAGTATATAAAATATAATTAGAGCTGTCAGTCTCGCCGCCGGCTTTATCAATATAATCTTTTACATTATCACCAGGTATATATTTATATAAGCCGGGGTTATTAACTTCACCGGTTACAAAAACAGTATTTGGTTGTCTAGGCACAAATATTTCATCAGCATTATTTAAAATTACATCCTGGTCCTCATCTTCACCGTCAAATAATTTTTCCAAATCAATCATTAATCTTTTCCCATCACGCGTGAATGTAGAGCCGAAAAGGAATGCTTCAGTTGTTGGTCCGCCTGCTTTACGTACTAATTCCAGTAAATTTTCTGATTTTCTTTCAAGCACATAAGTGCCGGGGTAATTAACTTCACCCATAATCCTAACAACTCTTTGGGGCGTGTAGTTTGGATTTTTTCTAACCACCACAATGTCTTTATACTGTAATTTAAAATCTGTTTTGGATGTATCACCAAGCTCGCCTGATGATTTAGTAAAAAACAGAGGCAATTGAACGGTATATGTTTCTGAAATTTTGTCACCGGAATATCCGCCGGGTCTAATTCGGTTTACATATACTTCGTTTCTTAAGGATTGTTCATTAAATCCGCCCGCCTGCAGTATCAGATCCATTACTGTCATATTAGAATTTAAAGGAAATTTACCGGGATTGTTTACTTCGCCTTCAATTGTAACATATTTATCCAGAACCTTTTCTACACTTGCGCTGTAAATATAAATCTTATCACCGGGCTGCAGCTGCATATTAAAAGATTGATCGTGTAGAAGTTTTTCCAGATCAAATGGGATGATTCTGGTTGTTACACCATCAGGGTTAACTCTTATCAGGTCACCTCTCAAAGTAAAAGCTCTGCCTCTAAAAAATGGATCCTGCAAACCGCCTGCTCTAAATACCATATCAAATAATGTCAGGCTGTCGGCATAGGGAAGAGTTACACTTTGCTTTACATACCCTGATATTGAAACATTTTTTCTGTCAACAAGTTCATAAATGGAATAGATTTTTACTTTGTCGCGCGGCTGTAGGGTAATATTATTATCAGGATCGCCCTGCAGCGCTTGCGCTAAGTCCACAGATATAAATTCATTACTTTCATCAGGTCTTGTCCTAATAATGTCAACTTTTCCATAATAGGTTTCAGGAAGTTCACCGCCGGCTTTTTTAATCAACTCTTTTAACGATTTAACGGTATTTGATTCGTATGTACCCGGTCTGTAAACAGAGCCTTCAATTGTAACAAAATTTTCCAATTTATTTAGTATGGGAAAAACTGTTATAATATCTTTATCATATAAAGGGATGTCTGCACTTTTATTTATTACAGATGAAATATCCGCATCAATATATTCTCTGTCTATCTGTGTATTTTGTCTTTTTTCAAAAGGAATAATTCTATTTATCTGAACTCTTCCTGTATAAGCCGTTGCATTTAATCCGCCTGCAAACTCAATCATCTTTTGCAGGTTTTCGCCTTCCTTAAGTTCATAAATAGCCGGTCTGAATATTTCACCTGTTATTGAAACTGATTTCTTTCTAGGAGGAATAAAAATCATATCATTATTCTGAAGTCTTACATCACCAATCAGCTGACCTTTTAATATGTAATCGTAAATATCTACAGTAGTAAGCACTTTGTTATTACGTATTACTCTTATTTCTCTAAGACTTCCGGAGGTAAGCGGTCCTCCAACGGAATAAAGTGCGTTAAAGACTGTTGCAAAACTGCTTATATTATATCCGCCCGGCTGCCCAATTTCGCCCGTAACAAATATCTTAATCGGTTTAAGTTTACTAAGAGATATATCCAGAAATATAGTTGGCGGCTCAGATGTTAATCCTTCATAAAATTTAGATAGGTACGCCGTAAGTTTATTCTGCAGGGATTCATAAGTAGTTCCGGAAACAAAAAATTGACCCGCTGTTGGAATAAAAATATTTCCTTGCGGATCGACTGTTAATTGATATTGAAGTTCTGCTGCACCCCATATTGATAAACGAAGATTATCACCGGGCCCAATTATATAACCCGGATCGATAGGCCCTATTTCAGAGGGCTCAAATGAAGATGGTATATTTTTGAAAAGATTATAACCAAAATACTCCAAACCTCCTTCGGTCGGGGCAGGGGATCTATCAACTTTTATTTCTTCAACCGGCGGGTTGTTTTGTTCACCTGAAGTTACGATTACATTAGTAACATTTTTAGTTGAGCTATCAGGTGAATTTGTAATATTGGTAACTGCCGGAGGTAAGGGTGTTGTACTTCCACCCATTATATAAGTAGCAATAAAGGAGTCGTAATCCATTCCATATTGTTTAGCAAGACGTCGTGCATCATCTTCAGTCATATTCCTTTTTTTCAGTTCTTCAACAACATCCTTTTTAGTTGAGATGCCTTCCTGATTAAGTTTCTGCTGTATCTGTTGAGAAGTCTGCGCGGGTAATACAGTAAGAAAACCTAAGAATATAAATACTAATAAAATATTTTTTAAGATGGACATATTTTACTCTTGATGAATTAAAATAATAGACTTTTCTTTGATTTATTTAAAATTAAAGAAATTTTAGTTAAAAATTGAATTTATTTTAAGGGATGTATTTAGAATTTATTGGCTCTTCAGTTGACGCAATTGTAGGATATTTACATGTAGCTAATTATCATATCTAAATATGACTTATATTCGTCTTCTAATGTAGGGATCGATCTCCCGATCGATCCGATAAACGCAAAATGACAATACAAAATGTCGTCATCTCGAAAGCATGTGAAAGATCTTTAAAAAGTTTCTGCAGGTCCAAAGGCCTCCCTCTGAGGATGCCTACGGCAGAAATGACAAGATTCCTCTTATTCACTTGGAATGACAAATAGCAAATTAAAAATTCAATTAAAGCGAACTACCAATCTTAACTCTTAAATTCATAAATATAGAAGTTAAACCTATGCCACCGCTTGAAACCCTACCGACTACAGCACTAGGACCTATTGATATTGTGCTGTACGCCCAGTAATCAAATATCTTCTGAACACTAATATCAATAACAAATTGATTAGGTCTGACAGCACTGTTAAACATATAATCCATTCTCAAATCAAATACACTTCCGCCAAGGGTCATTTCTCTTCCCATAAATCCAGCGTGCATTTCGTCAATAAAGTCAGCTACATAAAACTTGCTCCTTAATGCTCCCATAAATTTAACAGGATACCTGAGTTCCCAATTTAAAAAACCGCCTGTTAGCAAATAAGGCTGGTATTTAATAGAACTATCGGGGTTGAGAATAATATTACCTTTATTTACAGTATTCTTAGTATACCGATCAATTAAAGATTTGTCAAATTCATCCGGGGCACTTAAGTAACCAATTTCAAAGAAATTACCGAAAGGAATCGTATATGATACTTGAAGACCACTAGTTACAAACAGGTTATTATGATTATTTGAACTTTTAAGTTCGGTCATAGCATCTATAGATGTAAAAGCACCTGCTTTAACGCCAAGTATATGAAAATTTACTTCAGCATAATTAGTTTCAAGCGCTCCGGAGTATGGAGTTCCAAATCCTATAGAAATTCCAATATCTTTCTTTAACGGTATTCCGAATCTTTCGCCGCCCATTATTTGAATATAAGGGTTTATATATCCTAAAGTAGGAGAAATCTGAAAAACTGTAGGCGGATTAAGAATATTATTAAATCTTAATTTATCCAAAACTCTGGTAAAGAGACTGCCGTAATTAATAGTTTCTTCTAAATTAAGTTTAAAAGGGTAAGTTATTATTCTAGCACGTATTTCAGGTTTTAGTGCAAGTAAAGGGTATAGACTTCCTTTTACAGAAATTGTTTGGTCAGTCGACTGACGCAAATCAACTACAATCTCAGCCTTAGGATCAGGCGGATCTATAAAAAGCTGCTCCTGTATTTGAATAAACAAACTGTCATCCAGCGGTTCCATCTGGTAATATAATATTTGTTCCTCTTCATCTTGTGCATAAACCAGGTTAAAACCCGGCGCCAAAATGAAGGATAATAGTAAGAAAAAAAACGAAGTGTAAATTTTAATAGATCTCATTTGCCTCTTTTATAAAAATTATTTTAAAATATTACAATTATTTAACCAAAATAAAAACTGATTTATTATCTCATTTTACAGATAAATTATTCAAGATTAGACAGATATTGTAAAAATTATCTACAGGAAGTAAAACTTTACCAATATGATAAAAGTAAGGTGTAAAACCCGGACACAATTAAATTGAATTATTCCGTTATTTTTAATCTTTCCTTAAAATATTCCATCGTTCTTCTAAGTCCTTCAATTCTATCAATTACGGGTTCCCAGTTCAATTTTATCTTTGCCTTAGATATATCCGGCTGCCTTACTTTAGGGTCATCAACGGGCAGCTCCTTGTATATAATTTTGCTGCTTGAATTTGTTATTTGAATAATTTCTTCCGCTATCTGTTTAACTGTAATCTCTTCAGGGTTACCAATATTAACCGGCTCATTTTCATCAGAGAATAGTAACGTTAAAATACCATTAATCTCGTCATCAACATATATAAAACTTCTGGTCTGTTTTCCATCTCCAAATACAGTAATGGGTTCATTAGCCAGGGCTTGAGAAAAAAAAGCAGGAATTGCTCTTCCGTCATTGAGGCGCATACGTGGCCCAAATGTATTAAAGATTCGTACTATTCGAGTACTTAGTTTATGGTATCTCTGATAAGCCATAGTTAATGCTTCGGCAAACCTTTTTGCTTCGTCATAAACTCCGCGAGGACCAACAGGATTTACATTACCCCAATAGTCTTCCATTTGAGGATTTATTAATGGATCTCCGTAAACTTCAGAAGTAGAAGCAAGTAAAAAACGAGCTCCTTTTTCTTTAGCTAATCCTAATGCTTTATGAGTGCCTAATGATCCAACCTTTAACGTTTGTATTGGAAGCTGATGATAATCAATCGGACTAGCAGGAGAAGCAAAATGAAGTATGTAATCAACCTTACCGGGTACGTGTATATAATTTGTAACATCATGATTAATAAAATGAAAATTAGAATTACCAAAAAGGTGCTGAATATTATCCAAACTTCCGGTTAACAAATTATCTATGCATATTACCTGCATACCTTCATTTAATAACTTATCACAAAGATGTGATCCTAAAAAACCCGAGCCTCCGGTGATAACTGCAGTAGGCATTTTATTTCTTATTTTATTTGAAAATGTTTTCAGCTTTATATCAAAATATAATTATTTTCCATGAATGTTCATTGTTTAGTTTTGATATGTGTGATTTGTGGATTCGTGACGCATATTAAATAGGTTTATTTCAATGGTATGGATCGGATAAAATTAATTAGAGACTTTAGATTTTTTTTAAAGTATTACTTAAGCTACCTGAGCGGTGCACGCTTTCATTCCAGGATCAAATAATTATATTCAAAATAATTCCACCGAGTAGAAATGAATAACAATAATTAGTTAATTTATTTTTCATAAGTGTAAATAATTTAATGCTGTGTATATAACTATCATTATTGTTAATAACTAAACTGATTTCTTGACTTTTACTTGTTTCCACAATCATTGCTTGTTAATTTTGATTAAAGAATATTTAACAATTTTTATTGGCAATTCTATGAATTTACTTAATAAAAACACACCGATTGACTATCAAATTGTAACACAAAAAGTAAAAGACAGCAAACTTGAAAGTCCCGGCAAAGCATCCATTCGTGAGGTAAAAAAACTAGTTGATGAAATTGAAAAAGCTAGCGGAGAAAGATTTGTAAGGATGGAAATGGGGATTCCCGGGTTGCCTCCAACAAAAGTAGGAGTTGAAGCTGAAATTGAAGCATTAAAAAATGGTGTTGCCGCTGTCTATCCCGATATTTATGGAGTTCATTCTCTTAAATTTGAAACATCTAAATTTGTAAAACTTTTCATGGATATTGATGTTAGTCCAGAGGGATGTGTTCCCACCTGCGGATCAATGATGGGGAGCTTTGCAGCATTTATGACTTTGAACAGATGTAATCCTGAAAAAGATACTACTCTTCTAATTGATCCCGGTTTTCCAGTTCATCGCCAACAACTAAGGGTACTTAATCAAAAAATGGAAGCATTTGATGTTTATAATTATCGAGGTGAAAAATTACTTAATAAACTGGAATCAATTTTAAGCAAAGGAAATATTTCCTGTATGCTTTACTCAAATCCAAATAATCCTTCCTGGATTTGTTTTACTGAAAAGGAATTAAAGATAATTGGGGATATGTGTAATAAATATGATGTTATTGCCATTGAAGATCTTGCTTACTTTGCTATGGATTTTAGACGTGATATGTCTAAACCGGGTGTACCACCTTATCAACCAACAGTTGCAAATTATACTAATAATTTTATTCTGACAATTTCAAGTTCAAAAGCATTTAGTTATGCAGGACAGAGGGTTGGTATGATGATAATTTCAGATGAGTTGTACGAAAGAAATTATCCCAACCTAAAAAAATATTACACAAAAGACCAATTCGGACACTCAATGATTTATGGAAGTATTTATGCAATTAGTGCCGGAATATCACACTCAGCACAGTACGCTCTTGCGGCAATATTTAAAGCTGCAAATGAAGGTAAACTTAATTTTGTTGAAGAAGTAAAAGAGTACGGTGAAAAAGCAAAGATTATGAAAAAACTTTTTATTGATAACGGCTTTATTATCGTTTATGATAAAGATGAAGATGAACCTATTGCGGATGGTTTTTATTTTACATTTTCGTATCCCGGTTATACAGGAGAAGATTTATTGAATGAACTTTTGTACTACGGTATAAGCGCAATTTCACTGGCGATTACAGGTAGTGAAAGATTAGAAGGAATTCGTGCTTGTGTATCACTTGTAAAAAGAGATCAGTTTAAAGACTTAGAATTTAGGTTGAAGAAATTTAACGAGGATCATTTTAAAAAGTAAGTTGTATATAGTTAGTAGCAGGTGGAAAAACAGAAATCCTACCTACTACTAACTTCAAACTTTTCACATCTATCCCATAAAGAAACTTAACAGAATACCAGCTGCAACTGCACTGCCTATAACACCCGCAACATTTGGTGCCATAGCATGCATAAGCAAATGATTTGTTTTATCATACTCTAATCCAACAACTTGTGAAACCCTTGCACTATCGGGTACAGCAGAAACACCTGCATTTCCTATTAGAGGATTAATTTTATTGCCTTCTTTAAGGAATAAATTCATAAACTTCACGAAGAGAATTCCACCTGTTGTGGCTATTATAAAAGAGAAAGCGCCTAATCCAAATATTCCAACTGATTGAGTAGTTAAAAAAGTTGTTGCTTGAGTTGAAGCACCAACAGTTAAACCAATAAGGATTGTTACAATATCTATCAGGGATCCTTTAGCAGTGTCAGCTAATCTTTTAGTTACGCCGCTTTCCTTTAAAAGATTTCCAAAAAACAACATACCTAACAAAGGCATTGCACTAGGGACAATTAAAGTAGTGAGAATTAAGCCGACGATAGGGAAGAGGACTTTTTCGGTTCTAGAAACTGCACGAGGTGGTTTCATTCTAATTAGTCGTTCTTTGTCTGTTGTTAATAATCTCATTATCGGCGGTTGGATTACAGGTACAAGTGCCATATATGAATATGCTGATATTGCGATTGCTCCAACTAATTCTGGTGCTAATTTAGATGAAAGAAAAATTGCAGTCGGTCCATCTGCTCCGCCAATTATACCAATTGCTGCGGCTTGTTGTGGAAGAAAATCTAAAAAAAGTGCAATCATATAGGCCCCAAAAATACCAACTTGCGCAGCCGCGCCCAGCAGCATTAATTTAGGATTCGAAAGCAATGCAGAAAAATCTGTCATCGCGCCAATTCCTAAAAATATTAATGGCGGATAAATACCTTTGAGCACACCAAAGTATAAATAACCCATAACACTTCCGGGTTCGTAAATACCGATTTGAAGATTTGCCCCTTGTAGATAAGGTATGTTCCCAACGAGTATTCCAAAACCTATAGGTACTAATAAAAGCGGCTCGTATTCTTTTGCGATTGCAAGATAAATAAAAATGAGTCCTACGGTTAACATTACTATATGACCGACTGTGAAATTGGGAAAAGCAGTGTATCTAAAAAACTGATTGAAACCATTTGCCATAAATTGAAAAAAACTGTTCCATAATCAGGCTCCAATTTCGATAAGTACATCACCTTCAAGCACAGAATCACCGGTTTTAAATTTAATGGATTTAACAACACCTTCTTTATCTGCATTGATATTGTTTTCCATTTTCATAGCTTCCAGCATAAGTAGTTTTGTTCCGACCTTTACATTATCACCCTCTTTTACATAAACCTGAAGAATTACACCCGGAAGCGGAGATTTAATAAAACCTGCTCCTTTGGGAGATGCTGGTGCACTGGTTCTTTGTTCAGTTTTACGAGATTCTGTTGAAGGAACTGCATGAGATCTAACAAGTTTTGGGGTTTTGCTTTGTGAAATTATTTTATCAACTTCAACATTGTAAACTGCTCCATTGACTTCAACTTCTGCAACATTATCTTCAACGTTAACAATATGAACATCGTACTTGTTACCTTGTATAGTAAATTTAAACTTTTTCATTTTTTTACCTCTATAGTCTGGGATGTTGTCTTAATCCGTAAATTTTAGAACTCCACGGTGAGTAAGTTTTTGATACTTTATCAATAGTTAGAACCGTATTTTCTTTATCATGCACTTCTGCGTAGTAAAGATGAATTGCCATTGCAATTGCAGCATTAACTTCACCTGAAATTTCCAAATCTTCTTTACTTATTTCTATTTTACCCTCACGTCTTAATAATCTTTTAACATTAATATTTAATACTTTTGTAAGATTTGAAAAGATAATATATAAGAAAAGCAGGGCTACAAAAACTACTACATATCCAATAACTGTCATTCCTATTCCCCAGGGATCAATCTGTTGAAACAGATGAGAGTTTTTATTTATAGTAACATTAGTTGTATCAATTGTAATTTGTTGTATTAATCCTAAAAAACTTTTTTAACCTTTCTTTATAATGGTAGATTAGAATGTTTTTTAGGCGGATTTACATCCTTTTTTGTTGCAAGTGACTGCAACGCACGAATTACTCTGAATCTTGTATTTCTTGGTTCGATAACATCATCGATATAACCATACTTTGCAGCCACATAAGGTGTTGCAAATTTCTTACGGTAATCATCTTCGCGTTCTTTTACAAAATTTATTCTTTCTTCCGGATTAGTAATCAATTGTAAATCTTTTTGATGAAGAACTTCAATAGCACCTTTTGGACCCATAACAGCAATCTCGGCACCCGGCCAGGCGTAGTTAATATCACCGCGTAAATGTTTTGAACTCATTACATCGTAAGCGCCGCCGTATGCTTTACGAAGGATTACAGTTACCTTTGGAACAGTAGCTTCTCCATATGCAAATAACAGTTTTGCACCATGAATTATTATTCCGCCGTACTCTTGCGTAGTTCCGGGTAAAAATCCAGGTACATCAACAAAAGTTACAATAGGAATATTAAAAGCATCGCAAAATCTTACAAATCGTGCAGCTTTACGTGAGGAATTTATATCTAAAACACCAGCAAGATAATTAGGTTGATTTGCAACTATACCTACAGGCATTCCATTAAATCTTGCAAAACCAGTTACAATGTTTGGTGCATAGTGTCTTTGGATTTCCAAAAACTCATGTTGATCTACAACTAAATTTATTACATCAATTACATCATAAGGTTTGTTAGTAGCTTCTGGTATAACTGAATTAAGTGCATCTTCTAATCTGTCAATCGGATCATCACATGGTAAAATAGGTGGATCTTCTAAATTATTTTGCGGAAGATAACTTAATAGTTTTCTGATTAATGAGATTCCTTCTTCTTCATCATCAGACACCATATGCGCAACACCTGATTTTGAGGTGATGAACCATCGCTCCGCCTAATTCCTCTTCTGTTACTGTTTCTCCGGTTACAGTTTTTACAACTTTTGGACCGGTTACAAACATATAGCTTGCACTTTTATTCATAACAATAAAGTCTGTTAAAGCAGGGGAATAAACAGCACCACCGGCACACGGACCAAAGATCGCTGATATTTGTGGTATAACTCCTGAAGCTAAAATATTTCTCTGAAAAATATCTGCATATCCACCAAGTGATTTTACACCTTCTTGAATTCTAGCACCACCGCTGTCGTTTATTCCAATTACAGGGGCTCCAACTTTAAGTGCTTTATCCATAACCTTACATATTTTTTGAGCGAACATTTCGGATAATGATCCGCCAAAAACAGTAAAGTCCTGTGAGAACACATATACTAATCTTCCATCGATGGTTCCGTAACCAGTAACAACTCCATCAGATAAGTAAGATTCTTTATCCAGCCCAAAATCAATACTGCGATGGCAAACAAACATATCAAATTCTTCAAAGCTACCCTCATCAAGTAAAAGTTCTAGTCTTTCTCTAGCGGTAAGTTTGCCTTTTTTATGTTGGGATTCGATACGCTTTTCTCCGCCGCCAAGTTTAGCTTGCTGACGAAGCGCCATCAATTCTTTTATTTTATCTTCCATTGCCATTGTGTTTACCTGTATTTTATTTTTTTGTTGTTATGCTGAACATGTATCAGCATCTCTAAGTCATATTTGATCTTCTAAAATAGATGCAGATCCTGAAATATATTCAGGATGACTTTCAGTTAATCCGAGATAATTGTTAATCATTTACTCTGGTTTTTCACACAGTTCAGTTAAAACACCAAACGTTGATTTTGGATGAAGGAACGCGATGTTCAATCCTTCTGCACCTTTTCTTTCTTTTTCATCAATCAATAAAATGTTTTTTGATTTAGCTTCATCTAGGGAGTTTTGCAATCCTTTCACTGCAAAAGCAAGGTGATGAATTCCTTCCCCTTTCTTTTCTATAAACTTTCCGATTGGTCCTTCAGGGGAAGTAGACTCAAGTAGTTCAATTTTGGTTTGCCCAACCATAAAAAATGCAGTTTTAACTTTCTGATCAGCAACTTCTTCTACCGCATAACATTTTAAGCCAAGTACATTTTCATAATACTTAATTGCTTCATCTATATTTTTAACTGCAATACCAATATGTTCTATGTGCGAAATGTTCATTGTATTTAATCTTAATTGTTAGTTAATATGAAAAAAAATGAGATCGCATCACTTTGGCAAAGTTGATGCCATCATCAATTATTTTATAGAAATTGAGTTTAGTGTTAATAGATCAATTTGACAATTGTTAATCAATTCTTAAATAATACAATAGAAAAATTTATTTCTTAGTTGTGAGAAATAACAGATTTATTTAAAGTTAATCATTCTTTATTGTGTGTTAAAAGTATAGAAAAAAAGTTATTACCAGCTTGTTGCAATAAAATATCATTTTCTCTATTTTTACACGCTAATTTTAGAAGAATTCAACTAATAGTTTCGTTCTTACTTTGAATTATGCCGGGATGGCGGAATTGGTAGACGCACAGGACTTAAAATCCTGTGTTCCGTTTGGGACGTGCCGGTTCGACTCCGGCTCTCGGTACTTTAATAGTCTTAGCCTACAATCCCAAATTAAATTTTGGGATTGATGTTAGGAAATATTGTTTTAGTACTGGGCTCTTAGCTCAGTTGGTTAGAGCGTCTGCTTGACGTGCAGAAGGTCAAAGGTTCGACTCCTTTAGAGCCCACATTAAAATGATTTTGGTTTTCTGCTTTAAAGAAATTAATAGGATCTCCCATTGTGATTCCTTCGGAAGACTCCTTTAGAGCATACGAATCGAATCAAACTTCGGAGTTTTCTCCGATTTTTTTTATTAAAAGTTATTATGAGTAAAATTAAAATTACATTTCCTGATGGAGCAGTAAAAGAGTTTGATAACGGAGCAACCGGTTATCAGATTGCTCAATCAATTTCTTCTCGTTTAGCTGATGAAGTTTTAGCCGTTAAATTTAATGATGCTGTTAAAGACTTACATAAAGGGATTACAGAAGATGGAACTGTTAAATTTTTAACATTTGATGATACTGAAGGAAAAGAAGTTTATTGGCACTCATCATCACATTTGATGGCCCATGCAGTGCAGGATATTTTTCCGGAAGCAAAGTTTGGTGTTGGTCCTGCAATAGATGCTGGATTTTATTATGATATTGATATAAATACTCAGCTTTCAGAAGATCATTTAAAGCTGATTGAAGATAAAATGATTGAACTCTCAAAAACCGATACCAGGTTTGAAAGGGAAGAATTATCACAAAAGGAAGCGATTGAATTTTTCAAGAAAAAAGGAGATCAATATAAAGTTGAGCTTCTTTCTGAATTGGATGAGACAAAAGAAAAGATAAGTATTTATAAAGAAGGTTCGTTTACTGACCTTTGCCGTGGGCCTCACTTACCAAATTCTGGTAAAATAAAATTTGTTAAGTTGCTCAACATTTCAGGCTCATACTGGCGCGGAGATGAAAAAAATAAACAGCTTCAAAGAATTTACGGTATAACTTTTCCTAAAAAGAAAATGCTTGATGAATATCTTTTTATGCTTGAAGAGGCTAAGAAAAGAGATCATCGTAAACTTGGCAAATCCTTGGATCTATTTAGCGTTCATGAAGAAGCCGGTGCAGGTCTTATTTATTGGCATCCAAAAGGTGCAAGAATAAGATTAGAAGTTGAAGACTTTTGGCGTAAAGCTCATTTAGAAAATGGATACGAGTTATTATATTCGCCGCATATGGGAAAAAGCTGGTTGTGGGAAACTAGCGGACATTTAGGCTTTTATAAAGATAGTATGTATACTGGAATGAAAGTAGATGATCAGGATTACTACATCAAACCGATGAACTGTCCATTTCATATTATGATCTATAAAACTCATTTAAGAAGTTATCGAGATCTTCCATTACGATGGGCTGAATTAGGTACTGTTTATCGTTATGAAAAAGCGGAGCACTTCATGGTTTACTACGTGTAAGAGGATTTACACAAGATGATGCTCATATATTCTGTACCGATGATCAAATAGAATCTGAGATTATAGAAGTTATAAGATTTGCTAAATATGTTCTTGGTACATTCGGTTTTACGGTAATGAATTATTATCTCTCAACTAAACCAGAAAAATCTGTTGGAGAAGTTGAATTATGGCATAAAGCTGAAGATTCATTAAAGAAAGCCTTAGAAAAAGAAAATTTATCTTATGAAGTTGATGAAGGCGGCGGGGCATTTTATGGACCTAAAATCGATATTAAAATTAAAGATGCATTAGGACGCGAATGGCAATTGAGTACCATCCAGTTTGATTTTAATCTACCGGAACGTTTTGAGATGACTTATATTGGTGAAGATGGAAAAGAACATAGACCATTTATGGTGCATCGTGCTTTATTGGGTTCAATCGAGCGATTTTTTGGAATTTTGATTGAGCATTATGCTGGTGAATTTCCCTTATGGTTAGCCCCAATTCAGGTAGCTATCGTTCCTGTTTCACAAAATTATATTGATTATGCTAATTCTGTTGCTAAAGAGTTAAGAAAAGCTGGAATTAGGTATGAAGTTGATGAAAGAAATGAAAAGATAGGTTATAAAATTCGTGATTGGGAAATGCGTAAAGTTTCTTACATGTTGATTGTTGGCGAAAAGGAAAAAGAAGTAAATGCTGTTTCTGTAAGAAAACACAAAGAAGGTGATAAAGGCTCTTTGGCTTTATCAGAATTTATTGATAAAATTGCATCAGAAATTAAAAACAAAGTTTAATCATAATAAGAGAGGTTTCGCATCGCTGGTAAACAAACTGTTCGCATAAATGAAGAGATTAGGGCTGCTAAAGTTAGAGTAATTGATGTTGATGGTGCTCAATTAGGTGTTTACACTGTTAAAGATGCAATTAGATTATCTGAAGAAAGGGGACAAGATCTTGTTGAAATAGCCCCGCAAGCAGAACCTCCTGTTTGTAAGATTATCGATTTTGGCAAGTTCAAATACGAACAACAAAAACGAGATAAGATTCAGAAAAAAAATCAGGTTGTTTCTATTCTCAAAGAAATTAGAATGCATCCTAATACTGATGTTCACGATTTTGATTTTAAAGTAAAGCACACAATAAATTTTCTTGAAGAAGGAAATAAAGTTAAAGTGAGCGTTATGTTTAAGGGTCGTGAGATGGCATATACAGATCAAGGTGAAGAATTACTAAAAAGGTTTATTGAAAAATTGGAAGATATAGCAAAAGTTGAATCTCCAATAAAATTGGAAGGACGAAATATGGCAACCATATTAGTTCCGCAATCGAAGAAAATAAAGAAAACAAATAAGTAGGAATATCATGCCAAAAATGAAAAGTAATCGTGGTGCTTCTAAAACATTTAAGAAGACCGCATCCGGAAGTTTTAAAAGGAAGAAAGCTTATAAAAGCCATATCCTTACTTCTAAAACTACAAAGCGCAAAAGAAGCTTGAGAAAAGGCACATTAGTTAGTGATGCCGAACAAAAACGTGTACGGATAATGGTACAATAATTTAAAAGGATAAAAAATGCCAAGATCAAAAAATAAAGTTGCTTCGCATAGAAGAAGAAGAAATAGATTAAAACTTGCTAAAGGTTATTGGGGTAATCAAGGAAACGTGCTTACCGCAGCAAAAAATGCTATTGATAAAGGTTTAGGACACGCTTATAGAGATAGAAAACTTAAAAAAAGAGTTTACAGATCACTTTGGATTGTTAGAATTAATGCTGCTGCAAGAATGAATGGTACAACTTATTCCAGATTGATTGATGCACTAAATAAAAAAGGTGTTGACATCAACAGAAAAGTTCTTGCTAGTTTAGCTGCTGAAAATCCAACAGCTTTTACTGAAGTAGTTAAATTTTCTATCAACTAATTTTATACCCTCTTAGGATTTATCGAATATTTTTATCCTGCGAGGGTATTTTTTATTTAAAGAATATCTATGCTGGACAAAAACATATCTGAAATAAAAGAAAGTTTTTACACAGATATAAAATCTGTTTCTTCATTAAAAGATGTTGAAGAAATAAGACTGAAATATTTTAGTAGAAACGGGCTTGTATCACAACTTTTTGAAGATTTAAAAGATGTTGTTAAAGAAGAAAAACCAATACTGGGTAAAAAATTAAATCTTCTTCGTAACGAAGTTTCATCGTACTTTGAAGAAGTTAAAGAAAGAATTTCCTCTACTCAATCAGGTAAAGAAAATCAAATCGATCTAACTTTGCCCGGCAATGAATATATTGTTGGAAGCAAACATATTCTTACTCAAACGCTCGATGAAATAAAATCAATCTTTAAGGGTTTGGGATTTTCAGTTGCAAATGGACCTGAGCTGGAATCTGATTATTATAATTTTGAAACATTAAATTTTCCTGCTGATCATCCTGCACGCGATATGCAGGACACTTTTTTTGTTAGTAAGGATTTTTTACTTCGCACACACACAACTCCGGTGCAAATCCGAATTATGGAAAAACAAGCTCCGCCTGTTAGAGCAATTATGCCTGGTCGTGTTTATAGAAATGAAGCTGTTAGTGCAAGAAGTTATTGTATGTTTCACCAGGTTGATGGAATTTATGTTGATACTGATGTAACATTTGCAGAACTGAAAGGAACATTAGTTTCATTTGCTAAGCAGTTTTATGGATCGGATTTGAAATACAGATTTCGCCCAAGTTTCTTTCCGTTTACAGAGCCCAGTGCTGAAATGGACATTACTTGCTATCTCTGCAATGGCAAAGGTTGCAAGATTTGTAAAAACTCCGGTTGGTTAGAAATTCTTGGCTGCGGAATGGTTGACCCAAATGTTTTTAAATTTGTTAATTATGATTCAGAAAAATATACAGGCTACGCTTTTGGTATGGGTATAGAAAGAATCGCTTTACTAAAATATGGCATAACAGATATAAGAATTTTCTTTGATAATGATTTGAGATTCTTAAAACAGTTTTAATGTGGAAAAAAAATAATGAAAATCTCACTTAGTTGGATAACAGAATTTGTTGATTTAAATGGTATCAGCACTGAAGAAATTGTTGAAAAACTAACAATGTCTGGTTTAGAAGTTGAAGATGTTATAAATCAAAAAAAACTTTATAAAAATTTTGTTGTTGGGTTAGTTAAAGAATCTGAAAAACATCCAAATGCTGATAAACTTTCAATATGTAAAGTCTTTGATGGTGCCGCAGATTTGCAAGTTATTTGTGGTGCTCCAAATGTTGCTGCAGGACAAAAAGTAGTTTTTGCTCCAATAGGAACAATTATCCCTAATGGAAATTTTGAAATAAAAAAAGCTAAGATTCGTGGTACGGAATCAAATGGAATGATTTGCGCTGAAGATGAATTGTTATTAAGTGATAACCACGATGGAATTATGGTTTTAGATGAATCGCTTGAGGCAGGGAAATCAATATCCGAAGCCCTAAATCTTAACGATGTAATTTTGGAAATTGCAATCACTCCAAATCGTCCTGATGCATTATCGCATATAGGAGTTGCTCGTGATCTAGCAGCTTTATTTGATAGAGCTTTAAATATTCCCGAAATCAAACTAAATGAAACAGAAGAAGATATTAAAAAATTAGCCTCTGTGGTGATTGAAGATAATATTAACTGTCCCCGATACATCGCAAAAATTGTTAAAGACGTTCAGATTAACGAATCACCAAAGTGGTTAAAAGATCGATTAGAAAAAATTGGATTGCGTCCACGCAATAATATTGTTGATATTACGAATTTAGTATTACACGAATGTGGCCAACCGCTGCACGCATTTGACCTTGATAAATTGAATAGTAAAAAAATTGTTGTAAAAAGCACTGGTTCTGAAACAGCTTTTACAACGCTCGATTCTAAAGAAAGAAAACTACCACAAAATACTTTAATGATTTGCGATGGTAAAAATGAAGTTGCAATTGCCGGAGTAATGGGTGGTGAAAATTCTGAAATCACCCAATCAACAAAAAATATTTTAATTGAAAGCGCTTACTTCAATCCATCAAGCATAAGAAAAACTTCAAAAACTTTAGGATTAAGTACCGATGCGTCTTATCGTTTTGAAAGAGGAACTGACCCAAATATTACCAAATATGCTGCTGAACGATGTGCACAATTAGTTTCAGAATTAGCGGATGGGAAAATTGCAAAAGGAATTCTTGATGTTTATCCAAATGTAATTTTTCCAAAAGAAATTGAGTTAAGATTTTCTCGTACAACAAGAATTTTAGGCTACGTTGTTCCTTCGGAAAAAATAAAAAATATTCTTTCAAGATTAGGATTAGCAATTAGAGTATTAGATGAAGACAAATTATTAGTCTCTGTTCCAACATTCCGACCAGATATTGAGCGTGAAATAGATCTGATCGAAGAGATTGCAAGAATAAACGGGTACGATAATATTCCGACGGTTTCTAAAATAAATATCACACTCGAAAAGAAGACAGATGAAACAGAAATTGATGAAAAGATAAGACAAGCAGCAACAGCACTCGGATTTTTTGAGATGATTAATAATCCACTTCAATCAGAAAACCAGGCTAAGCTTACAGGTAATCCGGTTCATATTTCCAATCCACTTAGTGCTGATATGGAATGTTTAAGAACATCTTTATTATCTGGAGCATTAATAACGGTATCTAAGAATATAAAACAAGGTGTAAAAGATTTAAAGCTATTTGAATTAGGTAATTCTTTTAATAGAATAAATGAGGGCGATATAAAATCGTTTTCTGATTTTAAAGAAACACAAAATCTTTTGTTTGTTGTAAGTGGAAATGAAATGATTAAGGGGTGGAATATTGAGGAAAAAGCATCAGATTTCTATCATTTAAAAAGTTTAGTTGATTCGTTTTTAAGTAAAATATCCCTTGACAATGTTTTAATTGATTCATATTATTCGACCGTAAATGTTAATTACGCCTATCACTTAACAAAAAGCTTTAAAGATGTTGAGATAGGAAGAGGCGGAAAAGTAAATAGTGACGTTCTTAAACAATTTGATATCAGTCAGGATGTTTATTGTTTTGAGTTTGATTTATCGGCTTTAAAAGCGATTCAATCAAATCCAAAAACTTATACTGATCCATTAAAATATCCTAAAATAATTAGAGATTTTGCTTTTATTTTGGATAAATCAGTTAAATATCTTGATGTAAAAGATTTTATAAAAAGGAAAAGTTCTCAACTTCTTAAAGAAGTTTCTTTGTTTGATGTTTTTGAAAGTGATTCTATGGGAGCAGATAAGAAAAGTTTAGCGTTTTCTCTTGAATATTATGATGTAAAAAGAACTCTTAAAGAAGATGAAGTTGAAAAAGATTTTAACAATTTAATTGCACTCATAACCAAAGAGTTTAACGCTCAATTAAGAGGATAATAATTGGTTGATTTAGCAAAATATGACTCAATTATTCAGGATCTTTCAGGGATTGAATCTGAAATTGCCACAATTGGCAACAAACTTAAAGATACTGAAGAAAGAAAAACTGAATTAGAAATACAAGTTGCAAAACTGCGACAGGATAATTCCATTTTGCAAAAAAAGATTATTGAGTTAGAACAAGAAATTTTGTTGTCAAAACAAGATGAAGAGGGTAATATATTCAATACATTAAATACCAAGGAGAAGGAAAATTTAAAGTTAAAGTTACAGGATATAATTTCTAAAATTGATTTTCACTTAAGTTCATAAAAATAGTTCTTAATAATAAAATGATTGTTTGATGGTGTAGATAATTCAATGACTGATAAAAAGAAGCTAAAAATAAAAATCTTTGATAAAGAGTATTCTCTACTAGTAGAAAATGAAGAAATAGCAAAAGAGCTTGCCATTTATGTTAATAAAGTTATGGAAGAGACTAAAGATGAGTTGCCCGATCAACCGGCTCAAACTATTGCTATAATTGCTTGTTTAAATATTGCCTACGATTTATTTATTGAAAAAAATAAAAACCGTGAGTTTCTAATACAAGCCACTGATAAAATAAAGAGAATAAAGCTTCTGCTTAAAGAACCTGAATTATCTGACCCATCTTAACGTTTACCGCACTGCCGTTTTTTAATGAAAAACTAACAGTTCAATTAATAGGGAGTGTGATCTTCGGCGCGTATTACAGGCCTCAACTCAACTAGTTTGAGTTTCCGACTTGTCGGAACAGTGGAAGTAAAAAGCTTTCGAGCGCGTTCCCACCGTGCATAAATAGGGTTTTTCCTATTAGCCGCGGCAGTGTCGGTATTTAATAATATACAGTACGGAGGAAATATGGATTTGATTATAATAATACCAATAGTGGCTGTTCTTGTACCGTTCTTTGTCTGGCTAGGATGGTTTTTTAATTCTAAGTTTGGAAAAAATAGCATTAGCGCTGCAACAGAAAAAGCAGAAACAATAATTCAGGATGCTAAAAAAGAGGCAGCAAATACTAAAAGAGAAAAGCTTCTTGAAGTTAAAGATGAGTGGTATAAAAAGAAAATAGAGTTTGATACAGAGGTAAATCAGAAAAAACAAAAACTTTCTAACCTAGAAAAACAAATTCAACAAAGAGAAGAAAACAGCGAAAAGAAATTTGATCTGGTTCTTCAAAAAGAAAAAGAGTTAAGAAAACTCGAAAAACAATTGCAAGATTTAAAAGTAAATCTTGATGAAAAATCTGTTGAGATTAAAAATCTTGAAATACAACAGAATGATAAACTTGAAAAAATATCGGGTTTAACTTCTGAAGAAGCTAAAAAGATGCTTGCCGAAAATATGATTAATCAGGCCAAGATAGATGCCTCACAAACCATAAAAGAAATTCACGATCACGCTAAGATAGATGCTAAAAAAGAAGCCCAAAAAATAATTGTACAGGCTATCCAGAGAACAGCGGCTGATTATTCTATTGAAACAACAGTTTCAGTTGTACAGATTCAAAATGATGAAATGAAAGGTAGAATAATTGGTAAAGAAGGACGTAACATTCGTGCATTTGAATCAGCAACCGGTGTTGATGTTATAGTAGATGATACACCTGAGGCAGTTATCCTTTCTTCATTCGATCAGTTCAGAAGAGAAATTGCACGAATATCTTTAGAAAGATTAATTTCTGATGGAAGAATTCATCCGGCAAGAATAGAAGAAGTTGTAGAAAAAGTTACTCAGGAACTCGAAGAGGAAATCCAACGAGAAGGTGAGAATACAATTTTGCAGCTTGGATTGCACAATATGCATGCGGAATTAATTAAGCACATTGGTAAAATGAAATATCGATCAAGCTATGGACAAAATCTCTTACAACACAGTGTTGAAGTTGCTTACTTAACAGGAATAATGGCATCTGAATTAGGACTTGATCCTGTAATGGCTAAAAGATCCGGTTTGCTGCATGACGTTGGTAAGACCGTTGATAAAAGTATTGAAGGCCCCCATGCCTTGCTTGGATATGATTTGACCAAAAGATTTAAAGAACATCCTATTGTTGTTAATGCTGTTGGGTCTCACCATGAAGATATCGAAATGGAACATCCCATTGCAGCACTTGTTCAATCCGCAGATGCAATAAGCGGCGCAAGACCGGGCGCAAGACGTGAACCACTAGAAAGTTATGTTAAACGATTAGAGAATCTTGAACTACTTGCTAAATCATTTGAGGGTGTTGCAAAAACTTATGCTATACAGGCTGGCAGAGAAGTAAGAGTTGTTGTTGAACATGATAAGATAGATGATGCTGCAGCTGATAGATTAGCCAGAGAAATAGCACAAAAGATTGAAGAGGAAATGGATTATCCAGGTCAGATAAAAGTTGTTGTTATTCGTGAAGTTAGAAAAATAGGTTACGCAAAATAAAAATTTGGAAAGGGCTTTTAGCCCTTTCTTTTTTTAAGGATAAGCAACAATGAAAATTGCAATAACAGGAAATATCGGATCAGGGAAAAGCACATTTACTAATTTTGTTGAAGAAGCTGGTTTTAATGTTTTACGTGCAGATGATATATCCAAGAGTATTTTAGAAGCTGATGAAAAAGTTAAAAGTTTAGTTAGTAAAGAATTTGGTGATAAATCATTTAAAGATGGTAAACCAAATAAAAGTTTTTTAGCAAATGAAATATTTTGTAATCCAGTAAAACTGCAAAAGTTAGAATCGATTCTGCATCCGCGGGTAATAAAATCCATAGAAAAATCTTTTTCTGAATTGTTAAAATCCAATAAAGTTGTTTTTGTTGAGGCTGCATTAATTTATGAAGCTGATATGGAGGCGATGTTTGATTATGTAGTATTAATTACTGCTCAAAGAGATTTAAGGCTTGCAAGAAAAATTGCTTCCGGATTTACTGAAGGAGATTTTGTAAACAGGGAATTAAATCAAATCTTAGAAGACGAAAAAAAGAAACGAGCTGATTTTATTTTTTCAAATGATGGTAGTATTAAAGATTTGAAAATGAAATTTAATTTGCTGCTTATTACCATGGGAATAAAATAATATCGCCTCTTGATGTCATTCCCACTGCCGTAGGCATCCCTTTGGGAGAAAGCGGGAATCTATCTGTATATAATGTGGATTTCCGTTTTTTAAAGAGTGACAAGACAAAATATCTACTGTAATGATTCTCATATCAGATATTAAAATAGATTGCTTCGTTCGAAAACTCATTCGCAATACTTTCACAATATTTTTATTCCATCAATAAAAAACACTAAATTTGAAAAGCAATTTTATAGGAGTTTGTTGTGGACGCTTTCAATAATCTTATCGTTCGTATTGTTCAATTAATGCCCAAACCAGTAGTTGGATTCTTTTCTAAAAAATATATCGCGGGTGAAACACTTCAAGAAGCAGTTGACTTCGTAAAAAAACTTAATGAAAAAGGAATTTATGCAACAATGGATGTTCTTGGTGAATCTGTTGCAAATAAAAGCGAAGCAATCAATTGTAAAAACGAAGCACTAGACGTTTTAGAAGCTATCAAAAAAAATAAATTGAATGCTAATCTTTCAATCAAACCAACTCAAATGGGCTTAGCAATTGATGAACAGTTTGCTTACGAGCAAATACTCGAGCTTGTAAAAAAAGCAGCTGAGTATAAAAACTTTGTTCGCATTGATATGGAAGACTCTCCGTTTACAGATAAAACTTTTAATCTTTACAAAAGAATTTATACTGATTATAAAAATGTAGGTGTAGTTATCCAATCTTATATGAGGCGTTCTTTTGACGATGTAGTTTCTCTTAATAAAATCGGGACTAACTACCGATTGTGTAAAGGTATCTACGTTGAGCCTGCAGCAATTGCATACAAAGACAAGCAAGAAGTTCGCGATAATTACTTAAAACTTCTTGATCAAATGTTTAAGGATGGTAATTATGTTGGAATTGCGACACACGATAAACCATTGATCGATGCCGCTTATACTCGTATTAAAAAACAAAATATTGCAAAAGATAAATTTGAATTTCAAATGCTTCTTGGTGTGCGTGAAGATTTAAGAGACAAAATTAATAGTGACGGATATAAAATTAGAATCTATGTTCCTTATGGTAAAGATTGGTATGCATATTCCGTTAGACGATTAAAGGAAAACCCTTCGATGGCATGGCATATCGTAAAAAGCTTTTTAACTTTTGGAAGAAGATGATTGTATTAGGAATTGAAAGTTCTTGTGATGAAACTTCTGTTGCGGTAATAAAGAATGATGAGTTAACCTCTAACTTAATTGCATCGCAGGATTTTCATAAAAACTATGGAGGTGTTGTTCCTGAGTTATCAAGCCGCGCACATCTTCAAATAGTAAATCCGCTTGTAAAGTCTGCATTAGAAAAATCTAGCATAGAATTAAAGGATGTTGATCTTATCTCGGCAACGGCTGGTCCAGGTTTAATTGGGGCATTACTTGTTGGATTAACCTATGCAAAAGGTTTAGCCTTCGGATTAAACAAACCATTTATTGGTGTTAACCATATTGAAGGTCATATCTTTTCAGGTTTCTTGATGCCGCAAAAACCTGAATTTCCATTTTTAAGTTTAGTTGTTTCCGGAGGACATACACTTCTGCTCCTTGTGAAAGGTTTTACAGAAATTTATAAACTTGGCAGTACGGTTGATGATGCGTCAGGTGAAGCGTTTGATAAAGTTGCAAAGCTTTTGGGGTTGGGTTATCCGGGCGGACCTAAAATTCAAATCGCAGCTAATCAAGGTGATGGAAACAGAATTGATTTTCCTGTTTCCGATTTAAAACAAAAATTAAATTTTTCTTTCAGCGGATTAAAAACAGCTGTGCTTCGTTATGTGCAATCACAGGGTGGAGTTGATAAATTATCATTTCAGAATAAAAATGATATTGCTGCTTGTTTTCAATCAGCAGCGGTTAAAGCTTTAACAAGAAATGTTAAACGTGCTTTAGAATTATACGATGTCAAATGCATTTCTGTTGTTGGCGGCGTTGCTGCAAACTCCTATCTAAAATCTGAAGTGATACAATTGGCCAATGAATTTGGTAAATCAATTGTTATTCCGGATTTACAATTTTGTGGTGATAATGCTGCGATGATCGCATTCCGCGGTAAATCACTTTATGAAAATGGAATGAGAGATACACTATCCTGCAAACCTTTTCCTTCATTGAGTGAGAATCATTTTTTGGAGTTTAATCAGTAAGTTAAAAGATTCTGTTTTTAGTTAATAAATTATTTATCGTCTCATTTATTAGAGACTTCTAAAAAAATAATCAGTTCCTATTTCAGTGTTTTAATATTTTTGATGTAATATAATTATTTTCAAAATATGTTATTATCTTGTAGAAAAAAGAGTGATAGGAGAATGTTATGGATTTAAAACTTGCAGTGTTAGTAGATGGTGACAATATACCTTCGGCAAATGTTAAGGAGATGATGGAAGAAATTGCTAAGTATGGCAATCCTACTATAAAAAGAATTTATGGTGATTGGACAAAACCAAGCTTGTCAAAGTGGAAGAATGTTCTTTTGGAAAATGCGATAACACCGATCCAACAATATGGATATACAGCCGGAAAAAATTCGACTGATTCTGCAATGATTATAGATGCTATGGATATTCTGTATTCGCAAAAGGTTGATGGTTTTTGTTTAGTTTCGAGTGATAGTGATTTTACTCGTTTAGCTACAAGGCTGCGTGAAGCTGGTATGAAAGTTATTGGGATTGGGGAAAAGAAAACACCTGTACCATTTATTGTGGCCTGTGATAAATTTATTTATATCGAAATCCTTAACTCTGAGGAAAGTGAATCTGAAATTGCCAAAAATAAACCTGCAGTAAAAAACGAAGTTGATAAAATAACTCCAAAAGTTATTAAACTAATTTCATCTACTATTTCTGATTTAGCAGATGATGATGGATGGGCTTTTCTCGGAGATGTGGGTAATCTTCTACAAAAAAAACAACCAAATTTTGATTCCAGAAATTATGGTTTCCAAAAATTGACACCGTTGATAAAATCAATTAATAAATTTGAAATTGAAAACCGTGATAACCCTAAAGGACGATTTAAGTTGATCTATATAAAGAATAAGTAAATAATTGAATAATTTTAGAAGGGGATTAGAATGAAATTCTATAGAATTATTACGCTCACAATTTTATTTTTATATGGTTGTGGCGGATCCGGCAAAGTTATAATTGATGAACTTTTACACAACTCAACTTTTAACTCTAATGATTTTTTGATCAGTAAGGTTTCAGTTTACTCACCTTACATTGTTTCATTTCCAGGTTATAAATATCCAAAAATCTCAGAAACAGAATTCATCAAAGTTGTTCTAAATAAGGCAAAAGAAAAATTGGCAGATGTAACAAATAATTCTGATATTAAAATCGAAAACAGAAAGGCTCCTGATTTCTTTAGAGGAATAAAAATAATTAAGGGTGAAGGCGAGCAATTATTAAAGGTCTCTAAATCTGATTATCTGTTAATAATTCAATCAGTTACTATTGGGAATGAGATTACAACAAAAACACAAAATATTGATCCTTATCCATTGCCACCAGGAATAAAAGATGCAAGACCGAATCCAAATAGGTCAATGGAAAATAAAAATTCTACAAAAAACACTACCCAAACTTCAATTGTTTACGATATCTGGGATGTTAAAAAAGGTGCTTCAGTACTTACAGTTGAAGCAAGTGTGGTTTTGGTTGATGGAATTAATCATAAAGATCCTTATCTATCCATTGAAAAAGTTACTGAGGCTTTTATAAATCATATTAAAGGTTCTGAGGAATAAATTAGATTTGAATTAACCTCACCCTTAATCCTTCCTTCCTTGTAAAGGAAAGGGAATTTGAACTCCTTCTCCTTAATTTCCTCTTGCATCAATACTGGTTTCCCTAAAAGGTACGTAGATATTGTTGATTTGGATTCAAATTAGCCTTATTTGTTTCTTTTCCTGATAATTCATTCCCAAAGATCATCTAGATTAAAAAAAACATAGAAACATTCGATTATATGTTGGAGTTCTCCCAATTGAATATGTGATCACCCAAAAATCTATATCGTGACAGTATAGAATGTCTTTAAAAAATTTGATTTATTAGTTTTATAAAATGGAGCTGAAAATGGCTGACAGTCCGCAGACTGAAAAAGGTTTGAGAGTTAATGTTAATATTATCGACGAAAGAATGAGAGCAAACGTTATAATTAATGCTCCTGTAAATGCTGAAGAGCCGCAGTTAGCTCTGCAGGACGTTCTTGATGCACTAAATAAATCAGGTGTTAAATTCGGAATAAATGAATCAATAATTAGTCGGTATTTGGAAGAGAAAAAATGGGACGAATCATTTGTTGCCGCTGAAGGCATTTATCCTGGAATTGGTGATGATTCGAATTTTGATTATCATTTTTTAACCAGAAAATCACTTAAGCCTCGCATCAGCGAAAATGGACATATTGATTATAAAGAAATTGATGTTATTTGCAGTGCAAGTAAAGATGACCTTCTGTTAAAGAAAATACCTGCAACACAAGGATCGAATGGTAAAGATGTTTTTGGAAATGAAGTGCCCGGAAAATTCGGTAAAGATATTGTTATTGTGCCTGGTTCCGGTACTTACAAAGATCCTACAGATTCAATGATTATTAAAGCTGCTTCAGACGGTATAATTGCATTTAATCCCAAAACACTAATAGTTGAAGTTCAGAAACTTTATTCAATTCCAGGCTCTGTGGATTTTTCCACTGGCAATGTGCACGTAAAAAGCTCTGTTGATATTGGTGGTGATGTAAAAACGGGATTTTCTATTGCTACTCCTTACAATATCAATGTAAAAGGCAGAATAGAACATGCTACAATTAATTGTGATGGAAATTTAAATGTTAAAGGTGGAATTGTTGGTGATGGTAAACAGATTATTACTGTCGGTGGAGACATACACACAGGTTATATCAGAGATCAGCATATAATATGCGCTGGCGGAGTGTATGCAGCAACAGAAATATCAAGTTCTATTATTGAATGTGGAGATGATGTTACCTTTGTAAAGCCGGATGGTAAAATTGTTGGAGGTAAGATAATTGCAAGTAGTAAAATAGTTGCGGGCAGTGTTGGCAATAAGTACGATGTACCTACATTACTTGAGGTTGGAGTTAATTTTGAGCACAGAGAAAAATATCTTAAAAAATTTGAATTAATTAATGAAACACATAAACAAGCTGAAACCATCAAAAAGAAAATTGATCTTATTGATTCCATGCCGGCTGATCCTGGAATGAATACAGCTTATAAGGCTATTAAAGATCAGCATAAGGCTGCGGTGGAGCAATGGGAAAGAATGTGCGCCGATTTAAAAGAAATAGAAAAGGATTACTTTAACGTTGAGAACCCGGTTGTAATGATTTTAAAAAATGTTTATAACGGTGTTACCATTAAGATTAAACACGCTATTTATGAAGTAAAGCAGGATATGACTCACGTTATGTTCAGGTTAAACGACGATAAGATTGAGTGTGGACTGATTAAGTAAAATATAATAAATAACTGACTTCGGATTTATCTGCATAGATTCTCCTCTCCATTTTTGGAATTAACCCCCAGAATGTTAACCAACCTATTCTGGATTTTACGAATACGACCCTGAAAATGCAGAGCCCTCTTCTGATTTTTTACGAATGAAATTTTGAAGATTTTTGACACTTTGAATGAATTTTGGAAGGGTATTTGTTGCCATTTGTAAAACAATAACATTTGAAGTTGATTACTCTAAAACTTAAGTTGCAGGCGGGACGATGCTTAAATCTTGATTTACACATTTTTACTTACCCCCTTTACTTCTTTTTGGCTGATGCTGCCAAGATGGTTTAGTTCAGAGTTTTAATTAATTTTGTAGAAAGAATAGCTGTAACATAAAATTTGAGAGATTTGTGGATCGATCGAAAATATATGATTATTCAGATGGAAGAAGATTTCTTAACAAAACTGCTAAAGAAGTTTTTACAGAAATTGAAAAAGTTAATGTATGGCAAGAAGAAGAATCAGTATCCGGATTTGGGTCCTCCTTAGCTCAAACCAAAACAGTAATTGAAGAAATCCCAAAGATTATTAAAGAATTGGAGATTAAAACTATTTTTGATATTCCGTGTGGTGACTTTAATTGGTTCAAAGAAATTAATCTTTCAAATAATTTCTATTTGGGGGGTGATATAGTGGAAGACATAGTTCATCGGAATAATGAGAAATATAAGAGTAATAATATAAAATTCGTACAATTCAATATACTTGAAGACATTCAGGAAAAGATGGACTTGATTTTTTGCCGTGACTGTTTAGTTCATTTTTCAATTGTGGATATATGGAAAGCCTTAACAAATATCAAAAAAAGTAATTCCACATATTTGATGACTACCACATTTACTGAAGAAGAAAAAAACAATGATACTTTAACTGGTGGATGGCGACCTATAAACCTTATGAAATCACCTTTTAATTTTCCGGAACCAAAATTACTTATAAATGAAAATTGTACAGAAAAAGATGGACTTTTTAGTGACAAATCTGTTGGAGTGTGGGCGATAAAAGATTTAGTAATAAAATAAATTATGGGATAACCAAATCTTAAATCCGGTTTTACCCTCTAATTTTGTCGCAATTTCACTTGTACATTTCCATATGTTAATACTAGTTTACCTTATAATAGTTTACTAAAATTATTCTTTTAGAGAAACATCTTGAGAAAAATTATTGCACTCGAATTCATTACACTTGATGGTGTAATACAAGCTGGTGGTGGACCAGGTGAAGATATAAGCGGCGGCTTTAAATACGTTGGTTGGCAAGCCCCATATTCTGATGATATAATTGGAACTATTATAAATAATCAGATGAACTTTCCGTTTGATTTGTTATTAGGACGTAAAACTTTTGATATTTGTGCTCCGTATTGGCCCAAACATTCAGATTTTTGGCCAGGTGTTATGACAGCGACTAAGTACGTAGCGTCGAATACTATAAATGCTCACGAATGGCAACACACCGTTTTTCTAAGTGGAGACATTGCGGAAAAAATCACCAAACTTAAGCAGCAGCCAGGACCGGATTTGCACGTTTACGGAAGCGCAAATCTTCTTCAGACACTTTTCAAATACGATTTAGTTGATGAATTATGGCTAAAGATATGTCCGTTAACATTGGGTAGTGAAAAACGATTATTTGTTGATGGTACAATTCCTGCGGCATTCAAAGTAACAGAAAGTACAGTCGGTTCAAGCGGGATAATTGCCGTTAATTACGCTCGAGGACGCGAAGTAAAAACCGGGAGTTATTGAATGAAAAATTTGCATTCTGCTTTTAACAGTAAGAAGAGAATTGAAAAACTAAAAATTCTTGATGTTTATTTTTTATAAAAAATATTAAGGTAACGCAATTTGACTAAAGATTATTTTGAACTAAAAGCTGAAAGCTATGATATGGATGCAAAAAGAGTTAGTAATGTAGATAACATTGCTAACTCTATTTTAAGTAGCGTACAATTCAATAAAAATATGCACATAATGGATTTTGGTTCCGGTACAGGCTTGTTGTTAGAAAGAGTTGCCCTTTATGTAAAAAAAATAACTGCGGTTGATGTATCAGAAGCAATGTGCAAACAATTAAATGAAAAAATAAAAAATTTAGATTGTGAAGTAGAAATTCTTCAACTGGACTTAACGAAAACAAAATTGGATATGAAGTTTGATGGTATAATCTCATCAATGACAATGCATCATATAAAAGATACCCAGACAATATTCAACGATTTTTTTTCAATGTTAAATGATAATGGAGCAATTGCAATTTCTGATCTGGACATTGAAGATGGAACTTTTCACACAGAGGACACAGGTGTTTTTCATTTTGGATTTGATAGAAAAGAATTCCAAGATAACGCAATTGCCGCAGGATTTAAGAATGTTAAAGTTATAACCGCAAGTATTGATGAAAAGCCACACGGTAAATATTCTGTATTTTTGCTCACAGGGAATAAGTAAAATAATTAAGAAACATTTATGTAACATTTTAATTCCCCATAAAACATTGGATAAATAATTTCCTTTAACTGCTTTATATTGCAAGCCGTAAATTAAAGCACTCATAAAAAAACATAAATAGTATTTGCCGATCAAAATATTAAACATATTCAGTAAACTTCAGATAGCTATAATTATAGCAGTATTTATTGCAATAGTTTTAGCAGGAAATTTTACTTTCTTCACCCCTAACCATTTTGATAAAACTGCACCTTATACTTTTGAAGTTAAAGATGGCGAATCTTTTACCAGCGTTACGGAAAGGCTCTACAAGCAATCTATTATACCAAACAAGTTTAATTTTAAATTGGCAGCATTTATTTACGGTGCAGAAAAAAAAATAAAAGCCGCTAGATTCTACATCCCAAATGATCTAAGCTATTTAGATTTACTTGATTTATTTGTAAACGGTCCCGCAGATTATTTAAAACCAATCAAAATAAACGATGGACAAACATTAAAATGGCTTGGAGCAAAAGTAAAACGTGATGTTAATATTGATTCTGCTGCGTTCGTAAATCTTGCAACAGATAAGGGGTTTATTAAATCATTAGGATTAAGCGTCTCTACTTTAGAAGGTTATTTATTTAGCAAAAAGTATAAGGTTTATGAAAATTCATCACCTGAGGAAGCAGTAAAAATATTCTACAAAGGCTTTACAGATTTTTTCATAGATTCTTTAAAGCAAAGAGCAAAAAAAATCGGATTATCAGTTCATCAGGTATTAACACTTGCATCAATAATAAAAGGTGAAACAAATCTTTCAGAAGAAATGCCAATAATATCAGGGGTATATCATAATAGGTTAAGAATTGGGATGAGGCTTCAAGCTGATCCAACAATACAATATTTGTTACCAGGTGGATGGCGAAGGTTAACTTATGCTGATTTGAAAATAGAATCAAAGTATAATACTTACAAATATTCAGGTTTACCGCCTGGTCCAATAAACAACCCAGGTGCTAATGCAATTATGGCTGCGCTTTATCCGGATAAGAATAATTATTTGTATTTTGTAGCCAACGGAATAGGCGGACATAAATTTGCCAAGTCATATTCAGATCATTTAAAGAATGTTGCACAGTTTAGAAAATGGCTAAAAGGACAGAACAATTAATTGAAAAAGTTTACAAAATGTTTTTAATAGTTGTATGAGATTTCCTGGTCGAAAACTCCTTCGAAATGAGAGAATGAAAAAATCTAAAAATTCAATGGTTGTGGTAAAACTATATTTGATTGTCCTTTTATTTTCAATGACACTATTATTCTTATCCGGTTGTGCAAATCAATTGCCGCCGGGCGGGGGAGAAGTTGATAAAATTCCGCCTGGAATTATTTATTCTTATCCTGAAAATGGGACTACAAACTTTGATGATGATTATATAGAATTTGAATTTTCTGAATACGTTGATAAAAGATCTTTTAAAGATGCTTTATTTATTTCTCCTGCTTTAGATGAACAACCGGAAATAAGTTGGAGTGGGACATCAGTAGAAATAGGTTTTCCCGATGGATTAAAAGATAGCATAACTTACGTTATAACAATCGGTACTGATGTTGTTGACGTGAATAATAAAAATAGAATGGAGAATTCTTTTTCATTTTCATTTGCAACAGGAGATAAAATAGATACTCGCACTATTGCGGGCAAAGTTTATGGAAATGAAATAGAGGGTTCATTAATTTTTGCTTATAAATATTCTGAGGATACTACAAAATATCTTTCTAAAAAACCGGATTATCTTTCGCAGATTGGAAAAGATGGAAGTTACAAACTGAATGGCTTAGCTGAATCAGAGTATCTTGTGTTTGCAGTAAAAGATCAGTTTAGAGATTATTTGTATCAGGCTGATCAAGATTTAATAGGAATAGCAAGTAAAAGTATTTCGTTAACTGGAATTGATTCTACTTATTCAGGTTTAGATTTTTTTATGATGAAAGTTGATACAATCCCGCCACGTTTGCTTACTACTGTAATGACGGATGAAAATCATATTATTATTACACTAAGTGAAGAGTGTGATTCTGCAAGTTATCTTGCTGATAATTTTCAGATAATTGATTCAACATCAAATTCAACTCTTCCACTTGCTTTTTCATATCATAATAAATCTAAAAAGGCAGAGTTTGTACTAGTAAATAAAAATAAACTTATTGCAGATAACACCTATTATTTGCTTGCAAAAAAAATACGTGATTTAGAAGGCAATGTTTTTGAAAATGAATTAAGCAATTTTGTTATTTCGGATAAACCGGATACGACCGTTCCAAAACTATTAAGAACAGATCCTAATAGAAACGGATCAATAGATTTTAAGGACCCAAAAATTCTATTATTTTTTGATGATGCAATTGATAATAGTGCTTTAAAATCATCGATTGAATTAATGGATACTTCAAAAAACAAAATTGGTTTTACAGTAACCCGCATTGATGATGCAACTATCTCAATTAATCCCGACTTGGATTTAAAACCTGAAAAGAATTTTGAAGTTGTAATAAATTTCAATGATTTCCAGGATGCGGCAGGCAATAAAGTTGATTCATTCTACACCCTTAAATTTCAAACGATAACAGGAATTGAGTTTACCGGTATTTCGGGAAAAGTAAATTCTACAAATAATAATATTGTAGTTGTGCTTCAAGATCCAAAAGATCCTAAAAAGTTTTATACAGCTGTTCCGGATAAAACTATGGCTTACTCTTTCGAAAGAATAAACGCGGGAGTATATTCTATGTGGTTGTATTCTGATACAGATAGAAGCAATACATTTGATTACGGTTATCCCGAACCATTAAGGAAATCCGAAGATTTCTATGTTGTGCCGGATACAATAAAACTTCGTCCACGCTGGGGTGTTACAGATTATAATATTGAATTTAAATAATAGTTAAAGATGTGATTAAGATTAGTTTAAGACGAAGAAATCTTTGAGGTGCAAGCTACTTTTGAAAAATAATCTCACCATTTTTAATTGTGTGCGATAACAAATTTCTACCAACATTATAAATTATTTCTGAATAATCATCTGTATTAAATATTGCAAAATCTGCTTTCTTCCCAATCTCAATGCTTCCAATTAATTTTTCTCTTTCAAGAGCTTTTGCTGCATTGATTGTTACAGCATTAATGATTTCTTCAATCTTCATCTTCATTTTAATTGCAGCAAGGCTCATTATTAAGTGCAAATTTAATATATGCGATGAACCGGGGTTATAATCTGTAGCAAGTGCAACGATAGCATTATTTTCAATCAGTTTTCTTGCAGGTGCAAATTGATAATCGAGAAAAAAGGAAACTCCCGGAAGTAAAACAGTAACAGTGTCTGAGTTTTGGAATTTAGAGAAATCACTTTCACTTAAAACTTCTAAATGATCTACACTTGTTGCATTATGTTTTAGAGCCACATCTAACCCACCAACATTATTAAATTGTTCGGTGTGTAGCTTAATTTTTAATCCGGCAGTAACAGCAGCAGTAAATATTCTATCAATCTGCCTGGAAGTAAAGGCAGTTGATTCACAAAATCCATCACAAAACTCTGCAAGATTGTTTTTTGCAACGTGTGGAATCATCTTCTCAACAATCAATTCAACATAACCAGAATGATCATCTTTAAATTCGGTTGGAAAAGTGTGAGCACCTAGAAATGTAGATGTAATATCGATAGGAAAAATTTCATTAATAATTTTTATAGCGTGCAGAAGTTTTATCTCATTATCAAAATCTAAACCATAACCGCTTTTAATTTCTAAAGTAGTAACACCTTGAGAGATAAACTCTTTTATTCTCGGTTTCATCAACTCAACAAGATCAGTTACTGAAGAATTTCGAACCGCAGTAACGGTGCTGTTTATTCCACCGCCTCGCCTGGCAATTTCCTCGTAATGAACTCCAGCAATCTTTTCCTTAAATTCATTCGCGCGAGATCCTGCAAATGCAGTATGTGTGTGGCAATCAATTAATCCAGGTAAAATAACCTTGCCTGATAAGTTAATTTTTTTATCGTGGGGAATTTTTATTGAGTAGTCTGGAATGATATCCTTGATAACACCATTTTCACAAAGAATAGAATGATTTTCTAGTATGTTAATTTGAGATAAGTCTTTGCCGCGTTTATAGTTATTATTATCTGTATTGCAAGTGATTATTTGAGCAGCATTTGTAAAAAGAGTTCTCATTACTTATAAATATTAATTTTATCAGTAATAACTTTTGCTTCTTTATAGCCAAGCTGATTTAATTTAAATCGTAAATCATCTGCAGTTTTCTGAGAATCAAAATCGCCAGTTTTAACTTTATAGAACGGCGGTTCAAAATCTATATATACTTCGTAAGTACTCTGGATAAAATAAACATCGGCTTTTACTTGATTTGCTTCCTCAATATTATCAGTTGTAAGAACTAAAACTCTATAACCATTCGCTGTACCAATAAGTGATTTTGTTTTAGTATCAATTTCGGGTGAACCATAGTCAAACCAAACATTTTTATTGCTGCTTTTTAGAGTGGGTTTATTTTCTGGAATTACAATTTCCGTTTTGTATGGTGTAATATCAAAATCCTCTTTAAGGTTTGCATTTTTGATATTTTTATTTTCATCAACGGAAGTATTGGCTGATGCTTTATTCTCATCTTTATCATATCTGCTGCCTGTAGAAGCAGAACAACCATAAACAATTATAATTGATAAAAAGTAGAAGGGCAGAAGTTTTTTATTAAAAATTGATTTTAGCATAGTAATTCTCTTATTTGAACTGCTTCAAATATAACCTTTTTTGATAAAGCTAAGAAATAGCATAAAATGTTGTTATTATCATCTCGATAGGCTGAATATTATATCCGTCATTTTTTGAGAACTAGCGCAATTATTCGTATTTTTGCAACATCATTAAAAAAAGAATAACCAAATGGCTGCAAAAAAACTTAAAATATTATTTGTTTCATCTGAAGTAGTACCTTTTGTAAAAACAGGAGGACTCGCGGATGTTTCTTCTGCATTACCACAAATGTTATCTGAATTAGGTCACGAAGTTAGAATAGTAATTCCCAAATATGGCGCCGTTGACGATAGAAAATTTAAAATTCACGAAATTGTTAGATTAAAGGATTTAGTTGTTAAGATTGGTGATAAAGATGTAATGTTTTCCTTAAAATCTTGTTTCTTGCCCGGACCACGTGTTAGGGTTCAAATTTACTTTTTGGATAATCAAGAATATTTTGGAAGTCGTAACAGCCTCTATGTTGATCCAAAAACCGGAAAAGATTATCCGGATAACGATGAAAGATTTATTCTTTTAAGTCGATCTGTTATGGAATTAATTATTAAGCTTGGTTGGATTCCTGATGTCATCCACTTAAATGATTGGCAATGTGGATTGATACCTGCTTATTTAAAAACTGTCTATAAAGATCAAGAATCTTTTGATAAGTTTAAAACTTTGTTTACAATTCATAACTTAGCATATCAAGGTGAGTTTCCTGCATCATCTTTTAAGAAAACAGGTTTACCAAAAGAATTGGAATCAGTTTCTAAAGGAATAATGCATGGCGGCAAAGTTAACTTTATGAAAAGCGGGTTGATGTTTGCAGATGTGATTAACACTGTTAGTCAAACTTATGCCAATGAGATTAGAACAAAAGAAGAATTTGGCGAAGGTTTAAAAGATGTTTTGGCTAAAAGAAAAGATTCATCGTATGGAATTGTAAACGGAATAGATAAAAATGTTTGGAATCCTGAAAAAGATAAACAAATACCAAAAACTTTTTCTGCAAAAAATATTGAAGACAAATTAGTAAACAAAAAAGAGCTTGCTGAAAGATTCGGTTTACCGTATAGTGAAAAAGTACCAATCATTGGTTTGATATCTAGATTGTTTGACTCAAAAGGTTTTGATCTTATACAAAAAGCCTTTAATGATCTGATGAAATTGGACGTTCAGATAATCCTTTTAGGAACAGGCGAACAAAAGCATCACGCCTTTTTTGATAAGATGAGTTCAAAAAATCCCAAAAAATTTGCAAGTTATCTTGGCTTTAATGATGAGTTAGCGCATTTAATTGAAGCTGGTTCCGATATGTTTTTAATGCCTTCAAAATATGAACCTTGCGGGTTAAACCAAATGTACAGCCTTGTTTACGGTACTGTTCCGATTGTAAGAGAAACAGGCGGATTAGCTGATACGGTTATTAAGTTTAACGATAAAACTGAAGAAGGAAATGGATTTGTATTTAAGAAATATGATGCCGCAGATATGCTTAAAGAAATAAATAGAGCAATAAAAACTTTTGGTGATAATAAAACCTGGCAAAAAATAATGCGAGCAGGAATGAAATCAGACTTTAGCTGGGATTCATCAGCCAAAAAATATATTGAACTTTATAAGACAATGTTATCTTCTGATTAGTTGATGTTAAGTAAAGCTGTTTTTTTAGACCGCGATGGAACTTTGAATTTTGATCCGGGCTATTTGGGTGATCCAAATGATCTTAAATTATATCCGGATACAGGGCAAGTTCTTTCTGATCTTAAGAACAAATATCATTTCAAACTTATAGTCATATCAAATCAATCGGGTGTTGCAAGAGGTTTAATAACCGAAGAACAGGTAATCTCTGTAAATAATGCGCTAAATAAAGAGCTATCAAAATTTGATGTACAAATTGATGCATTTTATTATTGCCCATTTCATCCCGATTTTAGTGTTATAGATGATTGTCTTTGCAGAAAACCATCACCCAAAATGATTTTTGATTCTGCAAAAGATTTTAGTATCGATCTTTCAAAATCCTATTTTATAGGTGATTCTGTTGTTGATATTAAAGCGGGAGCAGAAGCAAATCTAAAAACAATTTTAGTAAAAACTGGATATGGCGCAGAAAGTATTTCTATCTTGCAAAATGACAATTATTTTCCAAGCTTTGTAGCCGAAAATTTAACTGAAGCTTTTAATTTTATAATTAATGATTCTACTGGAGTACCACTTAGTGATTAAAAAGATTTTTCTCTCTTCCACTTTAGCACTTATTGTATTTCTGTTAATTGGATGTAATGATTCGCCAACGGATTTGGGTGTAGGTTTTCTAAATCAGGATGGCATCGGAGTTTATAAATTTGATTCTGCTGTTGATTCAATTCCACAGCAGTCAAACTATTTTAAAAAAGTTATCAACTTGGGTTCATCTGATATTTTACTTGTTGGTAAAGCAGAAAATGTGACTGCAAAAACACTATTAAGATTTGCATTGATAATCCCAGATTCTATTAAAACTGAATTTGCAGCACAAAACTTGACTGTATTGGATGCTTATGTTGAACTTACTAAAAATTATTCTTTCGGTGATTCAAGTGCTGTGTTTGATTATGAGGTTTATAAAATAAACAACAGTTGGTCAGCGTCTACTTTTACAGCTGATTCTAGTTTAGCTTTTGATCAGATTGATTTGAGTTCAAACCGGACGAGTAGTGAAAATGATTCAATTTATTCTTTCCATTTAGATGTATCACTTGCTGCTTCCTGGCTCCAAAATTATGTTGATACATCTTCTGCCTCCAATAATGGAATTGTTTTAAGTCCAACTCTAAATTCCCTAAAAGTTATCGGTTTTACCGCATTTAATTTAAATGGAATTAATGATCCAAGGCTTAGAATTGTGGTGCAGAAGCCCGGTTCTTACATTGATACTTTATCAGGTTTCATTTCAGCAGATATTAGTGCAGTTTATGGTGAAGCTATAAATAATGTTACAGAAAATTTATACATTCAATCAAGTTTAACATCCGATGCAAAATTATCTTTCGATTTGTCAGTTTTGCCAAAAGATATTACGATTAGCTCTGCAAATTTGACTCTTACAATCGATACTCTTGAAACTAAAACCGGTAGCAGTTTTAGTAATTCACTAATAGTTTTTCTGCTTACCGATTCAGTGGAAAATGTCACAAGTACAAGTTATTTCCCTTCACTTAGCAGAGAAGGATCGACCTTTAAAGGCGATGTTACGAGTATTTTTAGGGCATGGAGTAATGGTTTAGAAAACCAAGGAATGTTAATTAAAGCATCAAGTGACTTAAGAGGTGTTGAAATATTTGCTGTTAAGGGAAGCAGCGCCGCTGATCTATTGCAGAGACCAAAATTAGAAATTGTATATACAAGGAAGAAGTAATTTATAAATGAAAAATAATCTCTTATTAAGTTTAATTTTACTTTTTAGTATCCATAATCTTAATGCTCAGAGCAGTTCAGTTTATTCAAGATTTGGTGTTGGTGATATTGAGTTGGGTTACTCACCTAAAATGATTGCAATTGGTGAGCTTGGAATTACTCAATTGGATCCCGATCATTTAGTTGTTTCAAATCCTGCAAGTTGGTCTGCATTAACTAAAACAAGAATTGAATTTAGTTTTGGTTACAGAGGGGTTTTAATATCTGATGCAAATCAATCCAACTATACAAGTGAAACTGATTTTAAAGGATTTACAATTGGATTTCCTGTGAGCAAGGCTAATGGCATTGGTGTTGTTGCAGGTTTGGTTCCTTACTCCAGAGTTAGTTATAAAGCTCTTGAATACAATAAATTTGAAGATGAATCATTCCCATCATACAAAGTTATGTATGAGGGTAAAGGTGGAATTTCAAAAATATTTCTTGGCTCATCTGTTAATTTGCCTTTAGGTTTATCCGCCGGTGCAACTTTGGATTATTACTTTGGAAATCAAAATTATCTTTCAACCGTTGAATTTGATGACTCAAAATTAAATATCAATACAATTTATGAAAACAACAGAAGAGCAACAGGCTTTGGAACAACACTGGGATTAATTTCTTCAAATCTTGCTACAGACTTAAAATTAGATTTTTTTAGTGACCTTAGATTTGGTGTATCATTCAATTATTTAGGAAAATTGAATACTGACAGTATTTACACTGCAACATCGCAGTTTTTATTAGACACTATTGCAATTGCTGAGACAGAAATGAGAATTCCTGCAAGATTTAATGGCGGCATAAGTTTTGCTTTTGCAGAGTCGTACAATGTTAGTCTAGATTTTATGTTTCAACCAATGAGTAAATTTAGTTTTAATAATCAGTCAGAAGCTAATTTAAGAGACGCGAATAAATTTAGTGCAGCTTTTGAATATAGACCAAAGAGAACTATTGGAATGACAACGTGGGAACAAATTGTTTGGCGTTTTGGTTTAAGCTATGAACAAACTCAGTACATATTTAATAGGCAAGGTATCAACCAGTATTCGGTTTTTGGAGGAATGTCTTATCCTCTGGGTGTTGATAACTCAATTGATTTAGCTGTACAATATTTGGCTAAAGGTACAACAGAAAATAATTTAATTAATGAAAATTCAATTAGAGTTTATTTAGGTGTTAGTTTTGGTGAGCTCTGGTTTTTAAATTTTGAAAAATAGTTCTTGTTAAATCATAAAGGTTAAAAAAGTGAAAACATTATTACAAACAATCGTTATCGCGTTAGTTCTGTTCGCATCTTCAAATATCGCTCAAACAAGCGATTCTATGAAAGTGTTAACAGATTATAGTTTGTTTTCAGAATATCATAAAAATAAAGACTTTGTAAGTGCTTTACCATACGGATGGAGAGTGATTGAAGCTCAACCTACAAGGTTTAGTAAATGGATTTATTACAAAATGGAAGAATGTTTCTGGGCTCTGCATGATTCTGGAAGCACTGAGACTGAAATTGTGCAATCCGTGCAAGATACCATTCTATATTTTTATGATCTTGCTATAAAATATCGACCAGAAGATAAAGGTTACTTTCAGGCACGAAAAGCTTATGTTTCTGAATTATGGTTATCGAAACCTGCTGAAGAAACAATTCCAATTTATGAACAGGCAATGGTATGGCAGCCTGAACTATCTTCATTTTACTACAATAGATTGGGTCAATTGTATATTAATAATGATGATGGTAATAATGGATATAAAGTAAAAGCTATTGATTTATATGGGATTTTAGCTGAACGTGAGCCTGAGAATCCAGTTTGGACTGAAATACCACAAGGTCTATTTGATAATATTGATGAACTATTAAGATATTTAAAGGAAACTTGGGAAAAAGATCCAGAGAATTTGAAAAAAGCAAAAGCATACGCATCCGCAGCAATTCAAGCTAGCGAATGGGATCAAGCAATTGCCCCGTTAGAGTTTCTAGTAAATAAAGAACCTGAAAATGTTGGATATTTAACTCAGCTTGGTAATGTTTATAATAAATTAGAAAATTCAACAAAATCAGAAGAAACATTTGCACGATTAATAAAATTAGAACCAGATAATAAAGATCACTATTTCTATTTTGGTAAAGCGTTAATGGATGCTGGAAAATATTCGCAAGCAAGAACTCAGTTCTTAAAAGCAAGTGAAGTGGGCAACGGTTGGGCTCTCCCAATATTTTACGAGGGATTTTTATATGAACAATCAGCCGGTGGTTGTGTGGATTTTGATCGTAAAGTGGTTTATTTATTAGCACAAAATACTTACAGAAGAGCATTGAATATGGATCCAAATCTTGGTGAAGCTAGAGATAGAATCAATGCTTTATCTGGCGCAGTTCCAACTAAAGAAGATTATTTCTTTAGAGGAATAAAACCAGGTCAATCAATGCCTATAACTTGTGTTGGCTGGATAGGCAAAAGTGTTACTGCTCCATAACTTTAATTCATAATTTTTTATTTGAAAAGGTTTCTTGAGATTTCAGGAAACCTTTTCTAATTTTGTCTAATTCATTCACTTAAATAAGCGGTTAATATGGAATCATATCTAAAAAAAGATGCTGAAATTTTTAGTGTTCTTCAATCCGAAATAGGACGACAAACCAACAAGTTAGAATTAATTGCTTCAGAAAATTTTGTAAGTCCTGCAGTTTTAGAAGCTGCCGGATCTGTTTTAACAAATAAATATGCAGAGGGTTATCCAGGAAAAAGATATTACGGTGGGTGCGAATTTGTCGATCAGGCAGAAGATATTGCTCGCGATAGATTAAAAAAATTATTTGGTGCTGAATATGTAAACGTTCAACCACACAGTGGCTCACAAGCTAATATGGCCGTTTTGATGACTTTTCTAAAACCAGGTGATAAGTTTTTAGGATTAAGTTTAGCACACGGAGGGCATTTAACTCATGGTTCACCAGTTAACTTTTCCGGAAAACTTTATGAAGCAGTTGGATATGAACTTGATGAAGAAACTGGTTTACTTGATTATGATAAAATTGCTGATCTTGCAAAAAAGGAACAGCCAAAATTAATTATCACAGGCGCAAGTGCATATTCCCGTGATTGGGATTATAAAAAATTTAGAGAAATTGCTGATTCTGTTGGTGCATTTTTAATGTGTGATATGGCGCATCCTGCAGGATTGATCGCCAAAGGATTATTAAATAATCCTTTAGAGAAATGTGATATTGTAACCTCAACCACTCATAAAACTTTACGTGGTCCTCGTGGTGGAATTATTCTGATCGGTAAGGATAAAGAAAATCCTTGGGGATTAACCACACCAAAAGGCGATAGAGTAAAAATGCTTTCTGAATTGATTGATAGCATGGTTATGCCAGGAATTCAAGGCGGGCCGCTAATGCACATCATAATGGCCAAGGCTGTTGCCTTTGGTGAGTGTTTAACTGATTCGTTTCAAGAATATGTTTTACAGGTCAGAAAAAATGCTCAATCATTATCTGCTAAATTAATGGAAAATAATTTTAATGTTGTTTCCGGTGGTACTGACAATCATTTAATGTTGATTGATTTATCAAATAAAAATATTACTGGTAAACAAGCTGAAATTGCATTAGAACATGCCGGAATTACTGTAAATAAAAATATGGTTCCGTTTGATAAACGCAGTCCATTTGTAACAAGTGGAATTAGAATTGGGACACCTGCACTTACAACTCGTGGAATGAAAGAAAAGGAAATGGAAGCAATAGCTTCTATAATCCATAAAGCAATTTCTAATTTTGAAAATGAAAAAGTCTTAAATGATCTTCAAGAAGATGTTAAAAAGTTCACCGGATCATTTCCATTATTTGCAGGAAAGTAGTTAAAAATAATTATTGTGGCTGAAGAAATATTAAAAGAAGATTTGGATGATGGGGAAATTGAACTTGAAAAGGAAATGTCTTTTCTCGAACATCTTGAGGAATTGAGATGGAGAATTATTTATTCTATTATTGGAATCGTTGTTGGAACAATTATAGCCTGGATATTTATTGATTTTCTTGTTGATGTCGTGTTATTAAAACCCGCAAAAGATTCTGGGGCTGTACTTCAAAACTTGCGACCCTTCGGACAGCTATTTTTGTTTATGCAGATTGCCATTATGGTGGGAATGATAATTAGTATTCCAAATATTTTTTATCAATTTTGGCAATTCATTTCACCCGCACTACAAACCAAAGAAAAGAAATACATCTTCTGGATTGTTGTTTTTTCATCTGTTTGTTTCTTAGGTGGAATTGCTTTTGCTTATTTTGCTATGCTTCCACTTACTTTGCAGTTTGCTACTCAGTTTGGATCAGAATCGATAAAGAATGAATTTGCTATTGATGAGTACATGTCCATTATTATAAGTGTTATGCTTGCAGCAGGATTAGTATTTGAACTCCCCATGATTTCATTTTTCTTATCAAAACTTGGTATTCTTAAACCAAGTTTTATGAAAAAATATAGAAGACATTCGATAGTAATAATTATGATACTCGCTGCATTTCTAACTCCTGGTGCTGATCCGGTTTCACAACTTGTCTTAGCCGTTCCGTTGGTGGTTTTGTATGAGATAAGTATTATAATTTCAAAAATATCGCAGAAAAAATCTTGAGTAAACTTTCACTAAAAGAAATAAGCCATCCAATTAAATCTGAGATAGATCGTTTTGATGATATATTTAAAGCAGCATTGCGTTCAAATGTTGGATTGGTCGATCTTGTTGCGCGGTATATTATTCGCCAAAAAGGCAAAAAGATACGTCCACTTTTAGTTTTGTTGTCTGCAAAAATATCAGGAGGAGTTACTGAAAGAACTTATCGTGGTGCAACTTTAGTAGAACTTTTACATACCGCTACTTTAATTCACGATGATGTTGTTGATGATGCTGATAAGAGAAGGGGAATGTGGTCTATAAACGCTTTGTTTAAAAATAAAGTTGCTGTTCTGATGGGTGATTATTTGTTATCTCGTGGACTTATGATTTCTGTGGATGGAAAAGATTATGATTTTCTTGGTGTTACAACTAATGCTGTAAAGAGAATGTCTGAAGGTGAACTTCTTCAGATTCAAAAAACAAGAAAATTAGACATTGATGAAGAAACTTATTTTAAAGTAATTTCTGATAAAACAGCCTCACTTTTAGAAACCTGCTGCGCAATTGGCGCAATGAGCACAACTGAAAATAAAGAACAAATTGAAGCAATGAGAAATTTTGGTCATTCACTTGGAATGTCTTTTCAAATTCGTGATGATATTCTTGATTACGAAGGTAAATCAAATCTGATTGGTAAACCTGTTGGCGGTGATATTAAAGAAAAGAAAATTACTTTGCCGCTTATTTATTCCCTAAATAATGTTTCAAAAACTGAAGCTTCAAGAATCAGAAAATTATTGAAGAATGGAAATGATAATCTAAAAGTAAAAGAAATAATGAAGTTTGTTAAAGATAATAATGGAATTGAGTACGCCCTTAAAGTTGCGCAAAAATATTCTGATCAGGCGAAAAACGCATTAAATATATTTCCGGATTCAGAAACAAAAATTTCAATGCAGGTTCTAGTTGATTTTGTAACATCGAGAAAAAACTAGACTAACTTTTTTTAGTCCCTTCCTTATAATCAAAACCTTTTATCGGTTCACGTAAAGTTAGAACAGGGCAAGGAGCTTTTCTTACAACTTTTTCTGCTGTACTCCCAAACAAAATATGTTCAACTCCACTATGCCCGTGTGTTGCAATAATTATCAGATCAACATTTTCTTCTTTGGCCGTTTCGATTATCTCTACAAAAGGTTTACCTGTTTTGAGTATAGTCTTAACCTTATTTGGTCCTGTAATTTCGTTCTTAGCAAGTTTATCCAACTCTTCTTTTGCACGATTATCCCAATCAGTATTTATAGAAGGCATTGCAATTTGTCCCATACTAAAATCAGGTGGATAGATTATCGGTTCAACAACATACACCAGAATTACTTCTGCATTAAAAGATTTTGCAAAATTTACAGCATACTTTAATGCGCTTTTTGAGTAATCAGAAAAATCGATTGGTACAAGTACTTTATTAATTGTTGTTTCCATCTTGCTTTCCTTTCTTATCCGTTAAACTAAACTTAATATCAAAATAATCTTCATTTAATTTTCTTAATCGCAACGCAATAACCGTTGATATACCTGTTAAAATCTTAATACCTTTTCTTGGATATTTTTCAATAAACTCATCAAGATCCGGTTTAAATATTACAGAAACCTTGCTCGGTATTTTTGCGATAGCAGAAGCTGATCTTTTTTCACCATCAACCAATGCTAACTCGCCAAAAAAATCTCCTTTGGAAAAAGTAGCTAAAACTTTTTTGTCATTATCGTCTATTTCTCTTTCAATCTCAACTTCACCTTCTCTTATAATATATAATCCAATTCCCGGATCGCCTTGATTAAAGATCATCTCTCCTGTTACAAAAGTTCTATTATGCATTATACTTATCAAAGATGATAAATCTCTTTTTGTTAAATCCTTAAAGAGGGGGATTGATTTCAGTGAATTTTTTAAATCAGTTTCTTCAGTGGGTGAATTAAAAAAATTAACCCAAAAACTGCTATGAGCTGTTTTTTCTTTTTCCATTATATCCTCTAATTAAATAAACCAGATTCTGCAACGCGCCAAAGTTTTTGGCATGGAAATCTGTTTTCGTAAAATGCTGTTCCAATTATTACAGAATCAACTCCAATTGCTAGTAACAGTTGCAAATCCAATAGTTCGTCTTTATTTCTCACTCCACCTGAGTGTGTAACTTTAATTTTACTATGTTCCGCAATCTCTTTTGATAGTGCAATATTAGGGCCTTGCATAACACCGTTACGGCTAACATCTGTAACAATACACCTATCAATTCCAAGATCGACCATTTCTTTTGTAAAAGATAAATAATTAAAACCTGATTTCTTCTGTCGTCCGCGAGTTACTAATTCGCCGTTTAATATATCGATTGAAAGAACAATTTTAGTTGGACCAAATTTATCAAATAGTTTTAAAAATTCTGTTCGATTTTCTAATGCCATTGTATTGATAGCGATTCTGTGAACACCCAAATCAAAAACTGCTTCAGCATCTTCAATGCTACGTATTCCTCCAGCAAATTCTATTGGAATTATTACAGAACTGCAAAGGTTTTTAATTATATCGTGGTTTACTTTTGAATGATCAAATGCACCGTTAAAATCTACAACGTGTAACATCTTTGCATTTTCTGCACGCCAAATCATTGCCATTTCAACTGGATCATCACCGTATTCTTTGCAATCAAGTTCAGGGATTCCCTGAACAACTCTTACAGTCTTACGGTTGTGAATATCAATAGAAGGAATTACTAATAGATGTTTTTTTATTGCGCTCATTTTGTGTCTATTGAGAGATGACTTCTTTTAAAATAATGTTATCTATTTTATAGTTAATAAACATTAACCTGTTAAAAAATAACTAAATAGAGCGAGAAAGTAAAAGATGTAATAAAACGAAAACTCTTTAATTATTTTACTCATCCACCTTCCACTCGCCATTATCTTTAATTGCGTATCTGCCGATAATCATTTTTTGTATTTCGTTTGTTCCTTCAAATATTTTTAGAATGCGTGCATCGCGGTAATATCTTTCTAAGGGCAGTTCACGACTAAATCCCATTCCGCCGTGAATTTGCACAGCTTTATCCGCAATCTCAGTCATAGATTCTGAGCAAAATAGTTTAACAATTGCAGCTTCGTTTGCAATATCTTTTTTAAGATCGTAATTATTTGCAGTACGGTAAACAATGCTTTCCATTGGATAAATTTTTGCTGAAATTTCTGCAAGCATAAACTGTACTGCCTGAAATTTTGAAATAGCTGATCCAAATTGTTTACGTTGTTTAGCAAAGACAGTGGAAAGCTCAAGCAATTCTTTTGAAGCACCAAGACATCCTGCTCCAAGTCCAATTCTTCCGGCATCAAGAGTTTTCATCGCAATCAAAAAACCTTTTCCATCCAGCCCGAGTAAGTTTTCTTTTGGAACTTCAACATTTTCAAAAGTTATTGTGTTTGTTACGCTGCCTCTAATTCCAAGTTTCTTTTCTTTCAATCCAATGATAATCCCTGGAGTATCAGCATCGACAACAAACCCGCTTATTCCTTTATCAGTTCTTGCAAAAACAGAAAATACATTTGCAATTCCTGCATTTGTAATCCAAACTTTACTTCCGTTAATAATCCATTTATCTCCTTTAAGTTCTGCTTTAGTTGAAAGATTAAAAGTATCGGAACCGGCACCGGGTTCTGTAAGCACAAATGCAGCTATTTTTTCACCAGAAGTAAGTTGGGGAAGATATTTTCTTTTTATTTCTTCAGATCCACCAATATAAATTGCATTAGTACCAATTGATTGATGCGCACCAATAAATGTTGCTGTTGAGTTACACGCTCTTGTCATTTCTTCCTGTAAAAGACAATAACCAAATTCACCAAAACCGCCGCCGCCATATTTTTCAGGAAAAGCAATGCCAAGAAAACCCATTTCTGCAATCTTTTTAATCAGATGGTTTGGAATTTCTTCATCTTCATCAATTTTTTGGGCAAGGGGTCTAACTTCTCCATCAACAAACTCCTTCACTAATCCTTTTAACATTTTCTGGTCATCTGTTAAATTAAAGTCCATTTAATCCTCTAAAGCTTAAATTTCTAATAAATCTTATTTGCCAAATGTGAAAATAAGTTAAAAATCAAACAATATTTAGCCTAAAATTATATTTATGCAAAATCTTTAAAAATATTGACTTTTCTAACATAATTGCTCATATTTCAAATCGATGAACAAAGATTTTAGGCTAAAAACGAAAGAAGGGGATTTTCTTAACATAAGTGTATATGGTATTGAAAATATTAAATCATCACCATGCTTAATTTTTGTTCATGGATTTAAGGGTTTTAAGGATTGGGGTTTCTTTCCATACGCTGCAAAACGCTTTGCAGACAAAGGTTTTTTTGTTCTTTCTTTTAATTTTTCGCATAATGGTGTTGATCACCACGGTTTTGATTTTAATTGTTTAGATAAATTTGCGAAAAACACTGTATCTCTTGAAGTATCAGAACTTGTTCAGGTAATTAAAGCTTATCATAAAGGTTTTTTTGCTAAAAATATTTTTGGTAAAGTAGGTTTGATTGGGCACAGTCGTGGTGGCGGAGTTGTGCTTTTAAGCAGTTTGATTGATGAGGTTGATGCTTATGTTGTTTGGTCATCTGTTGCAAAATTTGATAGATATACTGAGCGACAAAAAAAAGAATGGAGTAAGGCTGGATTTTATGAAGCTTTGAATTCAAGAACAAATCAAATGATGCGAATGAATGTCGATTTACTTGAAGATATTGAAAAAAATAAAAATAGTTCATTAAGTATTGAAAATGCTGTTAAAGATTTGCACAAACCTTTGTTAATTGTTCATGGTGAGCAGGACTTAACAGTTCCGTTTGAGGAAGGTGAACAAATTTTTAATTGGAGTGATAAATCAATATCAAAATTTGAGTTGATAACTGCAGCAGGGCATACATTTGATATTGTTCATCCTTTTGCAGGAAGTAACAATAAATTTGATATGGTGGTTTCTAAAACACAAGATTTTTTAGATAAAGCATTTACTTTTAATTGATTTTAATAAATAGCGTTATATGCAGTTAAAGAATATCATTTTTATTATAGTTTTTTTAGCAACATTTGGATTTTTTGCTTATAGCGTAAATAATCTAATAAAATATCTTAAAGTTGCTAAAAAGAAGGATGATAGATTTGATAATGTTCCTGCAAGATTAAAACGGGTTTGGAATATTGCATTTGCACAAACCAAATTGTTGCGCGATCCTGTTGCAGGCACACTGCACTTTTTGATTTTTTGGGGATTTGTTCTTTTTATTTTTGCGGTTTTAGAAACAATTATTCAAGGATTTTATTCACAGTTTTCACTTTCGATACTCGGTCCTGTTTATGCTCTAATAACTGTCGTACAAGATTTATTTGGTTTATTAGTAATCCTTTCAATTATATTTTCTCTTTATAGAAGATTTATACTAAAAATACCAAGATTAGATGTCGACAAACACGGAAAATTTGATGCAGCATTCATTCTGCTTTTAATTATGTTTATTGTTGTTGCGATGTATGGACAAAACGCCGCCGGAATTGCAAATAATGGAATGAGTTATCATGCATCAGAATTAAGACCTGTTTCAGCATTTATAAGTGGATTGTTTTTTTCCGGGCAAACTTCAACAACAGTTTTGCTTTATGAGTTTTTCTGGTGGATGCATATAATTTTGATTTTTGCGTTCTTAAATTATTTACCATACTCAAAACATTTACACGTTTTAAGTTCAATACCAAATGTGTTCTTTGCAAATTTGGATCCTGTTAGAAATACAATTAAAAAGCTAAATCTTGATGATGAAAATGCTGATACTTTTGGTGTTGCTGATATTGACCAATTTAGCTGGAAACAAATATTAGACGGGTATTCTTGCACAGAATGTGGTAGATGTACATCAGTTTGTCCGGCAAACACAGTTGGAAAATTATTATCGCCAAGAGAAATTATTGTTGATATCAGAAAACGAACTTTAGATAAAGCTCCATTTCTTGTTGAAGGTAAAACAGAGGGTGAGCTTTTCGAAAAAACACTAGTTCATAATTACATACCTGATTCTGTTCTTTGGGAATGTACAACTTGTATGGCTTGCGTTCAGGAATGTCCTGTAATGATTGAACATGTTGATTCAATTGTTGATATGAGAAGAAATTTAGTTTTAACGGAATCTGAATTTCCGGCAGGATTAAATCCTGTTTTTAAAAGTTTGGAAACTAACTTCAGTCCTTGGGCGTTTAATCCTGCAGATAGAGCAGAATGGGCTGAAGGAATGAACATCAAATCAATGGCAGATGATAAAGATGGCGAGATTTTATTTTGGGTTGGATGTGCAGGTTCTTTTGATGATAGATATAAAAAAGTATCAAAGGCATTTGCAACGATAATGCAAAAGGCTGGTGTTAATTTTAGAATTCTAGGAACCGAAGAAAAATGCAACGGCGATACAGCGAGAAGACTAGGAAATGAATATCTTGCACAGATGATGATGCAGGAAAATGTTGAAGTTCTAAATAACTATGGAGTTAAAAAGATTGTTACTGCTTGTCCACATTGTTTTCACTCATTAAAAAATGAGTACCCGCAATTCGGTGGTAATTTTGAAGTAAAACATCATACACAATTTATTGAAGAATTATTGTCTGATGGAAAAATTCAACTAAAGAAAGAGACTGAAAAACATAAAGTTACTTATCACGATTCCTGTTATCTTGGCAGGTATAATGAAGTTTATGATTCACCAAGAAAATCTTTAACTGAAGTTGCGGGAATAGATTTAGTTGAAATGGAACGCAACAAGAGTCGTGGTTTCTGCTGTGGTGCCGGCGGCGGAAGAATGTTTTTAGAAGACGAATCCGGCGGAAGAATAAACGAAGAACGCGCAAAAGAAGCATTAAGTACAAACGCTGATACAATCGCATCAGCCTGTCCGTTTTGTATGACTATGATGACGGACGGAGTAAAACATTTTGAAAAATCGGAAGAGGTTGCAGTAAAAGATATTGCAGAAATAATACTGGAAAACATTAATTAATTCATTCACACATTCATAGGAGGTTCTCATGGAAAAATTCGATCAACTAGTTCAATTCGTTCAAAGTTTGGAAGGTGATTTCCAAAAATTTTATGTGAAAGAACAAGCTGCTGCAGGTACACGTGTGCGCAAAGGCCTAAGCGATCTCAGAAAATTATGTCAGGAAATCAGAAATGACGTTCAAGACGTTAAAGCTGCAAGAAAAGCTCCTAAAGCATAGGAGCATTCTTTAGCAAAACTTAAAAAGGCTGGGTTAGTGATAGCCCAGCCTTATTTTGTATAATATGAAAATCGTAATAATTACATTCTCAATTTTATCCTTTTTTATTTTTAATTCTCCTTCATCTTTTAGATTTGAAGAGAGTAAGAGAACTATAATTTCTCAAGATAGTTCTGTTACTATCAGCATTTCTGTTATTGGAGATTTGATGTGTCATTCTCCGCAGTTTCAATACGCTCAAGTTGAAAAGGATAGTTTTGATTTTTCACCCGTTTACAGAAACGTAAAAAAATATTTATCCGCTTCTGATTTAACTTTTGGAAATTTAGAAACTGTTACTGCTGGAAAAGAAAATGGCGGGTATACAGGTTATCCCTTCTTCAATACACCAAGTTCTTATATAACTGCTTTAAAAGAAGTAGGATTTGATTTGCTAATTACTGCTAATAATCATTCTTTGGACAGAAATGAAAAAGGAATATTAAAAACGATTGATGAAATTAATTCAAGAAATCTTAAATACCTTGGAACATACACATCACAAGGTGACAGGGATTCTATCCGTATTTTTGATGTAAGGGGTATAAAGATTGCAATACTCGCATATTCTTATGGTACAAACGGAAATCCTATCCCAATAGGAAAAGATTATCTTATAAATCTTATAGATTATAAATTGTTAGAGAAAGATATTCTATCCGCAAAATCAAATGGGGCAGATTTAGTTCTTGTTCATTATCATTTTGGAGAAGAGTACAAGCGCGAGCCTGTTCAATTTCAAAAAGAAGTTGTAAATAAAACTATTGAACTTGGTGCAGATATAATTATTGGGGGCCATCCACACGTTTTACAACCAGTAAACTTCTTTAAAACAAATAATGCAAAACTTGATTCGGGATTTGTTGCTTACTCAATGGGAAATTTTTTCTCAAATCAGCAAGCCAGATACAAAGATGCTGGAATAATACTTACAATTAAAATTATAAAAAATATAGTTAAGAATAAATTTGAGATAAACGAAGTTAGCTACTTGCCAACGTGGGTGTTTAAAGGGAATACTTCTAACGGTAACGAATATGTTCTTATTCCAGCAACAAGCGTTTATGATACAACAATTAATTTATCAAAATCAGAAAATGTAAAAATGAATCAGGCATTTGATGATACACGTTACATAATTACAAAGTACACAAAAAATTCTAAACTAAGAGAGTTCAGAGATCCTAATTGAAAAATAAATCGGCACTTGGATTAATATTTTTAACTGTGTTTATTGATTTACTTGGTTTTGGAATTCTCATCCCGATTCTTCCATCATTTTCAGTTAAAGAACTTCATATAGATGAAGCTGCAATCGGAATAGCAATAGCAATTTATTCGTTTGTACAATTTTTATTTAATCCGGTATTGGGTAAAATATCTGATAAATATGGTAGAAAACCTGTGATTGTGGGTTGTTTACTTTTAAATGCACTGGGTTATATTGTTTTTTCATTTACCCATTCCTACGCAATGCTTTTAGCTTCTAGAATTATAGCTGGAATTGGTGGAAGTAGCATCGGAGTTGCACAAGCTTACATTGCTGATGTAACAACAAGATCAGAAAGATCAAAAGGTATGGGGTTAATTGGCGCAGCGTTTGGTCTTGGATTTGTATTTGGACCATTAATGGGTGGATTGTTATCTCCATACGGTTATGCTGTAACTGGCTATGTTGCTGCAGGATTTTCTTCTTTGGCATTTCTATCTACTATCTTTTTTCTACCTGAATCATTAAAAAAGAATGTCACAAATGAATCATCACAGCCGTTCCGAAAAAGAAAATTGTTTGATTTTGCTGCGATGAAAAAAATATTACAAAAACCAGATCTTGCAGTATTAATTTTATTGTTTTTTATTCTCACTTTTTCATTTGCAAATATTTACGGCACGTTTGCTCTGCTCGGATTAAAAGTTTATGGCTTTACAGATATGCAGAATGGTTATATGTTTGGCATTGTTGGACTAACTTCAGCAATTGTTCAGGGTGGATTGATTGGAAGAATAAACAAACTAATGTCTAAAAAAATGATACTTATTATAGGTTCTTTTGTAATAATGGTTGCACTTGCAATGGTGCCTTATGCAGGAACATTTTTGGGACTAGCCATTGTATCGATTATTTTATCCTATGGAACCGGAACATTTCAGCCCACTGTGTTAAGTTTAATTTCTGAAGTAACATCTGAAGCAGAGCAGGGAATTACACTCGGATTGAACCAATCGCTTGCATCTTTTGCAAGAGTTTTAGGTCCACTTTGGGGTGGTTTTGCATTTGAATATTTAGGTTATCCTTTTCCATTTTTAACAGGTGCTGCATTTACAGGAGTTATTTTTTTATTAGCGGTTTTTTATTTACCAAAAAAGATTAAGTTAGATTAGAAAAAATTATTTGATAGTATGTTCAAAGTAGGAAAAGTTGAAATAGATAAAGCAATACTTCTTGCACCAATGGAAGACGTAACAGATATTTCTTTTCGTTTGGTGTGTAGGGAATTAGGTGCCGATGTCGTTTACACAGAATTTGTAAACTCCGAAGGATTAGTTCGTTCAAATCAAAAGACACACAATAAACTAAAAATAATTGAGAAAGAACGACCGGTTGGAATTCAGATTTATGGCGGCAGTATTGAATCAATGGTTGCCGCAGCTAAAATTGCAGAAGCTGAAAATCCTGATATGATAGATATTAATGCTGGCTGCTGGGTAAAAAATGTTGTTGGGTGCGGTGCCGGTTCAGCATTATTAAAAGATATTCCATACCTAACACAACTTGTAAAATCAGTTGTTGATTCAGTTGATCTTCCTGTTACCGTTAAAACTAGAATTGGCTGGGATAATAGTTCAATTCAAATTGTGGAGGTTGCAAAACGTCTTGAGGATGTTGGAATAAAAGCATTAACAGTTCATTGTAGAACACGCGTTATGGGACACAGCGGCAATGCCGATTGGAGCTGGATTCCAAAAGTTAAAGAGGCTGTTTCTATTCCGATTGCTTTAAACGGAAATGTTATGGACGCGAGCGACGTTAAACAAGCTTTTAATGAAACCAATGCTGATGCCGTTATGATCGCTCGTGGTGCGATTGGAAATCCATGGATTTTTCTTGAGGCAAAACAACTTTTAGAAAAAGGATACATCACAACAAAGATTGATGATGAAATGAAAATAAATACTTGTTTACGTCATCTGGATTTAGCAATTGGTATTAAAGGTGAACGCAGAGCCGTGATTGAACATAGAAAATTTTATTCGGGTTATTTAAAAGGAATGCATCACGCTTCAAAAATTAGAAATGAATTAATGCAGCATCTTGAATACAATCCTGTGCGGGATGTTTTATTAAGATATTCAGATGAACTAAAAAAACTTGAGTACTCACTTTAAAACTCTTCTCCATTTTTGAGAATAAATTTGTCTAAAGAAACCACAAATAAATTTGCAAGAATTATTTCTACACTTTTTGTTCCACCGGCGTTTACAATAATTTATTTTTCCATATTTGCATTTGAGTTTGAAATTGAATCAACTAAACGAATTGCGACAATTTTAGTCGCACTTGTATTTGGATTTATAGCGCCAATTGTACTTTTCTTAATCCTTCGAAATAAAGGTAAACTTGCTGATCAAGATGCATCTATTAAAGAAGAACGAACGTTTCCATTTTTAATTGCGATTGTATTCTATCTCACCGGATTGTTTTTTATGATAAAATTTGGGCTCAATATCATTTCAATCGCTTTTTGGTTTTGTTATATTTCAAACACAATAATTACAATTTTTATTAACAAATATTGGAAAATTAGCGCTCATGCAATGGGTGCAACAGGACCATTTGCTGCTATAGTTTTTACCTTTGGATGGATTGGAATTTTAATGTTACCAATTGTAATACTTGTTGGATGGTCGAGAATTAAATTAAAATGTCATACTTTGCCTCAAGTTTTAGCAGGAAGTTTGCTCGCATTTTTTTCAGTATATGTTCAAATGAGTATGATTGTTAATTATTTGTTTAAATAAAATCGTGACAAGAGATTAGAACAAAAGAAATATTATGATAAATCAACATCAACGTACTTTTAAAGAAGAAGCAGAAAAAGCAAATAAAGATTTAGGCAAAAGACCCGATTGGTTAAAAGTTAGATTACCAATTGGTGAAAATTATTCTGATGTAAAAAATCTTATGCGCAAACAAAAACTTAATACAGTTTGCGAAGAAGCTAAATGTCCAAATATTTCAGAATGCTGGAATCATCGCACTGCAACTTTTATGATTCTTGGTGATACTTGCACTCGAAGCTGTGGTTTTTGCAATATTAAAGTTGGAATTCCAAATGAGCTTGATATTGAGGAACCAAAACGTGTTGTGGATTCTGTTGTGGAATTGAATTTACGCCACGTTGTAATAACATCTGTTAATAGAGATGAACTAAAAGACGGTGGTGCAAATATTTTCAAAGAATGTGTTAGATTAATTCGTGAACAAAAACCCGATTGTACTATTGAAATTCTAATTCCCGATTTTAAAGGTGAAACAGAATCCTTTGAGATAATCATGCAAAATCCACCGGATATTTTAAATCATAATATGGAAACTGTTCCAAGACTTTATCACGCTGTTCGCCCCCAAGCGAAGTATGAAAGAAGTTTGGACTTGATAAAATGGTTTAAATCTAAAAATCTCAAAACAAAAAGCGGAATTATGGTTGGTATTGGTGAAAAACCGGAAGAAATTTTAGATTTGATGAGAGATTTAGTTAAAAGTGGATGCGATATTTTAACAATTGGACAATATTTACAGCCAACCAAATTGCATTTACCTGTGGATAGATTTGTTAATCCGGATGAATTTAAAATTTATAAAGAAGAGGGATTAAAAATAGGCTTTAAAATTGTAGAATCATCACCCTTAGTTAGAAGTTCATATCATGCTGACGAACATGCAAGAGCTATTTTTAATGTATGATTAATAACGATTTATTTATACGAATTTTAATTTATTCTTAAGATAAATCTGCGTATTTTAACGCTTCAAAATTCACTCAAGTTTACTATTTAAATTATTTTACTTAATGAAATTAAAATCTACTTTTTCAATTATTCTGCTGCTCTTATCTTTTTCAATTCCTTCAATTGCACAAGAAAATCAGTACAATCTTAACAAAATATTGGATGATGATAATTCCAAATTTACTAATGTTGGAAATATTGCATTAACACTTACTAATTTTGGAATGTATGGCAACGGTTTTGCACTTTGGCCTAATCAGCCAAGCTGCGAGTACCCAATTGGAAGTGGAATTGAACATCTTTTTGGAGGAGGATTGTGGATTGGTGGTATTATAAGAGGTAATACTGAACCTTATGTTACAACAGCCTCAATTGATGCTGCATCAATTTCTGCATCAAGAGGCGGAGGCTTTGAATACACAAATGGAGTTGGGCAAAAAATCATTGAACGTTCCTCATTATTTGATTCACCTTATTACAGCCCATCTGCAATTTCACATCAAGATTTTATTGCCGATTATACGGATACAAATATTGTTTATCTGAATGGTGAGCCTATTACAGATCATCATCCGCTTGGAATTGTTGTTCATCAAGAATCTTATGCATGGGATTTTGCTTTTGCTAACTTTTTTGTGATTATGAATTACACAATCAAGAATGCTTCCGATAAATATATTGATAGCGTATTTATTGGTTTGTGGACAGACACAGTTGTTAGAAATACAAAAATTACTGGGAGACCATCCGGAAGTGCGTTTTACTCACACGGTGGAAATGGTTATAATGATTCTATTAAAATCGCTTATGAGTATGATTCCGATGGAGATCCAGGTTATACGGACAGTTATGTTGGAATTCAATTTCTTGGCTCTGAACCTAAATTGGATGATAAAATTTTAGTTAATAATGATTCTTTATTTACTGTTAATTTTGTTAGCTGGAATCATAGCAGTTCCGATCCATCATTCTTTACGCCTTCAGATGATTTACAAAGATTTAATAAGATGCTAGGCTATTTCGATGCTGGTAATAGTCAAAGATGGAATGACCCAATAAACCCAGTATCATTTAAAGTACCTTCAAACAGATCAATGTTATTATCTGCAGGAAATTTTAGAAGTCTGGCTCCTAAAAGAGATTCGATAGGAATTGCGGGCGATACAATTAAAGTATTGGATTCCATAAATGTTGTGTTTGCAATTGTTTGTGCTAAAAAATTTGGTAATGAACTTGCAGCCTTAGATAATGATGAACAAAAAACTAATCTTTACACAAATGCGGATTGGGCGCTTCGTGCCTATTTTGGCGAAGATAGAAACAGAAACGGTGTTCTTGATATTAACGAAGATTTAGATGGTGATGGAAAAATTACAAGATATATTCTACCAACCCCACCCACCACGCCAAAAGTAAAAGTAATTCCGGAAAGCCAAAAAGCAACCATTTATTGGGATCGGAGAGCCGAATTTTCAATCGATCCGATTTCCGGTAAGCAGGATTTTGAAGGCTACAAACTTTACAGAACACAAGCTGGATTTGATTTAACTCAATCCCAAAATCTTCAAAACTCATTAGTAATTCTGGCTGAGTTTGACAGCACAGGAAATAATGTTGGATTTAATACCGGGTTTTCTGCAGTTAGATTGGATGAGCCTGTTATATTTCCAAATGATCCAACAGAATACTATTACAAATTTGAGATACCAAATCTTTTAAATGGCTGGCAGTATGTTTTTTCTGTTACGGCTTTTGATGAAGGCGATCCTGCAAATGAACTTGAGGTTTTAGAATCAAGTGCTTTAGCTAATTATGAAAGAGTTATTCCTGGAACCCCTGCTGTTGAAGAAGAGAACGCCGAAATTGGAGTTTATCCAAATCCATATTACGGAAACGCAATTTGGGACGGTAGTGCTGAAAGATTAAGAAAAATTTATTTTTATAATCTACCTGCTGAATGCGAAATAACAATTTACACACTTGCCGGAGATATTGTTAAAAAGATATATCATGATGCAACAAGCAATGGGTCTGATATACGATGGTTTCAAAATTATGCAAGCGATGATAAACAAAAATTTGCTGGCGGTGAACATGCATGGGATCTTGTTACAGATAATGATCAGGCAATTGCTACAGGATTATATTTATTTACCGTGAAGAACGGTAAAACTGGTAATATCAAAACTGGAAAATTTTTAATTGTTAAATAAATAGGAGAATGAAATGAAAATTAAATTATTTACACTTTTTGCTGCTTTGTTCATCCTTTCGATGAACATTTTTGCGCAGGAATATCCACTTGTAACTTTACAGGATATTCAAGGCGTTCCAGATTCTTTACTTGGAACTGATCCTCCATCACTATTAAATGGTGATACGGTTAGAGTAAGAGGAATTGCACTTGTAAGTACTGTTATTGACCCGGATACTAATCGCGGTGTTATAATTTCTGCAGGTGCAAGATGGGCCGGTTATATTCAGGACCCTGAAAGTAATTTATGGGGTGGATTAAATATCATTCAAAATGATACTTCCGTAGCAGCACAAGGCACATTTTATGATTTAGTAGATAGTGCAGACATTGTTGAATTTACAGGCATTGTAACTGAGTACAACACAACTACAGAATTAATATTAATTACAGCTCCTCAACCTATTCCAGTTCAAATATTGGAATCACGTCCAAATCGGCCAGCACCAATTGAACTGGAACTTTCAGATTTATTTACTACAACTGGCGGATACAATTTTGATGCTGAAAAATATGAAGGGATGTTGGTTAACTTTCGGAACGTTATTGTGTCAGATAGAAATACAAATGGAAATTTTAAGATAAATGATTTTGACGGACATTCGGCATTCATATATAATCAATCAAGATATTTCAAAACTTCGGGTGGAATTATTCCTGGTTATCAACCGCCATTAAACGGTTCTTATCTTGAGTATTTAACTGGAATAGTTACAACGAGAACGGATGGATATTATATAGTTCCTGTTTATCCTGGTGATATTGGTCCGGTATTACAAAGCCCGCCGATTACAACAAATATAAGAAGAGATATTGTTGAAGTTACACCAAATCAACCAGTAGAAATCTCAGCATCCATTTCAGATTTAGATGGAACAGTTGCCGAAGCAAGAGTTTATTACTCTGTTAATCAAGGTGCAAAAGATTCAGTTCAAATGACATTTTCTGCAACTGATCAATTATATAAAGCTACTATACCTGCTGTAACACTTGATTCCGCTTTAGTAGATTTTTACATCTGGGCAAAAGACAATGAAGATTTAGTAAGTCTTACTCCGGTTGATACTGTTAAACAAAAATATTTTTATTTAGTGCTTAACAGACCATCTAAAAATTCAAGATGCCCAGTATAGCCCTTTCGGTGGCGGATACAGCGCTTACAATAATTATCGTATCAGTATAACAGGTGTTGTAACATCAGATTCTTCGGATATTAAGGGATTTGGTTCTGCTGCTTTAAGAATATATATGCAAAATGGAGAAGGACCTTGGAGCGGAATCCAAATAGCTACAAACGGTACAATGGGTACACAAGTTCTTAATTTACAAAGAGGAAATAAAGTTACTGTTACCGGCGTTATAAGAGAAGTATTTGATGTAACTGTGATAGATAGTTTATCTGCAATTACAGTTGTATCTCCCATAAATCCATTACCAGCTCCGCATGTTTTAACAACAAGCGTTATTGGTACTGCCGGTAACAATGCAATCGGTAAAGAAGAGTGGGAAAGTGTTCTTGTTCAATATAACAATGTTTCAATAACTGCATTAAGTGCAGACGGTACATCCAATTTTGGTGAAATATACGTTAGTGATGGCTCTGGGAATACTCGCGTAGAGTTGGAAGAAGGGAACCATCCTTACCAAAATGGAACTATACCTGCAAGACCTATATTGGTTGGACTGAATGATACTTTTGACGCTCTAAAAGGTGTGCTTTACTATTCATTTAGTAATTACAAATTAGTTCCAAGAAAAAATGATGATTTTGTAAATTATGTAACTGATGTAAATACAGAAAATGGATTGCTGACGGATTACTCAATTTCGCAAAACTATCCCAATCCCTTTAACCCTTCTACTACTATTTCCTACGCTCTTCCAAAGGAAGAAATGGTTACGATTAGAGTTTATGATATTTTGGGACAGGTTGTTAAAACACTCGTAAACCAAAGTCAATCAGCAGGGACACACACAGTATCATTTAAAGCAAATGAATTAACTTCTGGAATTTATTTTTACAGCATTCAAGCTGGTAATTTCAATCAAGTTAAAAAAATGATGCTGCTTAAATAGTTTTGTTTTAGTTCCTCCTCAAATATTTTGAGGAGGAACTGATTTTTAATGTAAACAGAATTTAGAATTATTTACTAATTATAGTTCGCCTTTATATAAATGAAAAAAGTTTTACTCCTATCAACCATTATTTTTTTATTAGGCATTTTAATTTCCTGCGGAGAAGATTTTATAGATAATCCTGCAGATAATAAACCACCTGATACTAGCATTTCATTGTTTCCTGATTCTACAATTGCACCACAGCCGAGCAGATTAAAAGTTGCATGGTGGGGCGATGATTCTGATGGATTAATTGTTGGCTTTTATTACTCATGGGATGGAGCCGCTTGGACATTTACGGATAAAAACGAAATTTTATTTTCGCTTCAAATCGGTGCTTCAGATACAACTTATGCATTCAAAGTTTCTTCTGTGGATAATGGCGGTAATGGAATCTATGATGATCGTGTTTTCCAGAATGGAATTGATTATGGACCTGAGCCATTTGTTGATGCCAATAACGATGGTGTTTATAATAATAGAGAAAAGTTTTTTGATATAGGATTAATTGATCCAACTCCGGCCACTTTAAACTTTCCACTTAAAAATACAGCGCCAACAATTAAATGGAATTTATTAAGTACACTTCCGTCTGTTTCATTTCCAGTAATGTCTTTTGGCTGGGATGCCGATGATCTGGATGGCGCAGGAACAATTCTTAATATCAATATTGCATTAAATGATACAAATGATGTAAATAGTATTGTATCATTAGATGGAAGTGTTAGAACTATCACTCTAAGAACTAATGATTTTACATCCATAAATCCTTTGATGGACATATTGATCGAAGGAATCGAAACAAATATCTCGCCTGAAAAATTACCAGGTATTAAGTTTGATGACTATAATAAATTCTATGTTCAAGCCGTTGATATTTCGGGTGCAAAAACTCCGTTCATTTCCTTACCCGATACTGGGAAAACCTGGAATGTTAAAAAACCTAAAGGTGATATTTTAATACTTGATGATTATGCAACAATAGATGGTGCAGGCGCATTTTATGATGCAATGATGGATAGTTTGGGATTAAGTAGTCAATATGATGTTTATGATTATTTCAATCAAAAGCCACCCTACACAAATGTAACATTTTTACAAACACTTAAATTATTTAAATATGTTTTATGGTACACAGATAATAGCCCATCATTGGATTTAGCATCTGCCTCAGTACCAAAATTTATAGATGCTGGCGGAAAAATTTTCTTTTCGATGCAGTTTCCGCAAACAGTTGATCCTGTTTTAGTGCAGGGATTTTTACCAATCAATTCGGATAGTTTGTATTCGAGAAATTCTATTTCACAAAATACTATTGTTTCTGCCGATAGCACTAATCCGTCTTATCCTATTTTAACAACAACCGGAACAATCTTTAGAGCAAAATCATTTTATCTAAATCCAAATGGTGCAATTCCAATTTATTATTTCCCAAATAGTGAATTAAATGGATTTATCGGATTTTTCAATAATACAAAATCAATATTCTTTTATGGGTTGCCTCTTAGCAAATCAAATGGCGGTGCAGCAAATGTTAAAAATCTTATGAGTAAAATCTTTTTTGAAGATTTTGGAGTAACACCATGAAAAAGATTTTTACAGTTTTACTGATATTCTTAAACTCGCTATTAATTTATTCTCAAGGTGTTGGAAATCTAACAGGCACTATTAAGGATGCAGAATCCGGTGAAACCCTGCCTGGTGTAAATGTGATTATAAAAGGGACTTATTACGGTGCTGCAACAGATATAAATGGAAAGTTTAAAATAAATAATATTTCTGTTGGAAGTTATAACATCGATATTTCTTTAATCGGTTATAAAACTGTTCAATACACTGGAATTCAAATTGATGCAGACAAAACTAAAGAGCTGACGGTTAAACTTGAAGAAACGGTTCTAACTTTGGGACAGGATGTTGTAGTCATTGGTGAAAAACCTTTGATGGACGTTGAGGAAACTCAAAGTAAAAGAACTATTACGAAAGAAGATTTAGACGTTGCCGTAATTGAAAATATTTCTGATATAGTTACACAGCAATCCGGTGTGGTAAAATCTGATAATGCAATCCACATACGCGGCGGCAGATCTTATGAGAATGCTTTTTTGTTAGACGGAGTTTCTGTACAAGATCCATTGGCTGGTACAGGTTTTGGGTTGCAGCTTTCTGCAAATGCAATTGAAGAGGTTGAAGTTATTACCGGCGGATTTAATGCTGAATTTGGGCAAGCTACATCCGGAATTGTAAATGTTAAAACAAGGGAAGGCGGTGAAAGGTATTCAGGCTCAGTTTCTTACAAACGTGATAATCTTGGCGACAGAACATCTTATCACATTTTTAACATTGATATTATTGAGGGGAATTTAAGTGGACCAGAACCAATCACTACATTTATTCTCCCTGCAATGGGATTAAAAATTCCAGGTGAAATTATTTTCTTCGGAAGTTTTTATACAGGTTTAACAGATGGTATAACTCAGGGTTATTATAAACCAACTGCAAATCAATTGAGTTCTTCTACATTTTACGGAACAAAGTTTGCACCAAAAGCTGAAAACAATTGGTTCTGGCTTGGTAAAATTACTTACAAATATTCTCCAACGTTAAAGTTTTATTATTCATTTAATCAATCCGTAAACATAAATCAAAATTCACAATCGCTGCAATCAAATCTTGAATATGTTGAACCAAGTCCGGGCTATCAGTACAACTACCAAAATATTTTAGATGAAGCAAATACCTTTACGCATAATAATAAGTATCATTCATTTGGTATTACTCAGACATTAAGTCCTAAAATGTTCTATGAATTTAAGATAAATAGTTTTTACACTAATCTGCGTGCAGATGCTAATGGTAAAGATTGGTATTTATATAACGAACCAAAGGATATCGTAAACTTTCCAATCGAATATTATAATATTAATGGAGATACTATTGGTGTTATACCCGGTGACGGATTTTGGGATGTTGGAAATCCTTCAACCTGGAGAGACCACTATGTTCAGGAGTGGTCTGTTCGTGGTGATCTTACAAACTTTTTTGATGAGAAGAATAAATTTAAGGCTGGATTCAATTTTCAATTTCAAGAAATGCAGGTTATTGATATATATAAACCCTGGATTGGTGAACTTGGTTTGAATAATGATATTTATAAAGTTTATCCTGCACTTGGTTCTTTTTATGCTCAGGATAATATCAACTTTAGTGGAATGATATTAAACTTTGGATTACGTTTAGACTATTGGTTTCCAGGTAAATATGTTGATGACGCTGTTAAAAATCCAGACGTAGTAACTATCCCTGATGAGATTAGAACGAGATATGAGGAAGATACTTTTGCATGGTTTGGAGGTAGAAGATTTAAAGCAAGATTAAGTCCACGACTTGGAATTTCTCATCCTGTTTCCGATAATCAAACATTATTTTTTTCGTACGGGCATTTTAGTAAATGGCCAAAGCCCCAATTTATTTATGCAAAGTTAGATCCGCTTAACGCGCAATCATCATTTCAGAAGTTTGGTAATCCAAATTTAAATCCTGAAACAACAGTTGCTTACGAGCTTGGATTAAAAACTCAATTTTCTAATGACGATGTTTTAACGGTAACTGCCTATTACAAAGATATTTTTGATTACGTAAATACAAGAACTGCTAAAATTGTTTCTGCAAGATTTTCAACACAAAGTTTTATTACTTATGTAAATTCTGATTATGCGCGTTCACGCGGGATTGAATTTGATTACCGCAAACGAATCGGTAAATGGTTTAATGGAAGCGCATCTTTTACTTACGCGATTGTTACGGGTAAAAGTTCATCCGCAGATGAGGGCGTTTTAGTTTTGCAAGGTGATCTTAAAGAATCTATTAAAGAAGAATTTGTTCCATGGGATAGACCTTTAACCGCATCACTTTCTACAAGTTTTTATGTAGAACGAGATGATCCGCTCTTTGGATTTGCACCCGGAATTTTGGACGATTACAATTTATACTTAAGATTCTTTTTTCAATCAGGCAAAAGATATACACCTGCTGTTTATACAGGTTTTGTGGATGAACGTGGAAGACCTCAGTATGAGTATGTTACTGATTCCCGTTACAACAAAGTTGGTGATAACTGGTTTTGGGTTGATTTAAATTTTGAAAAATATTTTCGTCTGATGAATCTTAAATTCTCAGTTTTTGTAGAAGTTAATAATCTTTTAGATACAAAAAATTCTGCGATTATAAACCCTGTTACAGGCAAGGCATACGAATATGGCGATGATATACCGGCAAGCTGGAATGATCCACGTTATCCCGATTTACAGGCTCCAATATCGGCTTATCCGTTTAATCCGGCAAGATATTTAACTCGTAGAAATATAAAATTTGGCGTGAGTTTGAGATTTTAATATGAAGTATATAATTACCTTTTTATTTATTGTAATAAGTTTTTCTGATATTAAACCGCAGTTGTTTCCGGTGCTCGGCGGGCAGCGTGCAGGTATATCAACCGCACAGTTTTTAAAGATCGGAGTTGGGGGCAGAGCAACAGCAATGGGCGACGCATTTATAGCAGTTGCAAATGATGTATCAGCACTTTACTGGAATCCTGCAGGCTTAACACAATTTTCAGAAAATCAAGTTATGTTTTCTCACAATCAATGGGTTGTAGATATAAATCATGATTTCCTCGGCGCTGTTTATCATCTTGATGAAACTAATACTTTTGGTGTATCGCTGACTTCACTTTCTATGGATGAAATGAAAGTAACAACTGAATACGCTCCATTTGGAACAGGCGAATATTTTGGATTTAGTGATATTGGTTTTTCAATTTCTTATTCCAGAAAGATGACTGAGCAATTTAGTTTTGGCGGAACTGTAAGATACATTGAGGAATCATTGGACAAACTTAAGATGCGCGGAATTATGATTGACCTTGGAACATATTACTGGACAGGTTTAGGTACTTCACGTTTTGCAGTTACAGTTACAAACTTTGGTAACGATCTTGCACCTGATGGCGAAGTTATTCTTGTTGGAAATAGAACAAAATCAGATTGGCAATCATTTTCACCACCTACAATGTTCCGAATTGGTTTTGCATTTGAACCATATGAAGATGATCAAAATAAAATAACAACTTCAATCCAGCTCAATCATCCAAACGATAACAGTGAAAATTTATCATTAGGATTTGAGTATGTGTGGAATAAAATGTTTTTTGCAAGGGGCGGATATAAAATAAATGTTGATGAGCAAAATTATTCATTCGGGGCTGGAGTAAATGTTCCAGTTAGCATTACAAATGTAAGTGTAGATTATGCATACGCAAACTTTACACGATTAGGATCAGCACACAGATTTTCAATTATACTTGGCTTATGATAAATATTAAACAGCTAAAATATTTTGCAGTTCTATCATTGCTATTAATAATAACATCCTGCAATAATAAATTTGATATTACGCAATTTGATGAAAATAAAAATCCCGGTAACATTGCAGGTGATACAGTTTATATAAAACTCAGTCCGGATTGGGAAGGATTTAATCATCCCGAAGATATGATTATCGGCAAGGAACCTTTAGTATATGTTGCAGATACCGATAATGATCAAATTGTTATGCTAAATATTGATGGAGAGAGATTAGGTTCAAAAACTATCAAACATCCTATTGCAATTGCCCAGGATTATAGATTAAATCTTATCGTCTGTGCACAGTTTGATACACTTGGACAGACATTTAGCGCTATTTACAAGATTGATCTTGTTGCATCAAATCATAATCTTGACACTGCACCAATCCGCCGCTTATTGCCAAAAGCTGATGATTTTAATAAACCGTTAAGAAAATACACAGCAGTTTGTACTTTTTATGATAACTCATTCTATGTTGCAAGAACAGGTCCAAACAATTCAAGTATTTATGATCCAGATAATTCTATTTTGATGTTCAAACCTATCAATAGTTTAAACTTTAGTTCCGGTGATAGTTTAATTGGCAGAGTACCAAATATTTCACCAACAAGCGGTGGAATTGTTTCGGCTAATGAAATAAGTTCACTTGCCTCATTCAATAAAAGAAGTATAGATATTGTTGTAACCTTAACAGGACTAAACAGTTTTAAAGCACAATGGTGGGAGTATGTAATTTCACCAATTGATGAGAGATACAAAAGCAAATTTTCAGATCGTGATGAGGTTGCTTTTGCTAAACCTAATAATTTTATACGACCTGAAGGTTGTACAATTGACCCATCAGGAAATATTTATATTGCTGATGCTGGTATAAATAAAGACAGTGTTTACAAATTTAATTCGTTTGGTGAAAAACTTATTGGATTTGGAGGACCCAATGTATTTAATCAACCTTATTCGGTAGCTTATTTTGATAGAATACTTTATGTGGTTGACAGAGGAAATAGTAAGATTCAAAGATTCATTTTATCAACGGATGTACAATGACAACACTAAAATATTTTTTCTTTACATTAATTCTTGCCGCTAGTATTAATGCACAATCTGTAATTATTAACGAAGTTTATAATTCAAGTGCAAGTGATGAGTGGATTGAATTATTAGTTGTACAAGACAGTGTTGATTTAAGAAACTGGGATATTAGAGATTTTAGCAGCAGTGGTTCAGCACAGCAGCCGCTTGTTTTTTCTAATCAATCACTCTGGAGTAATGTTAAAAAAGGAACAGTAATAATTGTTGCAAAAGCAGAAAATAGTTTTTCAGAAGACTTAGACCCAAGTGATTATTTATTAATTGTAAAAGCTAATAATGCACTTTATTTTACAGGTACGGCCTTTTCTATAGCTGGAAGTTCAGAAGCCGTTCAAATTAGAAATAGTTCTGCATTGCATGTTTTTGGTGTATCCTGGGGTGCAGCAAATGCTGGAAGTATACCTAGCCCGAAGGTTCATTTTAGTGGTTCATCTTCTAGTAATACTTCAGTGTTTTTTAATGAAGATTCTACTCCCGAACTAACAATCACATCAAATTGGACTGTAAACGGCAGTGCATCTATGGGTGTTGGAAATACTTCTTTAAACATTGCATGGATTCTTTCATTGCGAGCACGAGTTGAAGGTTCTGGCATAGTGAGTTTAACTCCGCTCGTTGTAAGCGGTGATTCTGTAATTAATCTATCATTTAATTATATAAGAGAACCTCAGTATAACATTAACGCATTAAAAATAGTTTTTCCTCAGGGTTTTACCTGGTCTCAAAATTCTGCTCAGGTTTCAATCGATAATTTTACGGCAGTAACAACTGTTTCTGCTGATACAATATTGTTTTCAAACGTAAGTTTTGCTTCTGATTCCATTCTAATCACAATTGCAGATGTAACTACACCTATTTTTACAGGTAATTATAAATTTATTTTTCAATCTGGAATCGATGCTTTATTCGGTGATGTAAGTCCAGCCCCAATTTTAACAGTTTACGGCGCACCAATACCTATTTCAGAAGCTAAAATTAATGATGCAAATGGAATTGGAATAAACTTGGGTGATTTGGTTACATTAAGAGGAATTGTAACAGTAAGCAATCAATTCGGTAGTCCAAGTTATATACAAGATAACAGCGGCGGCATTTCGATATACGGAACAACTTTTTCGAGCTTAGTTCAGCCTGGTGATGAAGTTTTAGTCTCAGGGACTATCACACAATTTAACGGTTTAAATCAACTTGAATTTCCAATTCTTCACTCAATTATTTCAAGTGGAAATGAAGTTGAACCCGTTTTAACAACTCCTTCTATGTTAAGTAACGACGGTGTTGCGGGAATAGAAAATTATGAAGGAAGATTGGTTAGAGTTAATGGTGTTTTAGTAACAGAGCTTAATGGAACTACTTTTAGTAATTGGGCTTATAAAAATTATATGTTAACTGGATCAAGTTCATCAGATACAGTTCAAATAAGAATTGATAACGATACACAAATTATTGGTATGGTTGCGCCGGCTGGCAGATTTGATGTGGTAGGAGTCTTAAGTCAATTTAAAACATCGCTTCCATTTATTGGCGGCTATCAATTAATGTCTCGTATTCCATCTGATATAATATCAAATGGACCGATTATAGAAAAATATCCGGAAGAAGTTGAGTTAACTTCTAATTCAATTACGCTTGATTGGAGTACAATAAATCCCGGAACTTCAAGAATCAGATATGGATTTACAACTAATTATGAGCTTGGTGTTATCGAACCGGATAATGATTTTAGAATAACACATAATGTTACTGTACCCGGACTTGATGTTGCTACGATTTACAACTTACAGGCTTTTTCCGTAGCAAATTCGGACACAAGTTTTTCAAGTAATATTATTTCAAGTACAACATCAGCGTTTCCTACAACAGGCGAAATTAATGTTTATTTCAACAATTCTGTAAATACAAGTGTTTCATCTGGTGTAAATGCGAATGCTGATGCAAACTTTACAGATTTATTGATTCAAAAATTAAATAATGCAAAACGCTCTATTGATGTTGCACTTTATAGTTTAAGTGGAACAGTCGGCGCAAATATCGCAACTGCATTGGTAAACGCTAAAAATCGTGGTGTAAAAGTTAGAGTGATTGGCGAATATGATAATAGAACCACAGCACCTTGGACAACACTTTCAAGTAATGGTATTCCTGTAATTGACGATGCTTATGGTAGCAATGATGGAAGCGGTTTACATCATAATAAATTTTTTGTTATTGATTACCGCGGCGGTGCTGCAGACAGCGTTTGGGTGATTATGGGTTCCTGGAATCCAACTGATCCCGGAACAAATGATGACAGGCAAAATCTAGTTATGTTTCAAGATGTTGCTTTAGCTGGTGCATACACAGTTGAGTTTCAGGAAGAATGGGGAAGCAATACTGCGACACCGAATGCTCTGAACTCAAGATTTGGCTCAAGAAAATTTAACAACACTCCGCACAATTTCGTAATTGGTGGTGTAAAAGTACAAAGCTATTTTAGTCCTAGTGATGGGACAACAGCAAGAATTGCTAAGACACTCAGCAAGGCTGAAAAATCTATAAACGGTTCTATAATGACTCTTACACGTAGAGATTTAGCGGATACTATTATTGCAGTTAAAAACCACGGTAGTAAAACTCGTTTAGTTTTAAGTAACAATACAGATTCAGGAACTCAATTTTCTTATCTGCAATCCAATGGTGTTGATATTCGTTTGAAAGGTTTTTCAAATGGTTTACTTCATCATAAATATGCTGTTGTTGATGCTGAACCGTTTGGTTACACACCTTATTTAATTACAGGTTCGCATAATTGGTCTTCATCTGCAGAAAACAGTAATGATGAAAACACAGTTATCATTCAAGATGATCAGATAGCAAATTTTTATCTACAAGAATTTGCTGCAAGATATTATGAAGCCGGCGGTACAGATTCAATAAATACAATTACTAGTATTAACCATAGTACAGATATCCCAACAGCCTTTTCATTATTACAGAACTATCCAAATCCATTTAATCCTTCAACAAAAATTCAATTTGAAGTTCCGCAATCTCAAAAAGTAGAACTGATTGTTTTTGATATTCTTGGCCGAAAAGTAAAAGAATTATATAATGATATTGCACTTGCTGGAATAATATCAATAGAATTTAAAGCTGATGATTTGGCCACTGGAATGTACATTTATCAGCTAAAAACAAAAGAATTATCAATCTCTAAAAAGATGGTACTTCTAAAGTAATTATCTTAAATATTTGTAAAAAAAAGGCTCTTTGGCTAATTTTGCATCTTAAAATTTTATAATAGAAGGTAACAGAATGAGTGAGTTAAAAGGTAAAATTATTCAAATCATCGGTCCTGTAGTGGATATTCAATTTGAAGGTGGACATCTTCCTAAAATATATAACGCAGTCAGTATTCCAAGGACTTCAACAGAAGGTAAAAAAGAAGATTTGATTGTCGAAATTCAACAGCATTTGGGTGAAGATAGAGTGAGAGCGGTTGCAATGGATTCCACTGACGGTTTGGTTAGAGGTATGGATGTTTACGATACTGGAAAACCTATTACAGTGCCAGTTGGCCCTGCTACGCTTGGTAGATTGATAAATGTTATCGGGGACGGAATAGATGGACTTGGAGAAATTAAATCTGAAAAAAGATATCCAATTCATCGACCTGCACCTCTATTTAAAAACCTTTCTACCCAATCTCAAATGTTTGAAACAGGTGTTAAAGTTATCGATTTAATGGAACCATACAGTCGTGGCGGAAAAACTGGATTGTTTGGCGGTGCCGGTGTTGGTAAAACAGTTATTATTCAGGAATTGATTAATAATATTGCTAAACAGCATGGTGGATATTCTGTATTTGCAGGCGTTGGTGAAAGAACGCGTGAAGGAAACGATCTTTGGCTAGAAATGAAAGAATCAGGTGTTATTGATAAAACGGCACTTGTGTTTGGACAGATGAATGAGCCACCGGGAGCAAGGTTACGTGTTGCTCTTACAGGTTTAACTATTGCAGAATATTTTAGAGACGAAGAGGGAAGAGACGTACTTTTATTTATTGATAACATTTTCCGATTTACACAAGCTGGTTCAGAAGTTTCCGCACTTTTGGGTAGAATGCCTTCTGCAGTTGGATATCAACCAAACCTAGCAACTGAAATGGGTGCTCTTCAAGAAAGAATTACATCTACAGATAAAGGTTCAATTACTTCTGTACAAGCCATTTACGTGCCTGCAGATGACTTAACAGATCCTGCTCCTGCAGCTGCTTTTGCGCATCTAGATGCAACAACTGTTTTAAGTCGTCAGATATCTGAACTTGGCATTTATCCTGCCGTTGATCCTCTTGAATCATCTTCAAGAATTCTTGAGCCTGGAGTACTTGGACAGGAGCACTATGATGTTGCTAAAAATTGCAAAGAAATTCTCCAACACTACAAAGATCTACAGGATATTATTAACATTCTTGGAATGGATGAGTTATCGGATGATGATAAGATTGTTGTTAGGCGTGCAAGAAGAATCCAGAGATTTTTTAGCCAGCCTTTCCACGTTGCAGAAGCCTTTACTGGCAAAGCTGGTAAGTATGTTAAATTAGAAGATACAATTCGCGGTTTTAAAGGTATCATTGATGGTAAATATGATGATATACCTGAATCTGCATTTATGTATGTTGGTGGAATTGAAGAAGTAGTTGAAAATGCAAAGAAGATGGCGTAACAATGGCTGAGTTAAACTTAGAAATAGTCACTCCATCTAAATCTGCTTTTAGCGGTGAGATTAAAGCAATAACTGTTCCAGGAACTAAAGGTCGTTTTCAGGTTTTAGTAAATCACGCACCAATTATAAGCACATTTGATATTGGAATTATTAAAGTAGATTTGCTTAACGGCAAATTTAATTATTACTCAACTGCGGGCGGAACAATTGAAGTGCTTGATAATAAAGTTTTGGTTCTTGCTGATTCGATTGAGTTAGTTTCAGAAATTGATGAAGAGAGAGCTTTAGAAGCCAAACGACGAGCTGAAGAAAGATTAGCAGAAAAGAATAGCGGAATAAACATCACAAGAGCTGAAGTCGCATTAGCAAGAGCTAACAATAGAATTCATACAATAGAAAAGTATAAATAGTATTAGAATGTTGTAAGCGATAAAAAAGCGAATCGAATTGATTCGCTTTTATTAATTTAAATACCCATCATTCATAATTATCTTTTTAACTGCTGCTGCACTATCAACTTTGTTTTTAATTGATTTAAAATAATTAATAAGATAATTTAATCTTTCATTTTCATTTTTAAGTACTAGTAATTCTTGCTGCTGTTCATTAGTTAAACCTGATTTTTCAGCAACCTTATACGATTTAAGTTTTGTCGTTCTAAGATTATTCCAAAACGCTTCTTCTAATTTATAGTTTGCTAATTCAACTATTTCTTCAAACTCCGAATGCAGTTCATCAATCAAATCACTATCAATTTCAACAATATCATCATCATATTTTTCAACTTCCGCAAGATAATAACCATCTGGATGTTGAGAAGTATTATTTATTACAAATCGTTCAATTCCAGCTACAACTATATCTAATTCTCCATTATCATATTGCTTAGCTACAGAATCAATAATCACATATACACCAACATCTGAAATCTTTCGGTCAAAGGATATTACTATCCCAAATCCGGAGTTTTCTCTTAAGCATTTTTCACTAAGGATTTTGTATCTCATTTCAAAAATATGAAGTGGATATTTAGCTCCAGGAAATACAACTAGGTTTAATGGGAATATTGGAATTGTCATATTCAAAATAATAAAAAAAGGAAGCAAATTTCTTCACTTCCCTAAATAAAAAAAATATTAACTAAGCTTTAGAAAACAATTCGTTAACTTTATCCCAATTAACAACATTCCACCAGTTTTCTATGTAGTCAGGTCGTTTGTTCTGATATTTGAGATAATATGCGTGCTCCCAAACATCTAATCCAAGAATCGGAGTTCCTTTTACTTCAGCAACATCCATCAAAGGATTATCCTGATTTGGTGTTGAACTAACGACCAGTTTACCATCTTGAACTAATAACCAAGCCCAACCGGAACCGAATCTTGTTGCGCCGGCAGCGCTAAACTTTGCTTTAAACTCTTCAAAGGAACCGAAAGCTGAGTTTATTGCATCGGCAACTTTACCATCTGGTTTTCCGCCGCCGTTTTGTTTCATTAAAGTCCAGAATAATGAGTGATTCCAATGTCCACCGCCATTATTTCTGATTGCAGCAGGAAGTTTAGAAATCATTCCAAACATATCGTACAAAGATCTTCCTTCGCTCTCAGTCCCTTCAACCGCTTTATTAAGGTTAGTAACATAACCGTTGTGATGTTTAGTGTAGTGGATCTCCATAGTCATTTTATCGATGTATGGTTCCAATGCATCGTATGAATATGGTAATTGGGGCAATTCAAATTTTGCCATAGTATCTGTACTCCTTATATGATTTTTAATTGTATTTAACTTATTTTCTGCTTTCCCAAGTGCTTGAACAAGAGGGATTGTACCCAATGCATAAATGAACTTACGTCTTTGCATAAAATTATCCTTTCTAATTAAACACCAAAAGACTCACCACAACCGCAACTTTTAGTTGCGTTCGGATTATTAAAAATAAACCCTTTTCCATTTAATCCGTCTGAAAAATCTAATTGAGTTCCGGATAAATAAAAAAGACTCTTACCATCAACAAAAAGTTTTACACCATCTTGTTCAATTATTGAATCACCTTCGCGATTTTCTGGATCAAAACCTAATGTATAAGTTAATCCGGAACATCCACCGCCCTTAACACCGATTCTTAATCCAAATTCTTGTGTTATTTTATTCTCATCCATTATGCGTTTAATTTCTTTAACCGCTTTATCTGTTATACTTATTTCAGATTCAATTTGTGTGTTGCTCATTGCATACCTCTAATTAATTAATAGTTAAAATGAAAATGGATCGCCGGGTTTTGTGGTAACAAACTCAGGGTAATTAATTTTCCATCCCTGACTGCTTGTTTTTACAAATATCCCTTCAGTCTCATAATACTCAGAAAATTGTTTTGCTAAACTTGCGAGATTATTATCCGATAAAGTTGTCCCTTTTTTCTCAAGAAACCCTTTTAATCCATATTGAAAATCTCTAAAGAAAAAATTTGAATTATGAAAAATTGGAAATTTTGCTTTTAAATAGTTCAAAAATATCTGATTCTCATTTTTCAAATCATTGTAAAGACCTGTTGTGTTTTTATTGCTCATTATGATATTACAGTTTGTTTATAATTCTGCGATTTAGTTTTTTTCAAAGCCCTTAGTTTATTAATTGCTTCCACGACCTTTTGCGAAGCATAGTCAATCTCTTCTTTTGTGTTCAATCTTCCAAATCCAAATCTGACCGAACTTAGTGCCTGTTCATCAGTTAAACCAATTGCTTTAAGTATTCTGCTTGGTTTTGATGAACCAGACGCACAAGCTGAAGAATTTGAAAAAGCTAACTCTCTTAATTCAAGCATAAGTTTATCTGCACGAACATCATTAATACATAAATTCAAATTATTAGGTAGTCTTTGTTTCATAGATCCGTTGATAGATATACCATCAAGATTTGAAATGATGTGTTTATAAAATCTATCTTTTAAGTCTAAAGTATGATCAAAATCTTTATTCAACTCTTCATCGCAAATTTCGATTGCTTTTCCAAATCCAACAATTGCAGGAACATTTAAAGTTCCCGGTTTTATAACACCTTCCTGCGCGCCCCCGAATAATCTTGGAGTCAATTTTGTCATTGGATTCTTAGAATTGATATAAAGCGCTCCTATCCCTTTAGGTCCGTAAAGTTTATGCGCTGTAAAAGACATAAAATCTAAATTTATTTCGGATAGATCAAACTTTAGCTTTCCTACTGCTTGGGTTGCATCAACATGAAAAAGAATATTTTTTTCTTTACAGATATTCCCAATAGTTTTAATGTCGTTAACAGTTCCGATTTCATTATTTGCAAATATGAGTGAAATAAATTTAGTATTAACTGTAATTGCTTCTGAAATTTTAGCAGGATCAACAATTCCAGATTTTTCAACGGCCAAAACAGTAACATCAAAGCCCTTGCGTGATAAATAATTAAGCGATTCACTAGTTGCGCTGTGCTCAATGTTTGATGTAATTATATGCCATTCAGATGGATTAACATTTTCAGTTAAACCAAGGTGAACAAGATTTATAGACTCAGTTGCACCACTGGTAAAATAAATATCCTTTGAAGAGACTTTTAGAAAATTAGATATTATGTCCCTGGAATTTTCTACAGCGCTTTTTGCCATCCAACCAAAACTATGATTGCTAGAGGAGTTTCCAAATCGATCCTGTAAATAGGGAAGCATAACTTCCAAGACTCTTGGATCAATCTGAGTTGTGGAATTGTTATCTAAATAAATAGGTGTTTTTATCATCATTATATAATATGAGCTAACTTAGTTTCATAAAATACTTTATCAATCTTTTTCTGAACTTCAATCAATGGATCACGAATTTTACAGCAGTCCAAATATGAACAATCATCTTTTTCAGAATTAATAATTAAACACTCGGTAATTTGATAGTTGGGTTCAACAGCTTTTATTAAATCAATTAAAGAAATTTCAAATGGATTTTTCTTAAGCGTATAACCACCTTTAACGCCTTGGTAAGATATTGCAATATTATTTTTGGCTAAATTCTGCAAAACTTTGGCGACTAATTCAAACGAAATTTTGTAATTATCCGCAATTTCTTTTGCAGTAACAGCACTTCCATGGTTTTTAATTGCCATATATCTAGCTGCCATTAGTGCATATTCTGATTTTTTTGATAGTTTAAGCATAAATAAGACTAATTTAGTCTGGTATAAACTTATAAGAAAAAGTTTTTAATTGCAAATTTGGTGTGATTAAAATCCTAGGAGTTGAACTGATTCTTTGGCAATATTTACAAGTGGTGTAAAGTAAATACCAAGAACTAAAACCGGAACAGAAAGAATCGTTAGTACGAAATAATTTAATGGTGATAGATTTATTTCAACTTGTTTATCAGCTTTTACTAGAAACATTGCTTTTAGTACTCGTATATAATAATAAAGTGATATAACAGTATTTAACAAAGCTATAATTGCTACAGTAATCATATTTGCATCAACTAAAGCAATAAAGAGATAAAGTTTACCGATGAATCCTGCTGTTGGTGGCAGACCAGTTAATGATACTAAGAAAATACCTAAAGCAGTTCCAAGCAAGGGAAGAGAATATCCCAAACCTTTGTAGTCATCAATTTCTTCTGAATTAATTTTATTTGCAATTAACATCACAACGTAAAAAGCGCCAAGGTTCATAAATAAATAAATTGCAAAGTAAATTAACACAGCCATCAAGCCTTGGTCTGAAAGAACAGCAACACCTAACATCAAATATCCAGCGTGAGCGATACTTGAATAGGCTAACATTCTTTTAATATTATCTTGCCATAAAGCGGCAAAATTTCCAAAAGTCATTGTGATCACTGAGAAAACAATTAATAACATTTGCCAATTTAAGGAAGGTATCATTTGCCAGTAACCTGATTTATCAAGTTCTTGTGTAAATGTAACTTGTAGGAATCGAATGAGAACAGCAAAACCGGCAGCTTTACTTGCAACTGATAAGAATGCAGTAATCGAAATCGGTGCACCTTCATAAACATCTGGTGTCCAGAAATGGAATGGAACAATTGAAATTTTAAATCCAATTCCGGTAAAGATCATAAGTATTGAAATTAAAAATGTTAAATGATCAGTTGTAAGGGTTGGAAGTATTGTACTTATTTCGTGTAGATTTGTGCTTCCAGTAATTCCGTACAAAATAGAAATCCCAAATAACATTATTCCCGATGATGCAGATCCATAGATTATGTATTTAAGAGAGGCTTCACTATTTCTAACTGAAGTTTTAACAAATCCAGCAAGAACATAAGATGATAATGAAAGTAATTCCAAAGAAAGATATATGAGAATTAAATCATTAGCAGAAACCATAAAGAACATTCCAATTACCATTCCTAATATCAAAGCATAATACTCACCATGGCGATTTGGACAAGAATTTATTTCTTTCGATGATATTGAAAATAAGACAATAAAAGCTGTTGTAATCAGTATTAAAATCTTAAAGAATGATGAAAAATTATCCAGTGATAAGAGAGAGAAACTTTCAGAAACTGAAAAAGCAGATTTTGGATGACCAAACTGAACAACAACAAAACTAAAAGTAACAATCAATCCAACTAATGAAATAAAAGGTAAAAACTTTTTACTTTTTATAAATATTAAATCAAATACAACTATTGCTACTAATGTCAGAGCTAAAGAAATTTCAGGTAATATAGCCTGAAGATTTGCTGATAAGTTTGGTAAAATCAATGTTATCACTTTATAATAAAATTAAAACGCATTTATTGAACTATAAATTCCTTGAGCGTCACTAATAAACTTAACCATTGCATTTGCGGATGCATTCATAAGATTAAGCATAGGTGATGGATTAACACCAAGATAAATCACAATTAAAGTCAAAGGAACAAGCATAAAATATTCGCGTGTTGTTAGATCTGTTAAATCTTTCCATTTTTCATTTAATGATCCTAGATATACTCTTTGTAATGTCCACAACATATAAGCTGCACCCAATAAAATACCGAGAGTTGAAATAACAGCTATAATTCTTGTAGTTTCGTTTCCAAATCCACCTAAGAAAACTAATGCTTCAGAGATGAATCCGCTTAAACCGGGCAAACCGATAGCTGCAAAGAAAGCAACTGTAACAAATCCTGTGTAAATTGGCATTTGTTTTCCTAATCCACCGAATGAATCTAAATCTCTTGTATGAGCACGATCATAGATAACTCCAACTATAAGGAAGAGCATTGCAGTGATTGTACCGTGATTAAACATCTGAAGTATAGCACCGGATATTCCCATAGTATTTAATGATGCCATACCAAGCATTACAAATCCCATATGCGAAACGGAAGAATAAGCAATAAGTTTTTTAAAGTCTTTTTGGGCCATTGCTGCAAGTGCGCCGTATATAATATTTATCATACCAAAGAGAGCAATGTACCAGCTTAATTGATATGTTAGTTCCGGAAATATCGGATAGGAAACTCTAAGTATTCCGTAAGTTCCCATCTTCAATAATACACCGGCAAGGATAACGCTTATTGCCGTTGGAGCTTCAACGTGTGCGTCAGGTAACCAAGTGTGAAAAGGGAACATTGGTATCTTAATAGCGAAGCCGATAAACAATCCAATGTATGCTATAAACCTTAAATTGTTTGGATTTAAGGGTGATAGTATTCCAGTAGTCGTGTAGTTAGAATGATTCATCAATTCTAACAAGTTAAATGTAAACACTCTTGTTCCATCTGCAAGTGTTTCCATAGAACTGAAGTACAATCCAATCATAACTAAAAGAATAAAAATACTTCCGAGTAATGTATATAAGAAAAATTTAATTGCTGCGTATTCTCTCCTTGGTCCGCCCCAAATACCAATTAAAAAGTACATTGGAAGTAACATCAATTCCCAAAAAATATAAAACAGGAAGAAATCAAGTGAAACAAAAACTCCCATCATTCCAGTATTCAAAAGCAAGAACATTGCAAAATAACCTTTAACCGATTTGTTAATGGTCCAGGAAGATAAAGTTGCAATGAAAGTTACAATGGCAGTTAAAAGTACAAGTGGAGTGCTTAAACCATCTACACCTAGAAAATAATCTATTTTAATTTTTCCAATCCAGGCAAAGCCGGGAATATCAATCCATCTAAATTTTTCTATAAATTGAAAAGAACTTGCATCGTTTATTCCTCCGGCAGCATAATTAAAATTCATCAACAATATTATTGATAAAACAATTTGTATTACCGTTACAATGAGTGTGGTAACCTTGATTGACAGCTCTTGCTTTTTAGGAAGAGCTAAAACGATTATCATTCCCAATATTGGAAGGAATGTTAATAATGATAGTATAGGAAAATTATTCATTGTTATGTTACCTGTTTTTCAAACTTTATACTTAGAATAAAAAGAGCAAAATAATTAACGAAAATATTACGAGTACAATGTATGTCTGAACTTTTCCGGTTTGTACTCTTCGCAAAATCAAACCAATAAAACCACTAATGTAAGCCATTAAATTTACAAGACCATCAACTATGTATTTGTCAAACCCACCTATAAATGTGGAAACTGCTCTTGTTACAGTTGCAGATCCATTAACAATTCCATCTATAATAGTAGAATCAAACCAGTAAATGATTTTACTTAATCCAAGTAGACCAGCAACAAATGTTTTATGATATAATTCATCAAAGTACCATTTGTTAAGAGAAAAATTATAAAGAGGCTTAATAGACTCAGTTAGTTTATCTACGTTTACTTTTTTCCATTGATAGAAAACGAAAGCAGTAAATATTCCTGCAACTGCTACAAATAAGGACAAGAACATTGCAGGGTAATGAGCTGAGTGCATTGCTTTAGTATATTTTTCGGAATATGTAATCTCCCCGTGAGATGATTCAGATGAATTATGTTCAACAACACCATGAGTTTCTTCGTCAATTTCAGAACGCATAAAATCAAAACGTGTTGCATTTGGAGAATGTAATTGGGGACTATTTATCCACTTATTAAAAAACCAACCTTGATCAGCACTGAACGGATTAGGTGTATAAAAAATAAATATGGACAACATTGCTAAAACAGCTAAAGGCATTGCCATTACAAATGGAGATTCATGTGCATGTTCAAATTTGTGATGATCTCTTGGTTCACCGTGGAATGTAATTATAATTAATCGGAACATATAGAAGGCGGTCATCAGAGCAACTAAAAATCCAACAATAGCAAAAATCCAATAACCAGTAAGTGACCCGAATGCAAATGAGCTAGCTAAAATTCCATCTTTACTTAAAAATCCTGATGTTAATGGAATTCCTGAAATAGCAAGTGAAGCAATTAAAAATGTTGCATAAGTAAGTGGTAGCTTCTTTCTCAATCCACCCATATTTCTAATATCTTGCTCGTGGTGCATTGCATGGATAACAGAACCCGAACCAAGGAATAAACAAGCTTTAAAAAATGCGTGAGTTACAAGATGGAAAAAAGCAAATTTGTAAGCGCCAACTCCGAGTGCCATAACCATATAACCCAACTGAGAAACGGTTGAGTATGCTAACACCTTTTTAATATCATTTTGTGTTAGTGCTATAGTTGCTGGAATAAACGACGATAACATTCCAATTATTGCTATAAACATCATTGCATCAGCCGTTAGCAACCCAAAAATCCTTATTGTAAGATAAACACCCGCAGCAACCATTGTAGCAGCATGGATCAATGCGCTGACTGGTGTCGGACCTTCCATCGCATCTGGTAACCAAACATGAAGAGGGAACTGAGCAGATTTTCCGATTGCGCCCATGAATAATAAAATGCCTGTTACAGATAACCAGAAATCAGAATTGAATGGAAGTTTACCTGCACTGATTGATTGAAAAATTGTATCAAAAGAAAATGTGTTGTAAGTAAGGAATAAAATTAATATTCCAGCGAACATTCCAAGATCACCAACTCTATTTACTAGGAAAGCTTTTTTTCCGGCATCAGCAGCAGATTTTTTCTCAAACCAAAATCCAATTAAAAGATAAGAAGATAATCCAACTAACTCCCAGAAAATATACATCATTAAAATGTTATTGGTAAGTACAATTCCGTTCATCGAGAAAGTGAATATTCCAAGATAGGCGAAGTAACGATTATATCTTTCATCGCCCTTCATATATGCGATTGAGAAATAATGTACAAGTGCACTTATCAATGCTACAACAAATAGCATCAAAACAGTTATGTTGTCTAAAAGAAATCCAAGTTTAATTATAATTGAATCGCTCAGTCTGAACCATTCTAATTCAGAAACAATTTTATCATCAATAAAATATGATAACTTGTTAAATGCAAGTACAATCGAGGCTATAAGAACAGCAGAGATAATAAATACTTCAAACAAATAAATTGATTTAACTTTTTTACCAAGAAGTAAAGTAACAACAAAACCAAGCAATGGTAAAAATAAAATTGCTAGAGAAATATTTATTATACTATTTTCTGTCATTTACTAATCTTTCAAACTATCAATTTCGTCTATGTTTACAGTTGATAGAGTTTTATATATATTCAAAACTATGGCTAATGCTATAGCGGCTTCTGCTGCAGCAAGTACAATTACAAAAAGTGCAATTAAATGTCCTTGCAATCCAAAATTGCCAAAACGTGAAAATGCTATAAAATTTATATTTGCGGAATTAAGAATTAACTCAACGCCCATTAAAACCATAATTGCATTTTTTCTTGTAACGATAGCGTAAATTCCCATTGAAAAAAGAAATGTGCTTACAACCAAAAAGTGATTTAATCCAACTTCAATCATGTTTCTCTTCTCGCAATCGATGCTGCACCTATCAGTGCAATCAAAAGAATAATTCCTAATAATTCAAATACAAGAGCGTATTGTTGTAAAAGAATTGTGCCTAATGAGGCTGTTGTGGGTAAGGGAGCTTCTGTAGGAAATGTTTTCCATTTTGAAGTTATCAAAGCTGCCAATAATGATCCTGAAAGTAATCCGACACCAATTACAGCAGGATAAATATTTATTGTCCCAGTTTTAATTTCAACATTAGTAATCTTGTTAGTTAACATCACACCAAAAAGTAATAAAATTAATATTCCACCCACATAAACAATAAGTTGAACAATTGCTACAAAATCAGCACCGAGCAAAACATAAATTCCAGCAACACCAAAAAAAGTAAACAACAAGAAAAATGCAGAGTAAACAATGTTTCTGTTTGTAACTACAAAGAATGCCGATACAACCGTTATAGCAGCGAACAAGTAAAATATTAAATCGTAAAGGTTCACTTTATTTTTCCTCTTGCTGATCTTTTTTGATTTCAGATTTTGGTTCTTTTGGCTCGGACGCTGCCTTCAATTTTTCAGCTTCTTTTTCTGCATTAAATTTTGCAAGATTATCTCTTTTTTCCTGTCTTTCGTCTGGAGTAAGAGTAGCAAAATCATAAATCAATTTATCTCTATCCCATTCAGAAAATTCATAAACATCTGTCATATAAATACAATCTGTAGGGCAGGGGAAAACGCACAATTGGCAGTAACAGCATTTTGCAAAATCAATTGTAAAGTTTGTAACCCAAAGGGCTTTCTTTTTTCCGTTTGATGTTTTACCAAGATCCTCACCAGGAATGGATTTCGTTGTTTCAATTTCGATACAACTAACAGGACAAGCTCTTGAACATTGATCACAGCCAATACAATCATCCATATTTACATATAGTCTGTTACGTTCTCTTTCCGGTAATTGAGGTTTCACTTCCGGGTATTGAATTGTAACCGATGGAACGAACATATGTTTAAATGTAATCTTCATTCCAATAAAGATTGTTGCAAGTGCCGAGTATATATTTCCGAAATATTCTTTCATTATAAAAGTGTAATCAATCCGATTATTATAAGATTAACAAATGCAATTGGAATTAAATACTTCCAACAAATTGTCATTAACTGGTCAACGCGTACTCTTGGTAAAGTCCATCTTAACCACATCTGAACAAAAACAAAAAATACACCTTTTATGGTAAACCAAGAAAATTGTTCGATAGGTATCATCCAATGTGCGCCAATCAAATCACCCAAATATCCTATAGGGGATTGGTATCCGCCTAAAAACAATGCAACTACAATTGCAGAAACCGCAAACATATTTGCATACTCTGCTAAAAAGAACATTGCGAATTTCATTCCTGAATATTCTGTATGGTAACCTGAAACAAGTTCAGATTCTGCTTCAGGAATATCAAAAGGTGTTCTGTTTACTTCCGCAAGTGTGCTTATATAAATAATTAAAAAACCAATGAACATAAATGGTATTAATAAAAACTTTGATAATGCAGATCCAGGTCCGCCAAAGATATACCAGTTCCAGGCATATCCGGTTTGCTGTTCACTTAATGTGTGTAAGCTCATTGATCCACTAATCATAACTAAGCTTAAAAGCACTAACATTGTTGGAATTTCGTAACTAACAATCTGCGCAACTGATCGCATTGAACCTAGCAGGGAATATTTATTATTTGATGCCCAGCCAGCCATTAAAATTCCTGCCACAACAATTCCAGTTACGGCAACTATATAAAAAATACCAAGATCAATCTCAGTTCCTATAAAAATGCTCGTGAACGGAATTGCAGCAAAAGCGGCATAACTACCAGCAAAGACTATTATCGGAGCAAGATTAAATAACAACTTGTCATTATCTTTTGCTACAATATCTTCTTTTTGAATAAGCTTTAAAATATCTGCAATTGTTTGTTTCCATCCGTGCCAGCCGACTCGCATTGGTCCAAGTCTATCCTGCATATGTGCAGAAACTTTTCTTTCAAGATAAACTGCGAATAATGCGAAAGGTAAAATGAATGCAAATAAAGGAAGTAAACTTTGTATTGTTCCTGCAATTATATCTGCAATCACTGAGTTGCCAAAAAGATCAACTAAGAAATCATACATCATCTGTCAATCTCTCCTAAAACTATATCGATGCTTCCAAGAATTGTAACAACATCAGCTACCATATAACCTTTGCATAACTCATTTAATATTTGCATGCTTACAAATGATGGTGCTCTAACTTTAACACGATAAGGGCTTGTTGAACCATCACTGATAATAAAATAACCCAAATCTCCTCGGGGATTTTCAACTCGAGCATAAACATGGCCAACAGGCGGTTTAATTCTTTTAGGAACCGCTGATTGAACATCACCTTCAGGTAGTTGATCCAATGCTTGTTCAATGATCCTGCAACTTTCTTCCATCTCTAAAACGCGAACGTAATATCTATCCCAGCTATCACCAATAGTTCCATACTTTCCATTGCCAACAGGAATCTCATAATCAAATTTGTGATACACAGAATATGGATCTTCTTTTCTCACATCCCATTTAATTCCTGAAGCACGTAAGTTTGGTCCGGTTACTCCATAATTAATTGCAGTGTCAATTGGTAAAATTCCAACATTAGCAGTACGATCAATAAAAATTCTATTATGGCTTAAAAGATCATTTACTTCTTTAAGATTCGGTCTAAACTCTTTAATAAACTCACGTGACTTTCTAACAAAATCTGGGTGAAGATCATGTGAGAGTCCGCCAATCCATATATAATTGTAAAGTAATCTAGCTCCACAAGTCATTTCAAAAAGGCTAAGGATTCTTTCACGATCTCTAAAGCAATATAAAAATGGAGTGAAAGCGCCGATATCAGCACCATAAGTTCCAAGTGCAACAAGATGCGAAGAAATACGCTGTAATTCAGCCATTATTACTCTAATGTATTCAACTCTTTCAGGTAATTCTATTCCAAGAAGTTTTTCCATTGCAATTGTATAACCAAATTCATTGCCCATCGGAGCTAAATAATCCATACGATCTGTATAAGGAACTATTTGGGGATAAGTCATTGCCTCACAATGCTTTTCAAAACATCTGTGCAAGTAACCTATATGTGGAATAACATTAGTAATGATTTCGCCTTCCAAGGCAAGTTCGAGTCGAAGCACACCATGGGTTGATGGGTGCTGAGGACCCATATTCAAAACCATTTCCTCGGTCCGCACTAAAGAGCTTTTAGTATTTATTTTTGAATCTTGAACCATTTTAGTATGGTACTTTCATTCCCTGATAGAACTCAGGATTTTCGTAATCTTTTCTCAGCGGATAACCTGCATCCCAATCATATGGCATAAGAATTCTCCGTAAGTCAGGATGATTTAAGAAGATTATACCAAATAAATCATAAGCTTCTCGTTCGTGCCAATCAGCAGCTTTCCAAACTTCTGATACCGTTGGAATTTCAGGTTTATTTCTATCTGTAGAAACTTTAATTGTTATCTTATGTTTTAAAGTCGTTGATTCTAAATGATAGTAAACACTTAATAAAGAATTTTTTGGTTCATCAACACCGGATAAGTTCATTAAAGAATCAAACAATAAATCTGATGTATCACGTAAGAATAAACTTAATTTATCAATCTCTAATGCAGATGCTATTACCAATGCTTCTGTAGGTTGATCTGTTTTTAATTCCAGATTAAAATCAGGAAAATTTTCTTTTAAGATTTGTAATATTTCTTCAGGGTTTTTCATGCAGATTTCTTTATCATGCTTTCATTACGGATTTTTTCTTGAAGCTTTAATAATCCCTCAAGCAAAGCTTCAGGTCTTGGCGGGCAGCCTGGAACGTAAACATCAACAGGAATGACTCGATCAACACCTTTTAATACGTGATAACCGTGCTCCCAATATGGTCCACCACAATTGGAGCAACTTCCCATAGATATAATATACTTTGGATCGGGCATTTGCTCATAAAGACGTTTAATTCTTGTTGCCATCTTTAAAGTAACGGTTCCGGATATAATGATAATATCAGCTTGTCTTGGTGAGGGGCGAGGAATAACACCAAATCTGTCAAAATCATAATGCGATGCGGATGTTGCCATCATTTCAATTGCACAGCAGGCTAATCCAAAACTAACTTGCCAGAGTGAAGATAATCTTGCCCAGTTGAGCAAATCTTCTGCTTTTGCTATAACTATATTTCCATCGGTAAATTCTTTATCTAAAAATCCCATTTAAATCAAACCTCAACCAATTCTTTTTCAACTTTTGGTGCTTCTTTTGTTTTATTAAAAGTTGGAGAAACAACTTTTGGTTTTTCCCACTCAAGATCACCTTTTCGCCATTCGTAAGCCATTCCTAAACCCAAAAGGACTAAAAATATTCCACCGATTAAAAATCCGGTCATTCCAAAATCTTTATAAACCAAAGCCCACGGAATCAGTAAAACAACTTCAACATCAAAAATTAAAAAGATGAGTGCAACAACATAAAATCTTATGTTGAATTTAATCCAAGGAGAACCTTCCGGATTTTCGCCGCATTCGTATGTGGTTAATTTTTCATGGGTTGGTCTTGCCGGGCGAATGAGTTTTGCTAGATAAACGATACCAACGACAAACACGCCTGCGGTCAATATGAAGATTAGAGCTTTTCCGAATTCTGTCAGCATTATCTTTAAAAAATTTTGAACCAAAATTACCACAGCATTTGTGGAATGTCAAGAATTCCTAAATAAAAACATTTGAGATACTTAATTCAGAAAAATATTTTAAAATATGATAATCAAATTTAAATTTGTAAATAAAAAAGATTTTTACTTTCAGGATTTTTTACCAGCTTATTGATGTTCAAATCTCTCAAAACTCGTAATAGTAATATTTTTGATTATTAGTTAACTTTCAGCCACAGTTTTAACCATTTTTCTAATAATTTGAACTCATAATTATTTTTATGCGTCTTACTAAAGCGATTATCAATACTTGCAATCTCAAAAAAAACTTTCTGAATATCAGAAAAAAAGTTGGTAAATCTAAAATTATGGTAGTGGTTAAAGCAGATGCTTATGGACACGGAGTTAAAACTGCTGTAGATGCTCTTAATTCTCTTGGTAGACAAAAGCCGGAATATTTTGCTGTTGCAACTCCTGATGAAGGCGCTGAGTTGCGACAATTAAAAATCAAACAACCCATTTTAATATTTGATCCGTTGGATAAATTTCAGGTTAAGAAGTTTTTTGAATTTAATTTAATTCCATCAGTTTTTACACAAGAACATCTTAACATTCTTTTAAAGGAGAAGAAAAGATTAAAATCAAACAAGAGGATTTTAATTCAAGTTAAAATTGATACAGGAATGAATAGATTGGGTGTTGATTACAAAGAAGCTTATAAGTTTATTAAAAAATTATCTTTGGATGATAATTTTATTATAGATGGAATATTTACACACTTTGCTACGTCTGATGAAGTTGGAAGTAAATATGCAAAACTTCAAATTAAAAGATTTGATGAAGTTATAAAATCACTTAAAGAGGATAATATAAATTACGGTTTAGCCCACGCTTCAAACAGCGGAGCTATAATTGATTTTCCTGAAGCATATTATGATATGGTTCGTCCAGGAATCTCACTTTATGGTTATTATCCTTCGCTTCAAACCTCAGAATCCATTAAATTGTACCCAGTGATGTCATTAGTTTCTAAAGTTTCAACAGTTAGAAAAACAAAACGAGGAGAATCTGTTAGTTATAGTAGAAGATATTTTACGAGAGAAGAAACTAAAATTATTTCTGTACCAATTGGTTATGCGGATGGGTTTAGTAGAGCACTAACAAATAAAGCTCAAGCCATTATAAAAAATAAAATATATAACCAGGTTGGAACTGTAACAATGGATAGAATTATGTTTGATGTTGGAAACGATAAAATAAAAATTAATGACGATGTAATCCTTATCGGTGAAAAAGGTAAAATAAAAATAGATGCGTGGGATTGGTCAAAAAAAATAAATACAATCCCTTATGAAGTTACTTGCGGGATAAGTAAACGTGTACCCAGAGTTATAAAAAATTAATGGATTTAATTAAACATTACATAAATCAAAGTATAACCATTGCAGCAAATAATCTGCGATTAAATAATCAGCAGATTGAAGTAGTTGCATTATTGAAAGAAGCGATTAATAAATCAGATAGTCTTAGTGATGATTTAATAAATATGAAACGGATTACTGAACTATCAACTCTTGCAATTAGATTAAATGAGATTTATAATTCATTAACTCAAAATCAAATAGATTTTCTAAAAATATCTGACCAGTTTAAAGAGCATAGCAGATATTTGATAAAAGATTTAGGACATATGCTGGATATTTCAACTCCGCCTACTTTTAAAGCTGCAATTGAAAAATTAAAGGGTGCTATAGTTTTTCCAAAAGAGGAAATTAAAGTTGATTTATCAAAACGGATCCCAGATGAAGAACCATTTGTACAAGTTACTTCTGATGAAATTAAAGAAGAAATAATTTTTAACGAAGATTTTAAAAATGATGACGAAGAAATCATTCAAAATTTTGAGCCGACAATTCTCAGTCCTATAAAACCATTAGATAATATCTTAAAAAAGATTTCTGACAACAAAATTGATTACGAGGAACTAATTAAGTTTTCAAAAATTATGGATGAAAATGCTGCATTGTCCAGAAAAATTGGATTTGAAATATTATCAGGAATGCATCGCATAATTTCTAAAGCATTAATTCTTATAAAAAATAGAGAGTTAATGCCAGGTAAAGATGTCATCGAAAGTTTACGCGCTTGTTTAATAGTAATAGTTGCCGTTGTGCGTGGTAAAGATGTTGATATAAATAATTATTTAAACAAAGCAGAAGAATTTGGAAATAAATTAGCAACAATAATAAGTAAGGAAAACATTTAATGAAGCTATACGCTGTTATTATGGCTGGTGGGGTTGGCTCACGTTTTTGGCCGCGAAGTAAAAAGAAACTGCCTAAACAATTGTTACAAATATTTGGAGATGACACTATGATTCAGGCTACGGTAAATCGTTTAGCCGGATTAGTAGAAAAAGAAAATATTTATGTGATAACGAATGAGTTGCAAAGACCTGAAGTTATAAAACAATTAAATGATGTGCCTGCTGCAAATATAATTGAAGAACCATTTGGCAGAAACACTGCTGCTTGCATTGGATTAGCTTCTGTTATCATAAAATCAAAAGAACCTGATGCAATTACTGTGGTTCTTCCTGCAGACCATATAATAAAAGATGTAGAAAAATTTAAGCAAACATTAGAGAATGCAGCAAAGTTTGCAAATGATTCAAAAGGATTAGTTACAATTGGAATTGAACCTACTCGCCCTGAAACAGGTTATGGTTATATCCAAATAAATGATAAACCGGTTGCAGGAAATATATTTAAAGTTTTAACTTTCGCAGAAAAACCAAATTACGCAACTGCAGTTAGGTTTGTTGATAGCGGTGATTTTTTGTGGAATAGTGGAATGTTTATTTGGCGTGCTGATACAATTCTTGATGAAATAAAAAATCTTATGCCTGATTTATATGAAGGTTTGATTTCAATTGAGAAAAGTTTAACAAGTCCTAACTTTAAAGAAGAACTTAAGTCAGTTTACGCGCAACTAAAGAAAATTTCCATTGATTACGGTATCATGGAAAAATCTTCTAAAGTATTTTTAACAAAAGGCTCATTTAATTGGAGTGATGTTGGTAGCTGGGAAGAAGTTTACCAGTTAAGTGATAAAAATGAAAACGGCAATGCAACTATTGGAAATGTATACACAAATATGGTTAACGATTCATATGTTTACTCGCCTGAAAAAGTTACAGCGGTAATTGGGCTTGATAACATAATCGTGATAAATCATAATGATAATCTTTTGATTTGCAGAAGAGATAAAGCTCAAGATGTTAAAGAAATTGTTGAGTATCTTAAAATTAATAAGATGGATGAGCATTTATAATTAATCATAATAAAATTCTACCACTAATAAATTAAATCGTTTTATAAAGGAAAAAGATTGTTTATAGTTAATTCTCCTATTGTAGAAACCAAACAAGTCCACGAAAATATTTTTATTCAAAAAATTCATTCTCCTGAGGTTGCTCAAAGTGCAAAACCTGGACAGTTTTTAAATATTCGTGTTTCCGAAAATACTTTTCCATTGCTTAGAAGACCTTTTAGTGTTTGCGATGTTGAAGGTGAGAACATTTATCTGATGTTTAACATCTTAGGTGAAGGCACTAAAATGTTAGCTCGAAAAAATAATGGTGAGACGATAGATATTCTTGGTCCTCTTGGTAATGGATTTAATCTTGATGGTAAATATGAAACCGCAATAATTATTGCAGGCGGATTAGGTGCGGCACCGTTTCCGTTTGTTACTCGTGCAATAAAAAATAAAAAAAATATTTTAACGTTTGTTGGTGGCAGAACAGAACAAGATGTTGTTACTTATGGATTAGAAAATTACGTTTTATCTTCCGATGATGGATCTGTTGGATTTAAAGGCAATGTGGTTCAATCTTTAGAACAGGATTTAGAAAGAATTAATATTTCTAAATCGAAAGTTTTTGCTTGTGGCCCAAATGCAATGCTTAGAGCGTTAAAAGATTTTTGCATCAAAAATGATTTGGATTGCGAAGTTTCTACAGAATGTGCAATGGCTTGTGGATTTGGAATTTGCCAGGGTTGTCCAATTGAATCAACACAGCAATCTGATAAATATCTTTTAGTTTGTAAAGACGGTCCTGTCTTTAATGTAAAGGATATTGTGATATGAGCAAAGTGGACTTATCCGTTAATATTGGCTCATTAAAATTACGCAATCCAATTTTGCTTGCATCTGGAACAGTTGGATATGGAAATGAAATTTCAGAATTTTCAGATTTGAATAAACTCGGTGCGATCGTAACAAAATCATTAAGCCTAAAACCGAGAAAAGGAAATCCACCACAAAGAATAGTAGAAACTCCTGCAGGAATGTTAAACGCAATTGGTTTAGCAAATGTTGGAGTTGATGAATTTCTGAAAGAAAAAATTCCTTTTCTGAAAAAATATGACGTACCATTAATTTGTAACATTGCAGCAAGTTCTGTTGAAGAATATGTTGAATGTACCAGAATCTTAACAAGTGAAGAAACTATTAAAGCTTTTGAAATAAATGTTTCTTGTCCAAATGTTAAAGATGGTGGATTGCAATTTGGTAACGATATTAAAGCAGTGGGCAATGTAACGGCAAAAGTACGTGCAGTTACGAATAAACCCGTAATTATTAAATTATCGCCAAACGTTTCTTACATTTTTGAATTTGCACAAGTTGTAAAAGATAGTGGAGGAGATGCGGTTTCGGCAATAAATACTTTAGTTGGTACTTCCTTTAATATTTTTACAAAAAAACCAAAAATATTTAATATTAACGGAGGACTTTCTGGTCCTGCAATCAAACCGGTTGCACTTGCTAAAGTTTTAGAGATTTCTAGAAAAGTTGATATTCCAATTATTGGCATTGGCGGAATTATGAATTGGAAAGATGTTATTGAGTTTATGATTGTAGGCGCTTCTGCTGTGCAAATTGGAACACTAAATTTTATTGATCCAACTGCTCCAGAAAAAATTATTAAAGAATTAGAAGATTATTGCATCGCAAATAAAGTTGAAAAATTATCAAACTTAACCGCATCATATATTATTTAAATGGATATTCAAGAATCGTTAAATAAATTGTTTGCGCTCCACACATTTGGAGTAAAACTTGGATTAGAAAATATCCGGAAGTTTTTAGATATAATTGAAAATCCACAGAATAATTTAAAAACTGTACACATAGCAGGATCAAACGGAAAGGGAAGCACCGCATCTTTTATTGCTAGCATTTTGATGGAAAGCGGATATAAAGTAGGACTTTACACATCACCACATTTTGTAAAGTTTAACGAACGTATTTCTATTAACGGTAAATATATTCATGATGATTTTATAGCAAATTTCATAGACAAGTATCAAAAATACATTGATGAATTGTCGCTGACGTTTTTTGAAGTTACAACTGCGATGGCATTTGAATACTTTTTTGATAAAGAAGTTGATTTTGCTGTGATTGAAACCGGTTTAGGTGGCAGACTTGATGCTACAAATGTTCTCGACCCACTCGCCTGTGTTATTACTTCTATTAGTCTGGAGCACACTGATATCCTTGGTGATAGGATAGAGCAAATTGCATTTGAGAAAAGTGAGATAATTAAAAAAGATGCTAAAACATTTATTGGTTTGCTGCCTGAAGTAGCTATTAATGTTATCGAAAAAAAATGTTCTGATGTTAAATCCCCTTTGTTTTGTTTAGAAGAATATATAAGCGAAAAAGATGAGCGTATTGATTTATACACCGAAGAATTAGAATTTGATGAATGGAAAACCCCATTGATTGGTAAACATCAAAAATATAATGCTGCACTTGCCTCACTTTGCGTAACAAAAACATTTGATATTAATGATCCATCCATAATAACAGATGGAATAAAAAATGTAATTAAGAATACTAAATTGCAGGGCAGATATGAAATCGTATCAGATAATCCAAGAATCATTTTAGATTCTGCTCATAATCCTGAAGGCATTAATTGTTTAGTCAATGAGTTCTCAAAAGAAAAAAAATATCTCAAAGAAACTTCTTTACTTTTCGGTGCGATGAAAGACAAAAATATTGAGGAGATGCTATATTTAGTTAAGCCATTGTTTGATAATATCTATTTTTATGAAATCAATTACGAAAGAACCGCATCAATAAAAATATTAGCTGAAAAAGCTGAAAAATTGAATATCAAGTATTCAATCGTTAAAGATCTAGAGGCGTTTTTTAAAGAAAAATTAAGTGGAGACAAGAAAAGTTCTCTGGTTGTTGCCGGAAGTATGTACTTATTAGGTGAAATAAAGTCAATTTTAAGCAATATAAAATCTTGACAATATAAGTCTAAGTATGTAAGTTTGGTTAAGACCTCGAGATCCTTTCATACATATTAAGAAATACCACGAGAGCTTATCAGGATTTAACCAATTTGAAAACAATTTTAATCAAAACAATTCAACAAACAAAATAATAGGTACCGCAAATGCCGATGGACATTTCTGAACTCAAATCCAAGAAGATAGTAGAATTAAACGAACTTGCTAAAGAACTTAATATCGCAGGTTACAGTGATCTTAGAAAACAAGAATTAATCTTCAAGATTCTAGAGGCTCAGAGCGTTAAAGATGGTTTAACATTTTCTAAGGGAGTATTAGAAGTGCTTCCTGATGGATACGGATTTTTACGATCATCAGATTATAATTATTTACCTTCGCCCGACGATATTTACGTTTCCCCTTCACAAATTAAAAAGTTTAGCCTTAGAACTGGCGACTTTGTGAGTGGACAAGTTAGACCGCCAAAAGATGGTGAAAGATTTTTTGCGTTACTGCGTGTTGAGGCGGTTAATGGTCTCTCACCTGAACACATAAGAAACCGTACGTTATTTGATAACCTTACTCCAGTTTATCCAACTAAAAAATTACAGTTAGAATCTGTTCCCGGAGAATATTCAACACGAATAATGGATATGCTTGCCCCAATTGGTAAAGGACAAAGAGGTTTAATTGTATCACCGCCAAAAAGTGGTAAAACTGTTTTGCTCCAAAAAATTGCAAACTCAATTACGCGTAACCACCCAGAAATTAAATTGATTATTCTGCTTATTGATGAGAGGCCTGAAGAAGTTACAGATATGGAACGCTCTGTAAAAGCTGAAGTTATTAGCTCTACTTTTGATGAACCAGCAGACAGACACGTTCAGGTTGCTGATATGGTTATAGAAAAAGCAAAAAGACTAGTAGAGGCTAAAGAAGATGTGGTGATTTTGTTGGATAGTATTACAAGATTAGCCCGCGCTCATAATATTGTTGTACCACATAGTGGTAGAATTCTTTCGGGCGGTGTGGATTCAAACGCACTACACAAACCAAAAAGATTTTTTGGTGCAGCTAGAAACACAGAGGATGGCGGAAGTTTAACTATTATTGCTACTGCTTTAATTGATACAGGTAGCCGTATGGATGATGTTATCTTTGAAGAATTTAAAGGTACCGGTAATATGGAATTAGTTCTTAATCGTGATCTTAGTGATAGAAGAATGTTTCCTGCAATTGATGTGAATCGCTCTGGAACAAGAAGAGAAGATTTACTTATGAAAGAAGATGATCTAGCAAAAGTATGGATTCTTAGAAAAATATTAAGCGACTATAGTCCGGTTGAAGCTATGGACTTTTTGCTTGATAAAGTTAGAGGTACAAGAAACAATAAAGAATTCTTAAATAACATGAACAGCTAATTAGGTGGTTCGTACTACTATAATTTAGGGCAAATCTTTTTCCGGTTACATTTAACCGATTGAATTTTATTAAAACTATTAAAAAGTTTGAGCTAAAAAATTGAAGAAAACATTTTTACTATCGTTCATTTTTATCTGTCAATTATTTGCTCAACCTGATTTTGTGGTTGAACGTGATAAAATACAGTCAGGAAAGTTTTTTAATTCTGAAGTTCATTTCTTTCCAGCTGACCAAAATTATTTAGTTTACTATTCTTACAAAATTTCTTATTCCCAATTATTTTTTGAAAAAAAAGATGATTCATTTACTGCTGGTTTCAATGTAAAAATTGAGATAAAAGATTCGGCAGGTCATATTGTCGAAAGAGCATTTGATGACAGAAACATTACGGTTAAGGATTTTGATATCACAAATTCTAACCAAACTTATTTGCAAGGTGTTATTAATTTTAAACTACCAGAAGGCAAATATGCTTTAACAGCAATCATTTCAGATGAGATTTCCAAAAGGGAACGAAGAATTCCCCCTATCGCTTTACCGATAAAAAAAACTGATATGATTCTTACCCCAATTGTTTTTGAACCTGATAAAAGATTATGTGATAAACTTGATTCATACATTCTTTCAAATAATTCTTCATCAATTCAATTTAACGAACCAACAAACGATCTAGTGATTCCGGTTACGGATCAACAAATAAATAACCTTACAATTACGGTACACAGGGGCGACACAGTTTTTGTTTTGGATGAAAAAATAACTGATTTTTTCCCCGCAAATCCGGAAATAAAACTATGTGATAGTAAAATTATGATTACTCAAAGTACTGATACTGCAAATGTAAAAGTATTTGTTGTGCGTGATTTTTCTTCAAAACTTACTGAAGGACCGATACAAATAGATATTTATCCAAACGAGATGTCCACAGAAAAACAATCTTTTGATTTAAATGTTATCTGGATTGGAAAACCATTTTCTTTGTCTGATCCTGAAGAAGCAATAAAGTTTCTTGAAATAATTGAAACTAAGGATGTTGTTTCAAATATTCTAAGTGGTAGTGGCTCTGATATTGAAAACTTAAATAATTATTGGCGTAAACAAGATCCAACTCCTGAGACTGAATTTAACGAACTGATGAATGAGTTCTATACACGAGTGGATTATTGTGAGATAAATTTTAAACCACTTTCTGGTAACGGTGGCGCAAAATCAGATCGTGGCAGAACTTATATTAAGTTTGGACCTCCTGAAACAGTTGATCGATACACTGATAATAATGATAAAGTTCTTGAAAGCTGGACTTATAAAAAGAATCAACGAAAATTTGTTTTTGTTGATAAGGATGGAACAGGTAAATTTACTTTAGCGAACGGACAATGATTCGAGTTGTTTTTACTTGCGGTGATGTAAACGGTATCGGGCCTGAGATAGCATTAAAAGTATTCAATAAAATCTTAAAGAAAAAACAAACTAACCAAATTATTTTTATTTGCCCAAATAATGTTTTTGAACATTATTATCATCTTACAAAATCTTCATTCCAATTTCGCATTGTTCAGAATAATTTATATTCTAATACACATCTAAATTTAGTTCCTCTAAAAGATGCTAGATTAAAAATTGGTTATCCAACAAAAACTTCCGGAAATATTTCATTTCAATCAATATTAAAATCTTTGGATTTGATCAATAAAAATTATGCAGATGTTTTAGTTACATCTCCATTATCTAAGGAAGCATTTAAGCTTGCTAATATTGATTTTCCTGGACATACTGAGTTATTAGCTAATCACGAAAAAAATAAAAATAAATTTATGATGCTTTTTCTTTCAGAAAAAGTTAAAGCTGGTTTGTTAACAATTCATAAACCCATCTCAAAAGTGCCATATCTGATTACAATAGAAAAAGTTGTGAGAGCAATTGATTTATTAAATCAGACAGCAAAACAGGATCTTAAAATTACTAGTCCTAAAATAGCTGTGTTGGGATTAAATCCACACGCGGGTGAAAACGGATTAATTGGTGATGAAGAAATAAAAATCATCAAGCCTGCAATCAAATCGTTACAAAATAAAATAAATGTAGTTGGTCCTTTTGTTCCAGATGCATTTTGGGGAGATAAATCGTACTTGAAATACGACTTAATTTTAGGAATGTATCACGACCAAATATTAATTCCATTTAAGTTACTTAACTTTAATTGTGGTGTTAACTACACTGCCGGTTTAAAGTTAATTCGTACTTCGCCTGATCACGGAACTGCTTATGATATAGCCGGATTAAATAAAGCCTATGAATCAAGTATCCTGGAAGCTTATAAATATGCCATCAAGATATTTCAAAACAGGAATCAATTCTTTGCATCCTCAAATACAAACTGATCCATATCTGCATGTAGCAAAAATCTATCCTCATCTTATGAGCTTTGTAAGTTACAAATGGTGGGCAAAGTATATTTATTCGATCACAAAGAACTCAATTGTTAAAAATCCATTTGTACTTGAACTTTCTGCCGGTAATTGTGAGTTGGCTAAACACCTTTCTAAACTTTACAAGAATTATTTGGCTACCGATATTTCAAAAAATATGCTAACCAATTCAAATTATAATTTGAATAAAGTATGCTGTGATATGACCGCAATTCCCTTCAATAAAAAATTTGATTTAATTTTAAGTTCATTCGATAGTGTAAACTATTTATTAAGTAAAAAACGATTGCTCAAGTTCTTTAAAGAAGTTGAAAATCATCTTTCACCGGATGGAGTTTTAACTTTTGACGTTGCACTTGAAAGCAATAGTTACAAGCATCAAAAGACTGCTACAACAAAGGGAATCTCAAAAGGCATACATTATCTCAGACAAAGTATTTTTATGCCAGCAAGTAAAATCCATAAAAATATTTTTACTATTAAATATCCAAATGGGGAAAAATATTTTGAAATCCACAAGCAAAAAATTTATTCTTACGATACTTTTTTTGAGATGGCTGAAAAATCCGAATTATATGTTGTAAATTGCTATAAAGCTTTTTCATATCAGAAAGGAAGAGCTAAATCTGATCGTGTTCAGTTTATTATGAAAAGGAAATCTTAATGTTATCTGTTCAGAACATAAGTTTTAATTACGATAATCAAATTCTATTTGATAACGCAAATTTGGAACTAGGTGCTGGTGAGTTTGCTTTTCTTATCGGTAAGAGCGGTTCAGGCAAAACATCGCTTTTACAAATGATTTATATGAACTTACTTCCACAATCTGGAATTATTAATGTTGGTAATTTTAGTTCCAAAACAATCAAGAAAAGTGAACTGCCGCTTCTAAGACGTAAAATCGGAATTGTATTCCAGGACTTTAAATTACTTACTGATAGAAATGTTTTTGATAATCTTGCTTTTGTTTTAGAAGTTATAGCAACACCTAAAAAGGAGATCAAGAAAAAAGTAAATGCAGTATTAAATGAAGTTGGATTATCACTTAAAAGATTAAATAATCCGGAAAATCTTTCCGGTGGCGAAAAACAACGTGTTGCAATTGCAAGAGCAATATTAAATGATCCGCTGATTATTCTTGCCGATGAACCAACAGGTAATCTTGATCCTGAAACATCTGGTGAGATTTTAGATTTACTGCAAAAAATTAATAAACGTGGGACAGCAGTTTTGTTTGCAACTCACAATTATGATATGGTAAGAAAAGGGAATACCCGAATATTTAAAATTGAAGATAAAAAAATCCTTAAAGGATTTTTAAAACAAAAAGATCAGTGATACAGGTTTCTTTCTTTCAACGAATCAACAATTTTTTTATTAACATTCTCAATAGTATCAAATCCGTTTACTTCTATTACTCGATCTTTCTTTTCATAATATCCAAGCACCGGCATTGTTGATGAATTAAATATATCCAGCCTGTTTTTAATAACATCTTCTTTGTCATCATTTCTTAAGTAAAAACTGTTTTTAGCGCCGCAATTTGGGCATGCATCCAAACCTTCAATATCTTTGAGCTTAAATATATTGCCGCACTCTTTGCAGGCTCTTCTGTTATTTAACCGTTTAATAATTTCTTTTTCATCCGCGGTAATATGAACCAGAATTGAATTATTTATTCCAATCTGTGTAAACAATCTATCTAAAGCTTCAGCTTGAATTGTTGTCCGAGGAAATCCATCAAGAATAAAACCGTTTTTGCATTCATCAGAGGTAAGCTCTTCTTTAATCATTCCAATCATTAAATCATCCGGAACAAGTTCACCTTTTGCCATTATTTCACCGGCTTTTATACCAAGATCTGTCTGCTCTTTTACAGCTTTTCTTAAAATATCACCGGTTGAGATATGAGGAATCTTTAAATTGTTTGATATTATTTTTGCCTGGGTACCTTTGCCAACCCCTGGAGAGCCGAATAGAATTAAATGCATATAATCTTCATTTTTTTATTGCAAATTAGAAGTAATTCGATTCTTAAACAAGAAATTAAGAGTTCAATGAAATTATTTTTTTGACTCAAGTCGCTTTTTTGCAAAGAATGATTTTAACAGATCTTCACTCTCTTGTGCAAGAATACCTGAATAGACTTTTATTTTATGATTTGTTTTCGAATTCTCCGCTAAATTATGAAGACTCCCGCAAGCACCAAACTTAGAATCACTTGCCGCAAAATATAGATTCTCAATTCTTGATGATAAAAGTGCGCCTGTACACATTATACAAGGTTCAAGTGTTACATAAATTGAACACTCATTTAATCGCCAACTTTTTAGATGATTTGATGCTGAAGTTAATGCTATCATTTCTGCATGAGCAGTAGCATCATTAAGTTTTTCAATTTGATTGTAGCCGCGACCAATTATTTTGTTGTTGTGGACAGCAACTGCTCCAACGGGAACTTCATCTTCTTCAAAAGCCTGTTCAGCTTCCTGGAGAGCAGCATACATAAAGCGATATATATTTTCAGAGAAAAGCATAAACAAAAATGTACAATCAAGTCTAAATTCTTAATTGTACATTGTTAATTATAAATTGTTAATTGAAAAAGTACGCCCGGAAGGATTCGAACCCTCAACCCTTTGATCCGAAGTCAAATGCTCTATCCAGTTGAGCTACGGGCGCAAATACTAAACAAAATTTCTAAGACAAATATAATATTTTGTTTTTAAGAAAGCATAGAAAAATTTGATGACATTTTCGTGGGCTGTCACATTCGTGAGTATGTCCGAATACTTATGAATTATCATCCTGAATTTTATTCAGGTACTCAATTTCAAATGATACCGAAACAAGATGGGAACGACGTTTCTCGGACAGACTCCGTTTCGAGACAGCAAATGAATACAATCTTTTTTATTTAAAGTTTTAAAAATCTTTTAGACCTATTATAACATGAATTTATGAATTTGAATGTAAGAATAATTTCAAAGTTGTAATTTGCTAATCAACTACTCTTGTTAAGAGTCAAATATTATTTTACTTGACAATGCAATGTATTTATTGCTAATTGCAATATGAATTTAATTCTACTCCGAGAATGGTAGATTTCCAAAGTAAGACCCCTAATATCCGGATGGGGATGGCCTACCACGGAGAACACCCCAAATATTCTCCCGAAGCAGAAAATCTTCAAATATTCTTTTTCAATTTTCAGAGGGAGTACTGCAATGAACAAAACATACTTTATACTCGCATCCTTATTTTTTGTCTCCCAAATTTTCGCGCAGGATCAATTCACAGAAATGACCTCAATATCTTTAACAGGAGTTGCAACTAGCAGCGTAGCCTGGGGAGATTATGATAATGATGGTGATCTTGACATTTTGCTCACTGGAGATACAGGTAGTGAACCAGTATCCAAAATATACCGGAACAACGGGGATAACACATTCACAGAACAAACATCAATTGCATTACATGGCGTTGGATCTAGTTCAGTAGCCTGGGGAGATTATGATAATGATGGTGATCTTGACATATTGTTGACTGGATCGTCAAGCTCCGGTTATGTATCTAAAATATATCGCAATAACGGGGAAAACACATTCACAGAACAAACTGGAATATCTTTAACAGGAGTTCATAATGGTAGTGCCGCGTGGGGAGATTATGATAATGACGGTGATCTTGACATTTTGCTGACTGGAAATACTGTTGATTTGGAAGAATCTAAAATATACCGCAATAATGGAGATAACACATTCACAAAACAAACATCAATATTTCTGAGAGGAGTTTCTAATAGTAGCGTAGCGTGGGGAGATTATGATAATGATGGTAATCTTGACATATTGCTGACTGGTATTTCAAATAGCGTAAGTAAATTTACAAGTTTATATCGTAATAACGTAAATAACACATTCACAATAGTGCCAGCATATCTTTTTCCAGTTGGTAACAGTTCAGTAGCCTGGGGTGATTATGATAATGACGGAGATCTTGACATATTGATGACTGGAACTTCGATTGATAATGATCCAGAATCTAAAATATACAGCAATAACGGAGATAACACATTCACAGAGCAAGCTGGAATATCTTTAACAGGAGTTGCAACTAGCAGCGTAGCCTGGGGAGATTATGATAATGATGGCGATCTTGACATAATTTTAACTGGAAATACAGGGTGGGTTAATCAAACTTTACCGATATCTATAATTTATTGCAACAATGGAGATAACACTTTCACAGAACAAACTACAACTCTAACAGGAGTTCAGAATAGTTCAGTAGCATGGGGCGATTATGATAATGATGGCGATCTTGACATTTTACTGACTGGATTCTCAAGCTCTGGTCCAGTATCCAAAATATATCGTAACAATAATCTCACACTAAACACATTGCCTACTGCCCCAACTAACTTGTCATCAATAGCCACCTTAGACAGCGTTACTTTAAGCTGGGATAAAAGTACAGATAACGAAACACCGCAAAACGGTTTAAGATATAATTTAGTAATTGGCACATCACCTGAAGCAGTAAATACTCTCTCACCAATGTCAGATAGAAATACAGGATACAGACGTGTAATAAATCTTGGAAATACTAACCATAGAAATAGCTGGACTATAAAAAGATTAGAAGTAGGAACTTTTTACTGGAGTGTTCAAGCAATAGATAATAACTTTGCAGGTTCTAACTTTGCACCTACAAAAAGCTTTATATTTTGGGAACCATTCACCGAAATGACTTCAATACCTCTAGCAGGAGTATTTAGAAGCAGCGTAGCCTGGGGAGATTATGATAATGATGGTGATTTGGATATTTTGTTGACTGGAGATAAATTTAATGAATTTATATCCAAAATATACCGCAATAATGGAGATAACACATTCACAGAACAAACATCAATATCTTTACCATTAGTTTATTGGGGCAGTGTAGCCTGGGGAGATTATGATAATGATGGTGATCTTGACATTTTGTTGACTGGAAATAAGGGTGGTCCTTTAGTATCAAAAATATACCGCAATAATGGGGATAACACATTCACAGAGCAAGTTGGAATATCTTTAACAGGAGTTTATCAGAGCAGTATAGCCTGGGGAGATTATGATAATGATGGTGATCTAGACATATTATTAACTGGAATGACAGAGTCTCACAATCCAGTATCTAAAATATATCGCAATAACGGAGATAACTCTTTCACAGAGCAGGATGGAATTTCTTTAACAGGAGTTTTCTATAGTAGCGTAGCGTGGGGAGATTATGATAATGATGGTGATCTTGACATTTTGCTGACTGGAGGTTCAGGGTATGCTTATGTATCCAAAATATATCGCAATAACGGAGATAACACATTTTCAGAACAGACTGGAATATCTTTAATAGGAGTTTCTGATGGTAGTGCAGCCTGGGGAGATTATGATAATGATGGAGATCTAGACATATTATTAACTGGAATTCCAGAGTCTCACGTTCCAGTATCTAAAATATACCGCAACGACGGAACCAACTCATTCGTAGAACAAACATCAATATACCTAACAGGAGTTTCTGATGGCAGCTCGGCAGCCTGGGGAGATTATGACAATGATGGTGATCTCGACATTTTGTTGACTGGATCTTCAAGTGCAGATACCGTATTCCAAATATACCGCAATAATGGGGACAACACATTCTCAGAACAAACTGGAATATCTTTTACAGGAGTTTATGCCAGCAGTACAGCTTGGGGAGATTATGATAATGATGGTGATCTGGACATTTTGCTTACTGGAGATACTGGTGGTTTTGCTTCTATATCTAAAATATACCGCAACAATAATCTTACACAAAACACTTTACCCGCTGTCCCCTCAAACTTGTCAGCAGTAATTAACGGAGACGATGTTACTCTAAGTTGGGATAAAAGCACAGACAACGAAACGCCGCAGAATGGTTTAAGATATAATTTAGTAATTGGCACTGCACCAAATGCAGTTAATACATTATCACCAATGTCGGACAGATCAACAGGCTACAGGAGGGTGATAGAACTTGGCAATACAAATCACAACAATAGCTGGACGATTAAGGGACTGGATTCAGTACAAACTTATTACTGGAGTGTACAGGCATTAGACAACTGTTTTGCTGCCTCCGGATTTGCGCAGGAACACTCTTTAAATATTACATCAATTGAAGAAGAACAGTTCAATGGGTTACCAACAGAGTATAAGTTAAATCAAAATTATCCAAATCCATTTAATCCAATTACTGTAATTAGTTGGCAGTCACCGGTGAGCAGCTGGCAAACTATGAAAGTATACGATGTGTTAGGAAATGAAGTTGCAACCCTGGTTAATGAATATAAACCTGCAGGAAGATATGAAGTTTATTTTAATGGTTCTGGTTTAACAAGTGGAATTTATTTTTATAAAATTTCGTCTGGTAGTTTTGTTGAAACGAAGAAGATGATTTTGTTAAAATAATGTTATGAAGCACGAATCCTCTCAGGCTGCTTGTAAAGAATTTTCAGAATAGGAAAGGGTTCTAGCGTTAGATCTAAACTTTGGGTACGAGCAATCGTGCCCTTTTATTTTTACACCAAGTTTATAATGCTGTTATAAACTGTATCTTGATTGCCAATCAAAATAAGTCGATATTCGAAGCCAAAATTATAATATTAATCACAGTTAAGACAATGAAAGAAATCAGAGAAAAAATAAATTCTATTGATGATAAAATGCTTCAACTTCTAGCAGAAAGAAGAGAATTAAGTGTTGAGATCATCAAACTTAAAAATGAAGATAAATCTGCAATACGAGATCGTGACAGAGAAAAGCAATTATTAACAAGATTAATTGAAGCCGGAAGAAACTATGGTTTGGATACTCATTATGTTTCCAAAATATTTCAGGAAATTATAAGTGATTCCATCCGTATACAAAATAGATTTGTGCTTAATAGTTCAAACGAATCTGAAAAAGATGATTTAATTAAAGTTGCAATACAAGGAATTGAAGGCTCTTACAGTTACTTAACGTCCAAGCAGTTTTTCAGTGATTCAGGAAAAGATATTCACTTTAAAAAGTATAATACTTTTGATGAAGTAGTTGAATCTGTCGAAGATTCAAGTTCGGATTATGCCATTCTTCCAATTGAAAATACAACAAGCGGAAGTATAAATGACGTTTATGATGCATTGCAAAGCAGTAATCTTAATATAGTCGGTGAAGAAATTTTTCCTGTAAAACATTGTTTGCTCACAATTGAAGACGTTCCATTAAATAGTATTAAAAAGATTTTTACACACTATCAGGCTGCAAGGCAATGCAGTAAGTTTATAAAATCAATTCCTAATGCAGAAGTTGAGTTGCTACCTGATACCGCGAAATCAGTTGAATACATCAAAGAAAAAGGTGATAAAACTTTTGCTGCAATTGCAAGCAGGGAAGCAGCGGAAATATTTAATGTGGTAGTGCTTCGTGAAAATATTGCAAACCAGCAAGGCAATTTTACAAGATTTTTAATTTGTTCCCGATCTCCACTTACAGTTGATGAAAGAATTCCTGCAAAAACATCTTTAATACTTGCAACAGCACATAAGCCGGGTTCGCTTGTAGATGCACTTTCAGTTTTTCGCGATTATGAGATTAACATGACAAAACTTGAATCGCGTCCGATAATCGGAAATCCATGGGAAGAAATGTTCTATCTTGATTTTCAAGGAAACATTCAAAATCAAAAAGTAAAATCTTTATTAGATGAAGTTGGAAAACATACTCGCTACTTAAAAATTCTTGGCTGCTATCCTGCAAAAGATGTTGAAAAAACAAAGGTTGAAAGCATATCAATCAAGACTGAAGACGTTAAAGAAACATTTTCTCCGCCTGAGATAATCACAACAAAAAAATCTTCGTCAAAAATTTCCTATAAACTTGCAAGTAGAGATTATAAAAGCGACGATACTATAATTTCTGTTCGCGATGTAAAAATCGGGGGCGGTAAATTTGTAATTATTGCCGGACCATGTTCTGTTGAATCTTACAATCAAATACTTGATTGTGCAAAAGAAGTTAAGGATGGATTTGCACACATCTTGCGTGGTGGTTGTTTTAAACCGAGAACATCACCGTATGCTTTTCAGGGTTTGGGATTTGAGGCGTTGGATTATTTAAAATCAGCGGGTGATGATTATGATTTACCGATAATTACAGAAGTATTGTCTGTTGATCAAGTTGAAATGGTTGCCGAGAAATCTGATATATTACAAGTTGGCGCAAGAAACATGCAAAATTTTTCTTTATTATCTGAAGTCGGTAAATCTTTCAGACCCGTTATGTTAAAACGCGGATTGATGGCTTCAATTGATGAACTACTTAATGCTGCTGAATATATTCTTGCACGAGGAAACAGACAGGTAATTTTATGTGAACGCGGTATTAGAACCTTTGAAACTGCAACTCGCAATACTTTGGATTTAAGTGCGATACCAATTCTTAAAGAATTAACGCATCTTCCAGTAATTGTTGATCCATCACACGCAGTAGGTAAGCGTGATAAAGTTCTTCCAATGGCTAAGGCTGCCAAGGCTGTTGGTGCTGATGGAATTATGGTAGAAATTCATCCTGACCCTGATAAAGCTCTAAGTGATGGTGAACAATCAATGCGATTTGATCAATTCCGTTTAATGACACAAGAACTTGAGAAAATGAATTGATCATTAGCAGAATTGCCATTATAGGTTTAGGATTAATTGGCGGATCTTTTGCAAAAGCCATTAAGCATTCGGATGCAAGTATTTTTATCTCCGCATATGATAAACCTGATATTCTAAACATAGCATTGAATGAAAAAGTTATTGATGAGGGATTAAAAAGTATCAATGATTCTCTAAATTCTGATTTAATAATATTAGCTTTACCCATTGAACAAAGTTTAAAAGTCTTCAAAGAACTTTCTCCAAGATTAAAACCTAACCAAATAATTTCTGATCTTTGCAGCGTAAAAGGAATATTTGCAGATGAATGGAAATTGATTTCCAGTGCCGGCAGATATTTTGGTGCCCATCCAATGACAGGAAAAGAAAAGAGCGGTTATGACAATTCTGACCTATTGCTTTATGAAAACTCAGTCTTTATTATTTGTTCTGAAAATGAAAACGATGAAATATTAAATTCATACATTGATTTTATTAAACTTACGGGCGCAAGAATTGTTTTATTGGATGCTCATCTTCACGATAGAATAATTGCTAATGTTTCTCATCTACCACAATTACTTTCCGTTTTATTGATGAATCAGGCTGATAATACAATGGAAAATGTTAATCTACTTGATTTTGCTGCAGGCGGTTTTCGTGACATGACTCGAATAGCTTCGAGTGATTTTAAAATCTGGGAATCGATTATACAATACAACAAAGTTGATATTTTAAAATCCTTAAATTCCTTTCAAGATCAAATATTTATTTTGCAAAAATTAATTGAAGATGAAGATTATAAATCAATTGAAAATCAATTTGAAAGAGCTCGACTTGCAAGAAATGAAATTCCGATTAACACAAAGGGATTTATAGATCGGCTTTTTGAAATAACAGTTTTTGTAAAAGATGAACCTGGAATGATTAGTAAAATATCCACGATACTTTTTAAAAATAGCATCAACATTAAAGACATTGAGTTGCTAAAGATTCGTGAGGGTACAGGCGGTAACTTTAAATTTTATTTTGAATCGGAATCTGATGCTGATAAAGCAAAGTTACTTATTGTTAAGGCTGGATTCAATATTCAGTAGTACACCACTAAAAAAAACACTTAATAAAAAAAAGAAAATAACATATACTCACAATTAGAATTAAGAATCTTTATCAATATGAAAAAATATATTATAATTTTATTAGCAATCATTAATGTTCAATTTTATTCTCAGAGAAATCCTAGTGGAATAAATGGCGGAAATGTTTCGGGAACAGTTTTAGATTTTGAATCAAAACATACTATTGAATACGCAAACATTGTTTTGCTATCTGACAAGGATTCGTCTTTAATTACTGGAACGGTATCAGATATAAATGGGGTGTTCAGTTTATCAAAAATACAACAGGGGAAATATCTGCTTGAAGTAAGATTTATCGGGTACAAAAATGAAAATTATGATATTGAGATCACTCCAAATAACAAAATGATCAATCTTGGAGAAATATATATAAAACCGAATGCTTTAGAACTTAATGATGTTGTTGTGCAAGGCGATCGATCTCCCGTTTCATATCAAATAGATAAAAAAGTAATTGATGTTGATAAAATACAAACTGTAATATCGGGAAATGCGGCAGATGTTCTACAGAATGTTCCTTCTATTACTGTTGATATTGAGGGAAACGTAAACCTGCGAGGCAGTAGTAATTTTACAGTTTTGATTGACGGCCGACCTTCAATAATGAGTGCACAGGATGCACTACAGCAAATCCCGGCAAGTTCAATTCAGAATATTGAGATTATTACAAATCCATCAGCTAAATACGATCCTGAAGGTACAGCTGGAATTATCAATATCTTACTAAAGAAAAATGAAAATCAAGGATTAAGTGGTGTGATAAATGCGAATGCTGGATTAAAAGAAAAATATGGTGGAGATTTTCTTTTTCAATATCGTACTAGCGATCTAATTTATATTTTTGGCTTAGATTATAATAAAAGAATATTTCCCGGTAATTCGGTTTCTGAGAATCAATACATATCACAAAACTCAACTTCGTTCATAAATTCCAATGGTAATGCTGAATGGGGAAGAACGGGATTTGGAGTAAGAGCAGGAATAGAATATACTATTGGCGAAAATGATTTTTTTAATTTTACTGTACGTTATGGTACACGAGAAGGAAAACAAAACTCCATATCTAATTATAGTGAATGGTCCTCTAATTCTCCATCGGTTTTGTTTTATAAAAACTTAAGCGATAGAAGCAGAGATGGAAAATATGGCGGATCAAATCTTACTTACATTCATAACTTTGGAAGCAAGGGACATGAAATTAAAAGTGAGCTAAATTTTAGATATAATGATGGAGATGAATCCACACTAACTCAATCTTTAAATGGTGATTTAATTTTAGAAGGCAAAAAAACTACTGAGTTTGGTCCATCAAGAGATTTTGAAGCAAAATTGGATTATACACTCCCATTTTCTGATGAAAGAAAATTGGAAGCAGGTTATGAAGCAGAAATAGAAAATTCCGATGACAATAATGCATTATATTTATTTGATTCCTTGAGCACTCAATATCAAATTCAAAATCAATTTAGTAATTCTGTAAAGTACTTGAATAATGATCAGGCTTTATATGCAACTTACTCGGATCAATTTGGTGATTTTGGAATTCAGGGTGGTTTTAGAACAGAATATACTTTCAGAACGATTTCTTTGTTAAGCCTAAATAAAGAATCAAAGATTGATAGGCTGGATTATTTTCCATCACTGCATACTTCTTATAAATTTTCTGAGGGCACACAGATGATGGCAAGTTACTCACGCCGAATTCAAAGACCACACGGTTGGGAACTTGAGCCATTTTTAACTTGGATTGATGCAAATAATGTCCGTATTGGTAATCCCGATCTTTTATCTGAATTAATTGACTCATACGAAGCTGGAATTCAAACCTACTTCGGTAAAGTTTCTTTATCATTTGAACTTTATCATCGCCTAACAAATAATAAGATCGATCGTATTCGTTCAGTGTATCCTGAAACGGAAAATGTAAGTTTAAATTCTGTAATAAATATTGGAAAAGATTTTGCTACAGGTACTGAATTAATGATGATATTTGATCCAATTGAATTTTGGAATGTAAATCTTATGGCTAATCTGTACAACTACAGAATTGAAGGTGTTTTATATGACAAAAAGTTTGATAGACATAGTTTCAACTGGAATGCAAGGATGAATAATATGTTTAAGATAACTACAAGTACACAATTCCAAGTAAATCTTAACTACAATAGTCCTGGTGTTTCATCACAAGGAACCTGGAAAGGGTTTTTTACAACCGATGTTTCAGTAAAGCAAGATTTGCTTGAAAAACTACTTTCTCTAACTTTACAGGTAAGAGATTTGTTTGGAACTGCTAAACATGAATTTAGTTCATCCGGTCCGGATTTTTATTCTTACAATTATTTTGAACGTGAATCACCTATGGTAATGTTAAATGCAAAAATAAATTTTAATAATTATAAACCTAAACGGGATCCAAACGATATGGATAATCAAAATGGCGGTGGGGAAGAATTTTAATTTTTAAAATTGGTTTTAATAGTTAATAAATTGAAAATATATGTTATTATTCATCACAAAATATCTGAAAACATAGAGTTATTCAGTTAGTCAATCAGGAAAATTATGTCATTCGAAAAATTAAAACTTATTAAACAAATCCAGACTGCAGTTAATGAAGAAGGATATAAAATTCCTACGCCAATTCAGAAAGAAGCAATTCCGGTTATTTTAGATAAAAGAGATTTATTGGGTTGTGCACAAACGGGTACCGGAAAAACTGCGGCATTTGCTATTCCGATTTTACAAATTCTAACTGAGGAAAAAGACGACCATAAATCTAAAAGAGTTATTAAATCATTAATTGTAACTCCAACTAGAGAACTTGCCATACAGATTGGTGAAAGTTTTAGTGCTTACGGTAGACACACTGGACTTAGAAACGCGGTCATCTACGGCGGTGTATCACAAAAAGCTCAAACTGATAAACTATCAAACGGTGTTGATATTCTTATTGCTACTCCAGGAAGATTGCTCGATTTAATGCAGCAAAAATTTGTAAATCTTCATCATATAAAATTGTTCGTGTTGGATGAAGCGGATAGAATGCTAGACATGGGATTTATTCATGATGTTCACATGATTATTGCAAAGCTTCCTGTAAAAAGACAATCATTATTTTTCTCGGCAACAATGCCTCCTGAAATAGTTAAACTTGCAAATTCAATATTAACTAAGCCTGTTAGCATTGATATTACACCTGAATTCAAAACTGTTGAGGCGATTAAACAAGCTGTTTATTTTGTTTCTAAGTCGGATAAGAAAAAATTGTTATATCATATTCTAAGAAATGAAAAAATATCTTCCGCACTTGTATTTACTCGAACAAAGCATGGTGCAAATACGGTTTGTAAATATTTAACAACTTCGGGAGTTTCTGCTGAAGTAATTCACAGCGGTAAATCTCAAAACGCAAGACAGCGTGCATTAAATAATTTTAAATCATTACATACAAAGGTTCTAGTTGCAACTGATATTGCTGCGCGAGGAATCGATATTGAAAAACTTTCACATGTTTTTAATTATGATATTCCAAATGTTCCTGAAACTTATGTTCATAGAATTGGCAGAACAGGAAGAGCAGGATTAGGGGGCATTGCACTTTCTTTTTGTGAAGATGAGGAACGAGCTTACTTAAAGGACATTATTAAGCTTATAAAAATACAAATTCCGATAATTCATGATCATCCATATAAAGTTAAAAATGACGGAACTCCAAAGACAGAACAAAATAAACAAAAATCACAAGCAAAAGAAAAAAGTGAAACAAAAAAGAAATCAGGATCGACTGGATATTTTAAGAATAAGAAAAAGCGGTGGGGAAGAAATCGAAATTCAAACAAACCTAAATTAAATAATTAATTATTTATTGGTCTCTTTATTCCTAAGTGTTTCTAAGTAAAACTATTCTCTGAGAATAAGAATTGTTCCAATAATAATTAATACTGCGGCAATACTTCGTTTCACAAGATCTTTGTCATTAAATAATTTTCCACCAATAACAGTCGCCCAAAAAACAGATGTTCGTTTTATGGCAAGAACTAAGGCAACTGAGGCAAGACTAACTGCAGCAATTTGTGTATAGCGATATCCAATAGTTAAAACTGATATTAATGCTATCCAACCTAATTGATCTTTCTTAACATTAACAGAAGAAACTTCTTCTTTCCTTTTGAAAACTAAAAATGTTATTGAAAAGAGTAAAGCAAAGAATATGTGTTGAAAAGCAGTAATCGAAACTGGAGAAAGATTTAATTTGATCAGCAATACTTTATCTAAAATTGAAGATGCAGTAAAAAGAAATAATGCCAGGATAATGAATTTATGATACTTCGATTTTTTGAAGAGCTGAGAAGGGCTTAGAATTTCCTTAATGTTTTTACTTTCAAGGATAAAAGTTCCAGCAATCAAAAATAGAAGTCCTAATACCTCAATGCTTTTTAATGATTCACTAAGAAATATAAAAGCAAAAAAAGCTACCAGTCCGGGTGTTAGTGCAAGCAATGGAAGTGCATTACTAATTTCTAAATTTTTTAATGAAATCATTACACACAAGAATGCTGCAACCCCAATTATCGATTTTACAAAAAGTATAGAAAGATTTATCGAGTTAATAGTTGAGTAATCAATAAAAAAGAAAAAAGGTATAGAGAAAATAAAATTTACCAGCGATAGTAAAAATGAAAACTCTAAAGCACCAAGATTAAACAACACTTTTTTTTGGGTGATCGCCGCAAATGCTGAAAGTAAAGCGGAAATCATTGCAACTAAAAACCACATCATAAAATTATACCATTTAGAATTTATTTAACTTAAAAAGTAAGATTAACTCGTACAAAAATATTTCTTCCAGGCTCACTAACTATTAAACCTCTATTAGTTGAAAGATGATTTCTATATTCTTTATCGAAAATATTTTCCACACCAACAACAACACCGGTTTTAATGTTTCCAAGTTCAATGCTCGCAAAATTTAATTTTAAGTTGAATGTTGCATACCCGGGTGTTGCAATTTCACCAGGTGCTACTTTGTTTTGCTCAGCAAAAAGTGCAGCGTATAAATCTACATTCAAGCAATTAAACGGAGAATACTCAAATCCTAAAATTGAATTTAAAGGAGATATTTGCGGTAAATCTTGATCATCTTTCTTATTTAATCCACGCACATATGATAAAGTATTATAGAAATTGAACTTATTTAATAATTTAAAATAGATTGAATACTCAAAACCATATAAAAGTGCCTCGCCAATATTTGTTTTAATTAAGGCACTTCTACTTTCATAAGTTCCGGAAATTTCCGTGACAAGATCGGTTAGCGAATTAAAAAAAACACTTGCAGTAAGATTAAAATTATCAGGGAACAATCTAAAGCCAAAATCAAAGAAATAGCCTTGTTCTGGTTTTAAATTTGGATCACCAACTCGTATTACACTTCCCAAATCAATGTATTGGTATCTTTCTTCCAAAGATGGAGAACGGAATGAACGAGCAGCATTAAGGCTAATATTAGAGTTATCGTTTAATGAGTAAAGCAAGCCAAGATTGAATACATAAGATTTATTATTTGCTGATTCGGCATTCCAAATTACTTTTTGTCCAGCAGGCGTATTATTAACAACACCATCATTAGTTTCATATAAAGGATTGAGAGTTTCTGAATTACTTAACGAAATAAAATCATAACGACCCCCAATAGTCAAATAAAGATATTTCAGTAAATTCATCTCATCTTGTAGATATATTCCCGCACTGCTAAAGTCAGCATCTGGCAAAGGTTTTTCGTAAGTTGTTTTATAGATAGTCTTAACAACTGATGAATCAATAGCATTCAGAATTTCAATTTTTTGATCGCGAGTTCTTAGTCCATCATAATTTCTTTTCCAAAAATCAATTCCGGCAATTATGTAGTGACTTGAAAACTTAAAATCCGCCTGTGTTTGAAAACCATCCGTATTATGATCTGCGCCCGGACTAATCTTTAAAACAGTTAGACGACGAAAGGGCTGACCATTACCAGCAGGAGCATATTGAACAATGCCTGGAATATTTTCAACATCTCTTGAAATAAACTGATGAAAATACTTTGCTGATAACTTGACTAATGAACGGTTAAGATTATTTATTTTATATTCTGCACTTAACAATCTTCTAAGTTCTTCCGGATAGCTAACTTTTGCATTATTTGGAAATAAAGGTGCGCCACCGGGAATTCCAACGTCATATGCGTAAAATTGCTGGTAATTGAATTTTATTTCTTGATCCTCAAAAGGTTTTAACTGAATTAATACATTGAAACTATTATCTTCAAATTGACTATTGCTTAATTCTCCGGACGGTGTTTTTGTATTACTAGCTTTTCTAAAAGAACCACTTAACTTTGCTATCCATTCATTACCGGATGCTAATAAATTTATTCCGTTTGAGATATAATTATTTACAGAGTTGTATCCCAAAGAGTAATTTCCATTTAACATCAATCGATCGCTGTAACTTCCTGATTTTGAGATAATATTTATCGCTCCACCTGTGGCACCTGAGCCGTATAAAGATGATGCCGAACCTTTAATTACTTCGATTCTTTCAACATCATTTAAATCAAACATTGATAAACGTGCACTCAAATCTGTTGAAGTTTCAATTCTATTTCCATCTATTAAAGTAGCAACGTTTGCGCGACTTAATCCTCGAATGCTAACTTCAGTTCCCCAAATACCATCTCTTACAAGTGAAATACCTGATTCTCTATTTAACAGCTCTGAAATCGTAACTGATGAACTATTTTGTATTTCCTTCTGATCCACTACAGAGACAGAATATGGCAACAATTGAATATTTTGTTCATACTTACCTGATGTTACTACTACTTCGCCAAGTTTTATATTGCCCGGTATAAGTTGAATCGTTATTGTTGTATCAGCATAATTGGAGATATTACTTTCAAAAGTTTTATAACTTATATGTGATACTTTTAGTTTATAATTTCCGTTAGGAATATTTTCAAAAACGAATTGTCCTGAATTATTCGTTGTACCAAAATAATTTCCTGATAATTCTAAATTTGCATCAGTAATGGGTAAATTATTTTCTGAGTTTAATACAATTAGTTTAAGATTGTGCGTTTGTGCTAAAGTTATGAATTGAACTGAAAATAATGTAATTAAACAGATTATTGATTTCATAAAGATTTGTGCCGCTGGTTGATGAAGAATCCACAAGTAGTTAAAAAATATTTAGAATTCATTTATCAAATATAATTATAATTGCTGCTGGCGAACAAAAAATTAGTGGAGCCATTTATTTCATGCTATCAAATAGTTTAATTTAATATATCCTAAAATCATTACTATAGAAATATTAAAAGTTATTTATGCTAAAAATATTATGCAATTTGTTGCGATTGTCTTACATAATATTTTTTTATAAAACAAAAAAAAGGTAAATGAAATTTTTTCTTAAAATAATATCCCTTGTGTTGATTGTTGCTTCTTTTCAATATACACAAAATGAAATATTTAAATCGTTTACAGCTGAAGATGGATTGTCTAGCAGTGATATAAATTGTTTACTTCAAGATAAATCAGGATTTATCTGGATTGGAACTGATAACGGTTTAAACAGATATGATGGCGCAGAATTTAAAATCTTTAGGAATAAACAAAAAAATCTAAACAGTATTTCTGATAATAGTATTTGGTCTTTGTGCGAAGACAGAAATGGAAATATTTGGATTGGAACAAAAGGAGGCACTCTAAATAAGTATTCACCCAAATCAGAATTATTTGAACAAATTAATCTTGATGAAAATAAATTATCTGAAAACAGCGTTACAACAATACTTGAAGATGAAAACGGATTTATCTGGATTGGAACTTATTCACAGGGATTATACAGATATGATCCAAAATCTGGTGAAATAAAAAACTGGAAATATGGTCCAGGATTAATGAATATATTAAGTAACAACTACATTACATCTTTACTGCAGGATGTGGACGGGTTTATCTGGATAAGCACATATAATGGATTAAATAAAATTAATCCAAAAAAACTTTCCGATGGTTTCCAAGTATTCACTTCAAATGAATTAAACCCAAATTCTATCAGTAATAATCTTGTTTGGCGCATTAATCAATCTATCTTTGATAAAAATATATTATGGATCGGAACGGCAAATGGGCTTTGTAAATTTGATATCAAAAATCAGCGATTTTCAAGATTTCCCATAACTGCAAAAGTACCCTTACAATTTAGTAATAGTTATGCATCCATAACCGAACAAAAAATTAACGATAAAAATATTCTTTGGGCTGCTACTTATGGTGGATTATTTCGTATAGATCTAAATAATAATATATCAGAACAATTTGTAACTGATAAGAAAAACTCTAATGGATTATTGGGTAATCAGATTGATGAGTTATTAGTTGATAATTCCGGTGTTTTATGGATCGCAACTGATAAGGGTTTAAATTATCATTCTTTAAAAACACAAAAATTTAATAGCATATTTACAAGTAATATTAATTCTGCAGCATATCAAGAATTGTTATCATCAGATGTAAAGGCCATAATTAGCGAAAAAAAAGATGAATATTACTTAGCCGCTTCCGAAGGATTATTTCAACTCAAGCTTGCAAATCAAAAACCCGAATTAAGAAAATATGATGCTCTAAATAATTTAAACTTGTGGTCTTTAGAAAAAGGGGAGAACAGTGATTTGTGGATTGGTACTTATGGTAATGGATTAATTCATTTTGATCTAACAACAAAAAAATTGGAATTTATCAAAATTGAAAGTCCTACCTTTAAAACTTCGGCATTTAATTATATCAAATCATTACATATAAATAAAAATGGATTTCTTTGGATAGGATTTTGGGGTGGCGGATTAGCTTCTTTAAATACTACATCAGGTGAGTACAAAATATGGATAAAAGACGAAGACGTTAAAAACAGTTTAAGTTTTAACGATGTTTGGGCTTTGCATGAAGACAAACTTGGAAGATTGTGGATCGGTACAAATGGGGGCGGTTTAAATCTTTTTATCCCTAAAAATGGTGGTGAATTTATTTATTGGAAATCAAGTCCAGAAAAATCCAACACATTAATTAATAATTCGATTTTATCTATAAGTGAAATAGATTCCAAAATCAGTTCTGAAACAATTCTTTTGTTAGGTACAGAAAATGGATTGAGCAAGGTTATCATCAATAATGAAAATGATGATAAATATAATCCAAATTTAATTTTTGATAATTTTCCAGAAACTGATCTCTTAACTGATATACCAATAAATGGTCTATTACAAGATGAGAAGGGTTATTTATGGTTAGCTGGTAATAGTGGTTTAATGCGTTTCGATCCACAGACTAAGGCTACAACTAAGTTTGGAAGCGCTGATGGATTAGCGAGTAATATTTTTAATTCCGGTTCATTTTATAAATCACAAAAAGGACTAATGTTATTTGGATCAGCAAAAGGTCCATTAATTTTTAATCCATCGGAAATAGGTCTTTCAAATTATCAACCAAAAATTATTTTCACAGATTTTCTATTACTTAATCAAAGTGTAATTCCGGGAAATAACTCTCCAATAAAAACTAGTATTGCTTTTGCAAAAGAAATTAATCTATCCTACGACCAAAACGTTGTTACATTAAAATTCGCATCAACCGATTATAATGCATCGGAGCAGATTCAATTTTTATACAAGCTTGAAGGGTTTGATAAGGATTGGGTAACTGCAGGTGTTAATAGATCAGCAACTTATACAAATCTAAATCCGGGTTCTTACACATTCAAAGTAAAAGGTACAAACAGCGATGGAATATGGAGTAATCAAGAAGCAGAGTTATATATTGAAATATCTCCACCAATGTGGAAAACAAATTGGGCGTACTTATTATACATTATTTTGATTTTTATTGGCCTATATGTTATTAGAACATTTGAAATGAGCAGAACAAAATTACGAAATGAACTCAGGGTAAAAGATTTAGAAGCAAAAAAGATTCGTGAAATAGAGATTATGAAATCCAGATTTTTCGCAAATCTTTCTCATGAGTTTAGAACTCCATTGATGTTGATTAAAGGTCCAGTGGAACAGCTTTTAAGTGGAAGAATAGTAAATCAAAAAGAGCAGATAAAACTAATTCAGAGAAATAGCGAGCAATTGCAACATCTTATTGACCAGTTATTAGAGCTCTCACAGCTTGAGGCTGCATCAATTCCATTAAAAGCTAAGAAAGGAAATTTGGTTTCCATTGTGCGTGGAATTTCTTTTTCATTCTCTAGTTTAGCAGAAAACAAAAATATTACTTTAAAGTTTCACTCTGTTAAAGATGAAATTATTACCTGGATTGATTCTGACAAAATTGAAAAGATTTTAAATAATATATTATCTAACGCTTTTAAATTTACACCAGATAACGGAACAATAAATATAGAAATTGTAAACACATCAATTGATAATCTTGATTATACTACTGTTTCGATAAAAGATTCTGGAATTGGGATTCCTGAAGATAAAATTGATAAAATATTTGATAGATTTTATCAGGTTGATGATTCATCTAAACGCGCCTACAGTGGTTCCGGAATTGGTTTATCATTAGTTAAAGAACTTGTCGATCTGCACGAATGGAAAATATATGTACATAGCAGATTAGGATCGGGAACAGAATTTATTATTCAAATTCCATTGGATGACAATTATTTGAATGATTTTCAAAAATTTATGGATGTTAATAAATCCAACGACGTAAATAGCACAAAATCATCGGAAGAACATTTTGTTGAAATAATCGAATCAAATATTAATGAAATTCAAAAGTCAGAAAAGGTAAGCAATAAAAAGTTAGAACATCTCGAAAATTCAACAATATTAATCGTAGAAGATTCTGAAGATGTGAGAATTTTTTTGAAAGATATTTTAAAGGAAGATTATAATCTAATCATCTCTGAAAACGGCGAAAGAGGATTAACTGAAGCAATTGAAAATCTTCCTGACTTGATTATTAGTGATGTGATGATGCCGATAATGGATGGAATAGAATTCTGTAAAAACATTAAATCCGATTGGCGAACCGCTCATATTCCAGTTGTTTTGCTAACAGCTAAAGCATCAATTGATAGTAAGATTGAAGGATTAGAAACCGGCGCCGATGATTATGTGACAAAACCTTTTAGTTTGAGGGAATTATCTGTAAGGATTAAAAATCTTTTAGAACAAAGGAAGCAATTGCGAGAAAAGTTTGGTAAAGATGTAAACTTTAAACCAGAAAATATTACTCCAAATAAAGCAGATCAAGAATTTTTACAAAATGTAATGAGCATTGTAGAAAAAAATATCTCAAATCCCGATTTTGATTCTGAGGAATTTGCAAAACAAATATTTTTAAGTCGTAGCCAATTACATAGAAAAATACAATCAATTTCAGGGCAGTCTACCGGAGAATTTATTCGTGCAATAAGACTTAAAAAAGCTGCTGGATTGATACTAGAAAAGACATTTTCAGTAACCCAAATCGCATTTGAAGTTGGATTTAATAGTCCATCGCACTTCACAAAAGCGTTCAAACAGATGTTTGAATGCTTGCCATCCGAATTTATAGATAAACACAACTCTTAGCATAATCAATTTTATAAAAATTACTTTTCATTACATTTTGCTACATATCCGCTATTCATTGACACACTAACGACATTTCTCGCTCTTCAGTAAAAATATATTTGCACCTGATAATAGAGAAATCATAAAAAATAACTAACTGATTCATTCTATAATAAAAAGGAGCAAAAAATGAAAAGAGTTCTTTCAATGTTTTTTCTGATAATTTTGTTTATCAGCGGAATAATTATACCACAAAGAAATGGAAACGACTCGCCTAACGGAGTTCAAGTTACTTTCCCATTCTTTGATAATGTTGAAGACACAACAGCATCATCTTCTTACTGGCAAAGAGATGCTTCAGTTTGGAAAATGCAACAGGCTACTGCTTATAGTGGCACCCGTATTTGGTCTATGCTTCCAACTTCAGGAAGTTATTATTATTTAACACTTGCATCTTCAATAGATTTATCGACAACCTCAAATCCATATATGTCCTTGTGGGTTAGAAAGGCAGATGGCGGTGGCGGGTATTTGAAAATAGAAGTTTCAACAAATTCTGGTTCAAGCTGGGTATCATTATTAGAACCTTCTTTTAGCGGTGCACAATATACAAGATTTCAAGTGCCATTATTTAACTATAAACAAGCCAACGTACTTGTAAGAATTGGCGGCTATGCACCTTCTGGAGGAACATATTATTTAGATGATATAAGAATTGATAATGCACCAGCACCGCAGCCGATTTTACTATCAAGTCCAACTGATAATGGAATGAATGTTACCTGGGTTCAATCCACAGCAACTGATTTTTATAAATACAGAGTTATTATATCAACTAGTACAAGTGATGTTAATAATTATTTTGTTGCTCCATCAGTTAGTGGAAGATCTGAAACTAAAGTTTTAGATTTTTTTGTTAGAACAAAACTTGATACTCTTCTTACAGATTTGACATTTGCAAATACATTGTACTACGCAAAAGTTTATGAAGAAGATACTCAAGGATTTGTCAATCAAGGCTCTGATCGATCAGATTTATCAACTGCATTTAATTTAACTCCTCAAACTGCTCCATTTGTGCAAAATTTTGAAGGTTCTGTTAATTGGGTTGCCGATTTGCCCTGGGCAATTACAACAGATGATGCTGGCGATCCAGGGCATAGTCCAACGCACGCTTATGAAGACAGCCCGCAAGGTAATTATCCTGCCAACGCTGATAGAAGATTAACAATGCAGATAAATCTGACAGGAGTTTCTAGGCCTGTTTTAAAATTCAATCATAAATATTCATTCGAAACAAGTACTGATTATGGTTCGGTAGAGATTTCTCAGGATAATATTAACTGGATAACTCTAAATGGATTTACTGGAAATACCGGCAGCGAATGGGAAAGCAGAACTTATGATGTAGGAATTCTTAAAAACCAAACTAATGGATATATTAGATTTAAAACAACTTCTAATTCAGCAAATCAGCAAAATGGCTGGAGTTTGGATGATGTAGAAATATTTAACAATCCAAGGACTCAAACATTTCCATTCTTTGACGATGTTGAAACCGACACATCTTCACTTAATGCATGGATAGCTGGCAGTTTTGATTTAAAACTTGCAAATGCACACAGTGGTGCACAAGTCTGGTCGGTAAAACCATCAGGTGGTAGTTATAATTATCTTACCTTATCCGGAAAACTTAATCTTTCAGGTGCACCTAATCCATACGTCTCTTTATGGGTAAAAAAGGCTGATGGGGGAAGTGGATATATAAAAATTGAAGCTTCAGGTGATGGAGGTTTGACCTGGACATCATTGCTCGAACCAAATTTCAATGGAACACAGTACACCTGGTTTCAAGCATCATTAGCAAACTTTAGACAAAATAATGTTGTGGTAAGAATCGGATGCTACAATCCTTCAGGTGGAACATACTATATTGATGATATTCTATTTGACAATGCTCCAACTCCAAAAGCATTAACACTCTTAACGCCAACTAACAATGGAATGAAAGTTAGATGGGGTATTTCAACTGCGGCAGATTTTGGCAACTATAGAGTCGTACTGTCAACTGACCAAAATCAGGTTAACAATTATTTTACAACTGAAGCTTTACAAAACAGAACAGAAACAAGAGTATTTGATATTTTTAATCAAGCAACAATTGAAACAACACTTACTGATCTTACATTTATGAACGCAATGTATTATGCTAAGATTTATGAACGTGATACTCAGCTATTAATTAATCAAGGTTCAGATAGAGCTGATCTTTCTACTGCTTTTACAGTTATTCCTCAGACAGCACCGTTTGTTCAAACATTTGAAAGCACTTTTGGCTGGGCCTCCGATTTACCCTGGGCAGTTACTCAAGAAGATTCCAGCGATCCTGGTCATAGCGGAACGCATGCAATGGAAGATAGTCCTGGATCAAATTATCAAACAAACGCAGATAGAAGAATAGTATTTCAGGTTAATACTCAGTCCGTTGCAAGACCGGTTTTACGATTCAATCATAGATATGCATTTGAGCCTGCAGTAGATTATGGCAGCATTGAATATTCTCTTGATAATGTGAACTGGATTTATTTATCTGGATTTACAGGTAATACAAATACACTGTGGAAATCAAATGAATTTGATATCACTCCGATAAAACAATTAAATGCTTCTTATATTAGATTTAAAACCACTTCTAACAGTTCAACAAATTTAGATGGTTGGCATCTTGATGATGTTGAAATATATAACAACACTAAAACTCTAGGAATCCCATTATTTGATGATGTTGAAGTTGATTCTATTTCAAATAAATATTGGATTGCAGGACAAATGGAAATTAAATCTGCAAACGCATACAGCGGTGCTCAGGTTTGGTCGCTTCCTCCTTCAGGCGGATCGTACAATTACCTTACTCTTTCAGGTTTAATGAATCTTTCAAACGCACCAAATCCTTTTATTTCTGTATGGGTAAAAAAAGCGAATAGTGGAAGCGGTTACATTGCAATAGAGGCCTCCAACGATGGCGGATCAACCTGGACTAGATTAAAAGAACCTAATTTTAATGGTGCAAATTATACAAATGTTGTTGCATCCTTATCAAACTATCGTCAGGCAAACATATCCATAAGAATAGGTGGATACTCCCCATCTGGTGATACATATTATTTTGATGATATTACTATAGCAGATTCCACAGGCTGGACCGGAATTGAAGACTTTGCTGGTATAACACCAACTGATTTTGAATTAAGTCAGAATTATCCAAATCCATTCAATCCAAGTACAACTATTCGTTATGCCGTACCTAATGAAAGCAAAGTCTCTATTTCTGTATTTAATTTATTAGGTCAAGAAGTTGCAACATTAGTAAATGATATTCAATCAGCAGGATATCATGAAGTTGAATTCAATGCATCTGAATTGTCTTCAGGTGTGTATCTATACAGAATTAATGCTGTTTCATCTGTTGGTTCAAAAGAATTTACAAGCACTAAAAAGTTTGTGCTTCTCAAATAATTACAAGACTTACATTTCGGAAGACCGTCTCTGAGGCGGTCTTCTGACTATTATAAGTAAGCAATTTCCTATAATATTTTTTAACTGATTGCTAAATGATCAATCACAGATAGGAACCAAATGAAATTATTTACATTTCTCTTTTTATGGTCGAACATTTTATTATTTCAAAACTTAAATGCCCAATGGACAAACACTGATGTAACTCTAACCGGTAGGCAGATTCAGTGCTTTGCTATTTCAAATTCAGCAGTACTCGCCGGTACTAATGGTGGACTAGTGCAATCAACAAATAATGGATTAAATTGGACAAACGTTGGAGGTGGATTACCATATAGTAATATTCGAGCTCTTTTAAATGTAGGCACATCGCATCCATATAATTTTTTAGCCGGTATGATTTCTGGAAGAATTTCGATGTCCTCAAATTATGGTGCGGATTGGACAGCTTTCCCCGCTGAATCGGAGCAACTCCCATTTTTGGCTGATGTTAATTGTATTCTTGAACGAAGCAATAGTACAAATTATTTTGTCGGAACTGAACGAGGCGTGTTCGTGCTTCCACAATTTTACCCTCTATCTACCTGGATTGCTAGAAACACTGGATTGCCTTCAGCAGAAACAAAAGTTAGAGCTATTGTTGAGAATAATGGTGAAATATTTATTGGAACAAATAGCGGAGTATTTCAACTGAATGGTTTTGATTGGACTGAAAAAAGTTCAGGACTAACGAATACAAATATTACTGCTCTTAACACTATTGATACTCTTTTAATCGCAGGTACAAGCCAGGGTTCAGTTGGAGGTGTATACATTTCATCTGACAACGGAAATAACTGGACACTTTCGCTAAATGATCCTTGGGTTACTTCAATTTTAGTTATCGGCTCAAATATTTTTGTTGGAAGTTTTGGCAACGGTGTTTTGCGCTCCACAAATAGAGGTAATACCTGGACTCAGATTAATGATGGGTTAGCCAGCGGTGCATATTATGTACTGTCATTAGGGAATGATAGCCAGTACTTGTTTGCTGGCACAAATGGTTCCAATATCTGGCGCCGTTTTTTATCCCAGGTTGTAACTGATATCAGTGAAGAAAATAATACACAACCTTCAGAATTTTCACTAAAACAAAACTATCCTAATCCGTTTAATCCAAGTACAAAAATACGCTACTCAATTCTCCAACAAGGTAATGTAACATTAAAAGTTTACGATGCGCTTGGTAACGAAGTTGCAAAAATTGTTGACGAATTCAAATCTGCAGGAAGTTATGAGATTGATTTTAACGCATCAAATCTAACTAGCGGTGTATATTTCTATAAAATTCAGGTTGGCGATTTTGTATCAACAAAAAAAATGATATTAATAAAATAATTACTTAACAAATTAAAAGAGCAAACAATGAAATCAATTAAACTATTTATATTCGCATTTTTATTATTAGTAATTAATATTTTACCCCAGAACATTGAAGCAAAACTTGGTGCTGCTGGAGTATTCAGCATCAAAAGCAATGGCAATGCTCCTGTATTTCAAGTTTCCGGTGACGAAGGTAATGTGAATATTGGTTATTCAATAAATTTAGCCAATACAACTAATTATAATACAGGAGTAATATATAAGGGTGCAAATAGATTTATACACGATAAAGGTACGGACAATATTTTTATTGGTAATAATTCCGGAAATTTCTTTTTTAATACTTTCCTTTCAAAAGGAAACACAGCAGTTGGTTCAAACACTCTATTAGAGCTTACTACTGGAACTGAAAATTCATCCTTTGGATTAAACTCCCTACAGAGTAATACAGACGGGGGATTTAATTGTGCATTTGGTTCACATACATTAACGCCAAATACTACCGGTTCATTTAATTCCGCATTTGGTTACAGTGCTTTAAGAAGCAATACAACATCCAGTTTTAATTCTGCTTTTGGTTTAGGATCATTATTTAGTAACTCAACAGGCATATCAAATTCAGCGTTTGGCACTCACTCTTTATTTTCTAATACTAGTGGAAATAGAAACACTGCTATTGGAGATTCTGCTGGGCGTAACATGTTTTCAGGTTCAAATAATATATTTATAGGATACAATTCTCAACCAAGTTCAAGTTCTGTATCAAATGAAATAACTTTGGGTAATAATCTAATTACAACAATTCGCGCAAATGTTACTTCAATAACTTCACTATCTGATGTTCGTGATAAAAAGAATATAAAAGATTTATCACTCGGATTAGAATTTTTGATGAAAATTCACCCACGAGAATTTAATTGGGATAAAAGAGAATGGTATTCAGACGGAAAATCTGATGGAAGTAAAATGCAAGATTTACCTACCGCTGGATTCATTGCGCAAGAACTTGATATGGTTCAAACGGAATCAGAGGCTGAATGGTTAAAGCTAGTATTAAAAGAAAATCCAGATAGGATTGAAGCATCTGCTGGAAATTTATTTCCTATAGTTGTTAAAGCTGTGCAAGAATTGAAAAAAGAAAAAGATTCTGAAATCGCTCAATTAAAATCTGAAAATGTTTTATTAAAAAAAGAATTAGAAACATTAAAAGAGCTACAATTACGGTTAGCAAAACTAGAACAGGTGTTAACTAATTCGGATGCGAAATTTTCCAGTAACATTACTGAATAACTAATTAATAACCATTCAATAATGAAAGCCGAATTATTATGAAAATAAAACTATTAATATTAATGCTACTAAGCATAATAACTATAGAAGCTCAAAGCATCCTGATTGTTGGTTCCGAAGCCATTCTAAATATTTCTGCTACTGCAGATATTTGTTCGGATAGTTTATCTGGTAATATTACAGGAGACGGATCATTTTGTGGAAATCCTACAGCTGTTAAAAGTGAATTGATGGAAAATATCCCGACAATATTTTCACTCGAACAAAATTATCCAAATCCTTTTAACCCAAGTACAAAGATCAGCTGGCAATCACCTGTAAACCTTTATCAGACTTTGAAAGTTTATGATATGCTTGGTAATGAAGTAGCAACACTAATTAACGAAGAAAAACCTGCAGGAATTTATGAAATTGATTTTAATGCATCACAGTTATCGAGTGGAGTTTATCTGTATAAGCTTCAAGCTGGTGAATTTAAATCAACTAAAAAAATGATTTTAATGAAATAAAAATTTAAAAAATTCCTACAAGGAAAGGGAAGCATCGATCAAAATCTCCTTGTGTACAAGCCGCATTTGGTAAAACATTTGCGGCTGATATTTAAGTGAGTAAGATTTATTAACCAATAAGACAGTCATATGAAAAATAAAATAATAATACTTTTAGTATCATTGATGTTATGGGAATCAAATTTCGCCCAGTTTGAAAATTTTCATTGGAATAATCCAAAGCCGCAGGGCAATGATCTTAATGTTGTTCATTATTCAGCAGGATCAAATGTTTTTGCTGCCGGTGATTATGGTTCAATCTTAAATTCAACAAATGGTGGAACTCAGTGGGAACTTACCACAAATTATTTACCAAAAAATATAAATGGAAAATATTTTGTTACGAGTACTTTAGGTTTTTTAGTCGGCGATAGAGGATTAATCTTAAAAACGACAGATGGTGGAACTACTTGGGAACAACAAAGCTCACCAATAGATACAACCTTAAATAGCGCTTACTTCTTTGATCAAAATAATGGCTTTATTGTAGGAGATGATGGATTACTGCTGAATACAACTAATGGCGGCGTAAATTGGAATAATGTTTCTTTCACAAATTATTATTCACTTAAAGATATTCAATTTGCTGATGCAAATAACGGGTTTATAGTTAGAAATTCTGGTGGTGTGTATAGATCGACAGATACCGGATTAACTTGGTCGCTTTATACATCCTTACCCACTCCCTGGTTATTAACAGATGTAACATTTGTCAATAGTAATATTGGATTTATCACTTCTGTTTATACTAATAAGATATTTAGAACAAGTGATGGCGGAAATAGTTGGAATGAAATTGTACTTACTGGAGCTAATGGTTGTAATAAAATCGTTTTTTCTGATGCTAATTCTGGTTATGTATTTGGTACCCTAGGTAAAATATTTAAATCAACTGATGTAGGTTTAAATTGGATCGAATTAACAACTGGAACTACAGCTAGCATAAATGATGCTTACTTCATTACACCATTTGTTGGAATTGCTGTTGGTGCAGGGGGGATAATTTTATATACAATAAATAGTGGTACAACATGGTCTAAGTTATCAGAAAATGATTGCGAGTATTTGTTCTCAATATTTTTTCAAAATTCAAATGTTGGTCTCGTCACTGGATCAAAAGGTAAAATACTAAAAACCACTGACGGTGGTGAAACTTGGGTGGATAAGAGCGTATCTAATAGTCTTTATCCAATTGATGTTGTATTGTTCAATTCTGGTTTAGGCTATTTTATTGACTATTACGGCCTTGGTATATATAAAACTACTGATACTGGCGAAAATTGGAATTATCATACTTTTAGTGGTTTCAATGGTAATCCTGCCAAAATAAAATTTTTAGATGATAATATAGGATTTATTGTTGGTATTAATGGTGGAATATCAAGATCAACAAATTCTGGTGATAGTTGGAATGTAATTGCGTCTGGTACCACATCCAGTTTATGGGGAGTCGATTTTCTAAATTCAAATACTGGGATTGCTGTTGGTGCAGATGGAATAATTTTAAAAACTATTGATGGAGGTTCTACTTGGAATTCAATTGTTAGTGGCTCAACTGCATTCTTAAGGGATATTGCGTATAGAAATGCAAGTACACTTTTTGTAATTGGTGATAATGGAGAATTCTTAAAATCTACAAATGGTGGAGATAGTTGGAATACTGTAATACTTCCAACAAATGAAAGTCTGACAAGAATAAAATTCTTAAATACAAACGAGGGAATAATTATTGGCTATGCTGGTACACTATTAACTTCATCTGATGGCGGAGAAACCTGGGTCGTTAAGCAAACGAATACAAATAAATCATTTAGTGATTTTGTAATAAAAGACACAACAGGAATATTTGTGACAGGCGAATTGGGAGTGATAATAAGTTTTTCTCCTTCTATAATTCCTGTAGAGTTATTATCATTTAATGCTTCCGTTGATGGTGATAATGTCAATCTAGATTGGCAAACTGCAACAGAGTTAAATAATTTCGGGTTTAGCATAGAAAGAAAACAAGTCTTCAGTCCACAGTCTGCCGTAAGTAATGATGAGTGGAAACAAATTGTTTTTGTAAACGGCTATGGAACAACAACGGAATCTAAATCATATACTTTTTTAGATGAAAAATTAACTTCTAGCAAATATCAGTACCGACTAAAACAAATTGATTTCGATGGGACATTTGAGTATTCAAATATAATTGAAATTGAGATTGGAATTCCAGTTAAATATTTTTTAGAACAAAACTATCCAAATCCATTTAATCCAAGTACAAAAATAAGTTGGCGATCACCAGTGAGTGGTTATCAAACATTAAAAGTTTACGATGTACTTGGAAACGAAGTTGTTACTCTTGTAAATGAATTTAAACCATCTGGAAATTATGAAGTGGAGTTTAATGCTTCTAAACTTTCAAGCGGCGTTTATTTTTACAAATTGCAGGTAGGCGATTTCACGTCAACAAAAAAAATGCAGCTAATTAAATAATTAGAAAGATGTTAATGAAAGACAATTATGAAAGAAGTAGGAGAAGAGTTAAACGATTAACGATTGTTATTAACATCACAATTATTCTAGTAGCTATTTCAATAATTGCAATAATATTAAGCCTTATATGATAACAAAAAAGTTCAATTTCATTCACAATTAAAAGGAAAAGTAAAATGAAAAAACTAAAATCTCCATTGTTTACGGTTATGATCTTAACGATTCTAACTCTTGCGATTGGCTGTTCTAAAAAGTCGGATAACCCTGTTGATCCAGGAAACATAGTACAAGCTCAAGCAACTTTAACATTAAATGGTGCCGGCTACGTAAATAAATCTGTTACACTCAGTAATGGTATAGCCGAATTCTCACTTTCAGATACGGTCACTGCAATTCAGTTTTCAGGGATAGTAGATAATGACTCACTTTATTTTGCTATAATATTTAAGGGAAATCAAACAGGCACAATAAACTGGAATGATGATAATGGAGCACTACTTTTAAAGAATGCTTCAAGTTTTTATATAGGTGCAAGTCAGGGAACAACAACAATTAGCAGCTATGGTGCTATTAGTGGAAAAATTGAGGGGAATATCAACGGTAAATTGATAGAGCAAATTTCACAGGCTGAATTGAATATAAGCGGTTCATTTTCTGCTGTTAGAATTCCTGACGTTCAATAGTCAAAACAAAATATTTATTGGCTGTTTTATTATTTGATAATACATTATTTGATTTGAAACAGCCTTTTAATTAAAAATCTTACTTAATTAAGGTCATAAAAATCAACAACGTTATTGAGAAATGTATCATATCAATGCTCACTTTAAAAAATATTTTTTAGATTTTATTTACCTAATCATCATTCTGCTAATATTGATACTAATTAAATAAAAAATCTACTACTCGTTCTTACCTCATATCATATAAAATATTCAAAAAAGTCAAATAATGTATTTTGTTGGGTAAGACATCAACCTAATAGTTATATTTAATTTAATAATAATATTTTATTTACCTATTAGGTTGGATTATTACAATGTACGATTATCAAAAAAATAGCATTTATTTTGCACAAGTTCCCGGGATGATGGAAGAATTATGTGAACAGGAATTAATTGAGCTTGGTGCGAAAAATACAAAAGTCTCATATCGTGGAATATATTTTGAAGCTGATCATTTTACTTTGTATAAAATAAATTACACTGCTAGAACAATCTCGCGAGTATTAGCGCCGCTAAAATCATTTTATTGCAATAACGCTAACGCGATTATGAAAACTGCTGAACTAATTGAATGGGAAAAGATATTTTCATTAGATCAAACATTTTCAATAACATCATCTGTTTCAAAAAGCACAATCAACAATTCATTGTACGCATCACAAGTGTTAAAAGATGGAATTGCCGATTACTTCCGTGCAAAGTTTGATAAAAGACCAAATGTTGACACAGGTAGTCCGGATGTAAGGTTTAATTTATTTATTGAAAAAGATAAAGCAATTTTAAGTCTGGATACTTCAGGTGAGTCTTTACATAAAAGGGGATACAGACTCCTTGCAGGTGAAGCTCCGATGCAAGAGACTCTTGCTGCCGCAATTATTAGATTAAGTAAATGGGATGGCGAAAAGCCACTGCTTGATTGTATGTGTGGTTCAGGTACAATTATTTGCGAAGCACTAATGCTCTACTGTAAAATTCCAGCACAAAAACTTAGAAAGAATTTTGGGTTTTTCCATTTGCCTGATTTTGATGAATCTATATGGATTCAAGTTAGAAATGAAGCTGATAGTAAAATAATACCTCTGCCAAAAGAACTAATTTATGGCAGTGATAAATCACAGATTACTCTTAAAGTTGCACAAGAAAATTTGTCACGACTTCCATATTCGGATTCAATTGAAATAGCGGCGCAGCCGTTCCAGCACATTAATCAATTTGAAAATGGTGTTCTGATTACTAATCCACCGTATGGAATTAGGCTTGGTGAAAGAAGTGAAGTTGAGATCCTGTATAGAGAGCTCGGTGATTTTATAAAGACAAAATGTAAAGGCACAACTGCTTTTATTTATACCGGCGAGCCAACTTTAAGAAAATATATCGGTCTAAAAACTTCAAAAAGAATTCCTTTGGTAAATGGAAAATTGGAAGGCGTACTTTTACAGATTGATAGTTATGAGGGAAGTAAAAAAGCAAAGTATCAGAAGAAAGAAGATGAATCCAAGTAAAAGAAAAAAGCTCAGTTTTTAAGCTGAGCTTTTTTTTTGTACACCCGACAGGATTCGAACCTGTAACCTTCTGATTCGTAGTCAGATGCTCTATCCAGTTGGGCGACGGGTGCATTTTATATTTACCACACAAATATAAAACATTTTATCTAAGCTTTAAAATAAAAAAGGGTGTCTCTAGAGACACCCTTTAAATTAATTTAGACTAGAATTATTTAGTTCTTGTGAACTCAATTCTTCTATTCTTTTGCTTGCCTTCTTTTGTTTTGTTATCAGCAATTGGTTTGTCTTCGCCATAGCCCATTGTGGTAATTCTATTAGCATCGATACCTTTTGCAACTAACCAAGCTTTAACTGATTCAGCTCTAGCAAGAGAAAGTTTTTGATTGCTCTTTGCACTTCCATCACTATCAGTATGTCCGCTTATTTCAACAGATATATCTTGATAAGTAGTAAGTGTTTTTAGAGCTTTCATTAGTTTGTCTTCTGATTCTGGTCTGATTGTAGCTTTAGCTACATCGAACATGATTCCTTCTAATACGATTGGAACACCAATTTTAACAACGTCATCTTCTGCGTTTAATGGATCTGTACCGCGTTTAACTTCGGTATAATCATCAACGGAACCATCATCAGTATCTTTTGCTAATGGATTTGTTTTGTGTTTTAGTACTTCTTCAGAATCACTTAGGCCTTCGCCATCAGTATCAGCTTTTAATGGATCTGTTTTGTATTTCATAACTTCATCACCATCAGTTAAGCCTTCACCGTCTGTATCAGCTTTAACAGGATTGGTTTTGTATTTCATAACTTCATCACTGTCTTTTAAGCCGTCTTTATCAGTATCAACAACCAAAGGATCGGTTTTGTATTTCATGACTTCGTCACCATCAGCTAAACCATCACCATCAGTATCAACAACTAAAGGATCAGTTTTGTATTTCATAACTTCATCGCCGTCGGTTAAGCCATCACCGTCAGTATCAACTTTTAAAGGATCGGTTTTCAAATTCAAGAATTCTTCACCGTCATTTAGTCCGTCGCCATCTGTATCAGCATTTAATGGGTCTGTACCGATTTTCTTTTCATCACATTTACCTAAGCCGTCCATATCTTTGTCTGCTTTGCAGTTTTCACCAGTAAATGTTAAACCTAAAGAAGCATTCAAATAAGCATCCCAAATATCATCAGGACCTGATCGATATGAATCAAGATCATATGTAGAAGAGAGAGCTCCGCCAAGAGCAAAATCTAATAATACTCTTTCACCAAGAGCAAATTCAGCACCAATACCAGCTGGAACAATAGCAACCCAACCATCCTCTTCGGTAGTTTTTCCACCAACATTAGCTGGTTTTGTATCAGCACTAAAATTCATAACTCCACCACCGATGTAGAAATAAGGGTTCCAACCTTTTACATCAAAAGGAGCAACTTTAAATCTTAAATGGATTGGAATTATTGTGGTTTCGTATGATTCACCAACATCAGTTCCTTCACCAAACATAGCTACTCCGGAATATTTTCCGTAACCGCCATTAATGGAAAGTTCTAATGCTTTTGTTAATTCGAAACCAAAAAATGCTTCACCTAGCCAGGAAGCTTTGAACCAGTCGAATGATGTGTTATCATTACCACTGAACCCTAAATTTGCAAATTCATTTTCAGGGAATAAAATACTTCCGCGAATACCGAATTTTGTTCCCCAATCTTTAAACTGTGCGTAGTTTTGTTGGCTCATTGCAACCAATCCTACGATTACGAACAAATAGACTAGTTTTTTCATATTTTTCCTCATTTGTTGATGATATACTGTACTAATTTAGACCCAAATTTTTTGTGATTATACGAACTAATTAAGATATGCTGCGAAAAGATAGAATTTTTCTTTTTAAAGACAAAATACTACTAAAAATATTTTACTCTGTTAAATATTCTACATCCAACGGAATTTCTGGTTTTACTAACAAAACCTCTTCTTTAAGTAATGAAACTTGACCTGCAGGCGATCCTTTTCGTTTTGATACGTATTTTTTCAGAGTGTAAGACACAGGAACGATTCCCGCACTTTTAGCTTTGCTGTGATATGCCGCAAGGGATGCTGCTTTTTTAAGAATGTTTTTAGGAATAGCTTCCTTTGTATTTTCGACTATCAGAACAACATGTGATCCCGAAACAGATCTAGCATGAAACCAAAAATCATTTTGTTTAGCAAACTTTGTAGTTAACAAATCGTTATTTAATGAATCCTTGCCAACGTAAACGTGATACTTATTTTCTATAAGATAATGTTTGAATTTTGCTCCTATATCTTCAAAAAAATTTGATTTTTCTTCATCTTTAATTTTTAATTCATTCATTACTTGATTTATATCCTCTAATATTGGATTATTTTCTATTTTTTGTTGATAAGATATCAATCTTTCAAATTCTTTTTTAGAACTTAAATATAATTTGCTCGATTTTTCAAAATTAATTTTACTATCTCGTGCCTTTTCAAAATATCTATCAACATTTCTTTTTGCTGATAGTTTACTATCCAACTTAATATGAATTCTGCTGCCTGGATTATATATATCATCAACCTCAATTTCAGAGAGTCCCGAATGAATATTATTCAAATTAATCAAAAGCAGATTTGCCATTCTTGCGTAAAGATCATCTTGCGGACCTTTTTCTAAAACCGCAGTCAGATTATTTAAACGTGAAGAATATTTCTTCAGTTCTCTATCCAGATATAAAATTATCCTTTTTAACTTTTTATTCTTTTCTTCGTACTGATATTTTTTAATCAAAAAGAGGTTAAAAGCTTGAACAATACTTTCAAATAATTGTTTATCCAGTTTCGAAAATATTTTTAGTGAATCAAATCCAATATGTATTTCAGCAGTAACTTCATCAGTATAGATTGCAGGAGGTTTAGTAAAAATATCCTGCAAAACATTTAATAGTATTTCAGAATCTCTTACAATATCAGATCTTCGAACCTTCACTTCATATTCAATTTCACGCCCAATAAACTGATATTTTTTCTAATCTCTTCAATACTTAGCCCATCTATCAAATCAGCATCAATCATACTTAAAAGGTTATAGTAAAACTTGTTTTCAAATTCCTGATTAATCTGATTTAATATTTCTTCACTTTCATTTTTAAACGATGTTAGCATATCTGATTTGTAGAATAGATTTGTGTACTTACCACGAATTGCAAAAAATAAGTCTCCACCATCAGTTTTAATTCTAATGATCCGATCATCAGAAGCAATTAAAACTTCTTTAATTGTTTTGTTTATCAGCTTACTAAAAATCTCAATAGTATTTTTCTTCGCTCTAGAAAATCTGTTTCTGATATTAATGAATGGCACTGAATGATTTACTGAAACCTCAATAAATAATTCATCGATTCCATCCAGCTGAATGATCAATTTATCTTTTTCCTGCGAAAAGATGCTAACAATTCTTTTCCCAGCTAGAAGATTATTAAGCTCAATTGTTAACCTGTTTAAATAATAGTAGCTTTTATACATAAAATATATTTCTTAACCGCATGCAATCTAATTATTTTATTGATATAATTTGATTGATCTAATACAAAAGTTGTTTGTTAAAAATTTTGGTTAATGATATATTTGAACTAATGAAAAAACTACTCGAATATCCAATAGTACAAAAACTTCTAATCGGATTAGCTATTCTAATCGCAATGATACTTGTATTTGATTTTATTTTACTACCTCTTTATGTAAGTGGTTCTGAGATCAACGTTCCAAATGTTGTTGGAATGACTGAAGAGGAAGCATTTAAAACTTTAGAGGATGCTGATTTCAATCCTTCAATTGCTGATACTTCTTTTGGGGTATCACTTCCACCGGGAAGAATATTTTTACAAAAACCAGAAAGAGGAAAACTTGTAAAAGAGGGAAGAACAATTTATTTATTTGTTAGCGGCGGAGATCAAATAATTTCTGTTCCCTTATTAAAAGGAAAATCTGTTAGAGATGCTCGATTATTTTTAGAAAGAATCGGATTGAAACTTGGTTCGATTGAGGAAGTAGCTTCCACACAACCAAAAGATATGGTTTTTGATCAACAGTTTGCCGAAGGTACTACAATTAGAAAAGGGCAGAGTGTTGGAATTTCCGTCAGCATCGGAAAAGGTGCGGGAGAAATAATTGTTCCGGATTTAATTGGAAAATCTTTAACTGAAGCACAAAGAGTTTTATCAGACAGCACACTCAAAGTTGGAAAAGTTAATTATCAAATTTCAAGTACCTTGCTACCAAATACTGTTCTCGACCAGTATCCAGCACCCGGAAATAAATTAAACAGCGGAAACACGGTTGATCTCTTTATCACAAAAGAAGGAAAGATTCAGGAACTAGTAGAATTTCCTGAGGAGAATTAAATGAAACTATTAGCTCCGTCAATTTTATCAGCCGATCTTTCAAATCTTGCTCAACAAATTAGATTGGTTGAAATGAGCGGTGCAGACTGGATTCATTGTGATATTATGGATGGACATTTTGTTCCTAATATTACTTTTGGACCTGTTATTGTTAAAGCTGCAAAAAAATCTACTAGGCTACCACTTGATGTTCATTTGATGATTAAAAATCCTGATAATTATTTAGAAGATTTTCGAAATGCAGGCGCAGATATTATTTCAGTCCATTTTGAAGAAGTTGTTCATCTGAACAGAACAGTAAATCGTATAAAAGAATTAGGCGCAAAAGCAGGCGTTGTAATAAATCCATCTACTCCTGTTGCATCTTTAAAAGATATCGCTGAATACATAGATTTGCTTTTAATTATGACTGTTAATCCGGGATTTGGCGGACAAAGTTTTATTTCAAATTCTGAACGTCGAATAGCAGAAGCAGTAGAGTTAAAAAAATCTTTAAGTGCAAATTTCTTGATTGAAGTTGATGGCGGAATAAATAGACATACCATAAAGTCAGTTTCAAAGGCTGGTTGCGATGTATTTGTTGCAGGTTCATCCATCTTTCATTCGGATAATATTTCAGCGTCAACAACTGAGTTGAAGAATTTAATTAATTCATAATAAGAACTAAAAAGATCTTATTAAGAGCGGCTTTGAACCGCTTTTTTTATTTAATTTTAGTGAAAGAAATTTGTAGATGATCAATCCTAAATACAAATTCAGAAATAAAGAACTAGATTTTGATCTTCCCAAGATAATGGGAATAGTTAATGTTACACCTGATTCATTTTCTGATGGTGGAAAATATTTTTCATTAGATAAAGCGATTGACCATGCATTAAAGTTAATTGATGATGGTGCAGATATAATAGATATTGGCGGCGAATCCACCCGCCCGGGTTCTAATCCTGTTTCTATTAATGAAGAATTAGACAGAACGATTCCTGTTATAAAAAAAATATTTGAATTAAGAAAAGATAGCTTAATCTCTATTGACACAACTAAAAGTGAAGTAGCAAAACAAAGTCTAGATTCTGGTGCTCAAATTGTAAATGACATAAGCGGTTTAACCTTTGATGAAAACATGATAGGCACTGCAAAAAAATTTGATGCTTGCGTTGTAATTATGCACATCAAAGGCAACCCTAAAACGATGCAAGAGAATCCAGAATATGAAAATGTAGTAAAAGATGTTTATGATTTTTTACTTGTACAAAGTATTAAATCAAAACAAAATGGTGTTGAAAAAATAATTGTTGATCCTGGAATTGGATTTGGAAAAACTGTTGAAAATAATTTTACACTAATTAAGAATTTAGATTACTTCCAATCGCTAAGCTATCCGATAATGATTGGCCTATCAAAAAAGTCTTTTATTGGTAAAACTTTAAATCTGGATCTCGATCAAAGAGAAATTGGGACTGTAATTTTAGAAACAATTTCAGTTTTAAAATCAGCAAGAATAATTCGTACGCACAATGTAGAATATTGTAATCAAATAGTTAAATTAGTCTCACACATTCTCTAATATTTAATGATTGATCTTTTTAAAATAGGTTTTCTTACAATAACGCTTTCGGATGTAATTGATATTGCTATTGTTTCATTTATTTTTTACAAATTATATACGATTTTGCGCGGAACAGTTGCAGCACAAATTGTAATTGGACTATTAGTAATTATTTTAGTTTCATTCCTATCACAACTTCTTAATTTTAGAGCCGTAAGCAGACTCTTAACTTTAATAACTGATATTTGGGTAATTGCATTTGTAATTTTATTTCAACCTGAAATTAGAAGACTATTGGTTTTATTGGCTCGAAATCGTTTCTTTAGAGTCTTTGCAAAAACAGAATCTCACGAAGTTTCTGATGTTATAGTTGATGCGGCGTTTCAGTTATCGCAGCATCAGCACGGTGCATTAATTGTTTTAATAAAATCATCAGGAATAAGGGGTTTTGCGGAAACGGGCGAAATAATAAATGCACGATTGAGTGCCCCATTACTTACTTCAATTTTTTATCCACGCTCTGCGCTACACGATGGAGCTGTAATTGTTAATAAAAGCTTTATTGAAGCCGCCAGATGTACACTACCTCTTTCTCAATCAACTTCCATCAAAGGCGAAGCGTTGGGAATGAGACACCGCGCTGGACTAGGAATTTCTGAACAAGCAGATGTGATTAGCGTAATAGTTTCAGAAGAAACAGGAAGCATTTCGGTTGCTGAAAATGGTGAACTTGTGAAAGGATTATCAAAAGAAGCTCTTAGACGAAGGATAAATAGGGGATTAAGAGCACCGGAGAAAAAAGGATGGAAAGGATTTATTGACCAGCTTAAATCAAAAAGTTAAAGTTTGTGCAGTTATTCCTTTTTATAATGAAAAAGATTTTTTATCGGATGTAATTTCTGAAACACTGAAATTTGTTGATATTATTATTGCTGTAAATGATGGGTCAACTGATAATTCAGAAAAAACAATTGTTGATAATGATGATGTCCGAATAATTTCTTTAGATCGGAATTATGGTAAGGGCTATGCGTTGCAAAAAGGTTTTGATAAGTGTGTCAAGGAAAACTTCGATTATATAATTACTCTCGATGCTGATAAGCAGCATAACCCGGCATTTATTCCCGATTTTATTTCTCATCTTAATAAATTTGATATTGTCATTGGAAATAGGCTTAATGATACTGAAGATATGCCGTTTCAGAGAATTCTTAGTAATAAAATTACCTCAATATTTCTATCTTTAAAAACTGGACAAAGGATTTTAGACAGCCAATGCGGATATCGTGCATATAAGATTGATGTTCTAAAAAAGTTAAATCATTTTCTTTTGGATATGAAGCGGAAAGTGAAATGATTATCTATGCAGCCAGAGCTGGTTATAAAATTGGATCTGTTGATATTTCTACAATTTATGGAAATGAAAAAAGTAAAATGAATCCTATTAAAGCTATTCTTGGTTTTATTAAAATATTATTCAAGTAAAGAAAATTATGAAGCGTAAATGGGAAATTGACAAGCTTAAAGTCTCAAAACAGTTTAAGAGAACAGCAAATACGATTTTAGAAAGCCGCATTAAAAGTCTACTTATTTATGTTGATAAATATTTCAAGGATTTATCTGTCAAGAGTCTGCACGATGTTAGAATTGCGTTACGTAGAGTTAGATATTCAATGGAGTTATTTATTGTTTGTTATGATAAGAAAAAGTATTTAAAGTTATACAATATCATTCAGAAGCTACAGGATTCTTCCGGTAATGTTAGAGATGTTGATATTTCTTTAGAAAACATAAACACTTTAACGATCGAAAATCAAATTGAAATTGATTCTAAAATCATTACTAAAGCAAATGAAAAAAAAGTATCTTTAGAAGAAATATTTAGAGTTGAATTGGCGAAGTTTGCCTCGAGTAATGTTCTTAAGGATTTTCTAAAACAATTATCTTAACAGAGGAGAAGTAAAACCGTGAAACTTAAATATTATAGTCACTCAGCTTTTCAGATCACAACAAATGTTGGTATAAAAATATTAATTGATCCATTTTTAGATGATAATCCTTTTAGCCCAGTAAAATCCAAAGATGTAGCTGCAGAGTACATAATTCTTACTCACGGACACGGAGACCATGTTGGTGATGGATTAAAAATTGGTAAACGATGTAACTCCCTATTTATTTGTGTTAATGAATTGGCTGAATGGGTTAAATCTAAAGGACTTAACGCACATAATATGCATATTGGCGGAGCGCATAATTTTGAGTTTGGACGAGTAAAATTTACAATTGCCCATCACGGATCACTTTCACCAGATAATAAATATACTGGCGAAGCTTCTGGAGTTTTAATAACAATTGATGGAAAAACTGTTTATCACACAGGTGATACAGGATTGTTTTATGATATGAAACTAATTGGTGAAATGAATCCCATAGATTATATGTTGCTCCCGATTGGTGATAATTATACGATGGGAATTACAGATGCAGTAAAAGCTGTTGAACTTGCAAATCCCAAAATAGCAATACCTATGCACTACAATACTTTTCCTATAATAAATTCTGATCCTAACGAATTTAAAAAACTTGTTGAAGCAAAAGGCACAAAATGCAATGTTTTAACTTTTGGTGAAGAAATAGAATTATGATTTTAAGTGTTTATATATAACTTTCATTCGATTATCTTTGAACTCAATTTTTTAACAATTCTATTTAGATGGCAAAAATAATTTCTATAGCAAATCAGAAAGGTGGAGTGGGTAAAACAACCACAACCATCAATTTATCCTCATTGCTGGCTGCTGCCGAAAAGCGTACTTTATTAGTTGATATCGATCCTCAAGCAAATTCTTCATCCGGATTAAGCGTAATAAATCAAAATCCATCTGTATATGAAGTGTTAGTTGGGACAAGAAATATTAGCGAAGTGATTATAAATACTTTTATGCCGTTTTTAGATATGCTTCCATCAAACATAAATCTGGTTGGAGCAGAAATTGAAATGGTAGATTTGGAGAACCGGGAAACACTTTTACAAAAAGCACTTGTAGAAGTAAATGATAAATACGATTATATCTTGATTGATTGCCCGCCATCGCTTGGTTTGCTTACATTAAACTCACTCACTGCATCAGATTCTGTTTTGATTCCAGTTCAATGTGAATACTTTGCATTGGAAGGATTAGGACAACTATTAAATACAATTAACATCGTAAAAAACATTTTAATAAAGAGTTGGCAATTGAAGGCGTTCTACTTACAATGTTTGATACAAGGCTAAGATTATCACATCAGGTTGCGGAAGAAGTTAGAAAATATTTTGGCGATAAAGTTTATAACACAGTAATCAACAGGAATGTAAGAATTTCTGAAGCACCAAGTTACGGTAAACCAATAATTCTTTATGATGCGATCTCCAGCGGTGCGCAAAATTATATGGCTTTGGCGTCTGAGTTTCTGGAAAATAATTCAGATATTTTAAAAAACTAATGATATGAGTAAAATGAAATCGAGTTTAGGAAGAGGATTGGATGCGTTAATCAATCCAAATAGATTTACTGAAACAGATGAACAGAAAAATCCGGATTACTCAAATGTAAAATTTGATGACGGCAAACAGGTTGATGTACTTGCTAAGATTGCAGTTGATTTCATTTCACCAAACCCGTTCCAACCACGATTAAATTTTGATCCACTTGCACTAGAAGAATTAAAAAAATCTATAATCGCAAATGGATTGATTCAGCCAATAACTGTTAGACGAGTTGCCGGCAACCAGTATCAGTTAGTCTCCGGTGAAAGACGTTTACGCGCTTATTCTGATATCGGTTACAAAGAAATTCCGGCCTATATCATCAAGGTTGATTCTGATGAAATAATGCTTGCCCTAGCATTGATTGAGAATATTCAGAGAGAAACCTTAAATCCAATAGAAGTTAGTAAAGCTTACAAAAGATTGATGGATGAATGTCATTTAACGCAGGAGCAAATTGCAGATAAAGTTGGAAAAGACAGAACCACTATTGCAAACTCAATTAGATTATTAAAACTTCCTGAAAAAATTCAACAATGTTTGGTTGATGAAAGTATTTCCGCGGGACACGCAAGAGCATTAATCAATCTACCGAGTGAAGATTTTCAGCTATATGCACTTGATAGAATTTTAATAGATAATTTATCTGTTAGAAAAGTAGAGTATCTTACTAAAAAACTAATTAGCGAAGGTATTCCGAGTAAAAAATCTTTTACCGTAAAAACAAAGCAAACTGTTAATTCAAATCTCAACGATGTTGAAGATAAGCTTAGAAAAATATTCGGTACAAAAGTTAAATGTAAACAAGATAAAAGTGGCAGCGGTGAAATTATTATAGAATTTTTCTCTAACGATGAATTAGAAAGATTGTTTGAACTTTTTGAAATTATTGACAGCAAATATAATTAAGATTATTTCACTCGTTTTTATTCTTAATCTTAGTTTATTCTCACAACAGGATACAACCACAATTCAAGACACAACAAAAATCAGTTCTGATATTTTTGTAATGCAAAAATCTCCTTGGGGAGCAGTTGCTAGAAGTGCAATTATTCCGGGTTTAGGACAGATTTATAATGAATCATATTGGAAAGCTCCTGTTGTTTGGGGTGTAATGGGCTGGTTTGTTTATGCGTGGGTTGATAATAACAATAATTACCTCGATTATAAAAATCTTTATACACAAACTGGAAATTCTATATATTTAAGTTATCGTGATTTTTACAGAGATCAACGTGATGAGTTTGCGATTTATATGGTCTTAACTTATTTTTTAAATCTTGTTGATGCTTATGTTGATGCACATATGTTTGATTTTAGTGTTGGCGAAAACTATATGACCAAAACTAAAATGCTAAATGTTAGAGTAAACTTTTAATGAGATTCCTTTATGCTTTTTGAACATACAAGATGTAAAAAATGCAATCATATTAATCCTGCCTATAAAAATATTTGCACAAAATGTAAATCGTATTTAAGAGAAAGAATTGTTAACATTGATTTATGGGATACAATTAGTTTATTATTTGAAGAACCTATAAAAGCCTTTAAACAAATTATTTTTGCAGAACACAAGAATTTTATATTATTCATTTCCTTTTTTATAGCAATAAAAAATTTAATTATTGCACGTTTTTTTTCAGTACCAGCATTGGGTCTAAATGGTGTAACAACATCATTGCTGTTCAATATCCTCTTGATGATTTTAATTTCAGTTTCTATACTATTTTTATTTACGTACCTGCTTAAAATATTTTATAGTTTTAGGAAGATTGATTTAAGATTTAAGGATATTTATGCCGTTAATGTTTACTCATTTGTTCCATATTTGTTTGGATTGATATTTATTTTCCCGGTTGAGCTAATTGTTCTCGGCGGTGATATTTTTTCAAATAACCCATACTCATTTCAAATAAAGCCACTTGTCACTTACATTCTTATTGGTTTTGAACTCATAACAATCATTTGGTCTTTTTACTTGATCCATAAAAGCATTTTTGCGACTACTTTAAAAAGATTATATGCTATTTTTATTACTCTATCATTCTTTTTAATCTGGAATGTTACTTTATATCTCTCATCCAAAATAATCTTTACCATTTAATAGTATTTATTATTCCTCATTATTTTTTATCTTAAACTGTTATTTCATTATAAATAATTGGAATGAAAATGTCCATAAAAACAGATGTATTAATAATTGGAAGCGGGATTGCAGGTTTATTTGCTGCATTAAAAATATCTGAATACGCTGATGTTATTCTTGTAACTAAAAAGAACAAAGCAGAATCAAATACTAACTACGCACAAGGCGGTATTGCTTCCGTTATAGATCCAAGTGATTCTTTTGACATACATGTTGAAGATACACTTATTGCAGGCGCAGGTTTATGTGATAAAAAAGCTGTTGAATCAATGGTTAAAGAAGGTCCTGAAAGGATTAAAGACCTAATCGAAATTGGAACAATGTTTACAAAAAATGGGAATGAGTTTGATCTTGCGAGAGAAGGGGGGCATTCAATGTCTAGAATTCTACATTCTAAAGATCTAACCGGAAAGGAAATTGAGCGAGCATTAATTCATGCAGTCGAGGGAAAAGAAAATATAAAGATTTATGAAAATGCAACCGCAATAGATTTACTTACTGAACATAATATTTCAGGTAAAAACACTTCACTCATCCAGAATCAAAATTGCTGGGGAGCATACATTCTGGATTCCACTGAAGATGAAGTGCTTAAAATTACGGCAAAAGCAACTGTCCTTGCAACCGGTGGACTAGGTCAAGTTTATCTCCATACAACTAATCCGCAAATTGCTACAGGTGACGGATTTGCAATGGCTTACAGAGCCGGAGTTGAAATTGGAAATATGGAGTTTATTCAATTTCATCCAACCTCATTTTATACAAATCAAGCCAATTCAGAAATTGATAGTCATTCTTTTTTAATTTCGGAAGCGGTGCGTGGATTTGGTGGATTGCTCCGCACAAAAGATGGAAATATATTTATGGAAAATTATGATCCACGAAAAGAATTGGCACCAAGAGATATTGTTGCAAGGGCAATCGATAATGAATTAAAAAAACGTGGTGATGCTTTTGTTTATTTAGATTTAACTAATAAAAATTCAAGAGAAATTATTGATCACTTTCCAAATATCTATTCAACCTGTTTAAAATATGGGATAGATATTACAAAACAATTTATTCCAGTTGTACCTGCCGCGCATTATGCATGCGGCGGAATTGTTGTTGATTTGAATGGCCATACTTCATTAAAAGGATTGTATGCGAGTGGGGAAGTAACGATGACAGGAGTTCATGGGGCTAATAGACTTGCTAGTAACTCACTTTTAGAGGCACTTGTTTATGCTTACAGGTGTGCTAATTCAATAAAAGAGTTTCTAAAAAATTACGATATAAAGATTCCTAATTTAATGGATTGGGATGATTCTGGTACTTTAACTCCAGATGAAAAAGTGCTTATTACACATTGTGTTAATGAAGTAAAACAAACTATGTGGGATTATGTAGGAATAGTTCGTTCAGATTTAAGGTTAGAACGAGCCGGAAACAGAATCCATAATATCTACAAAGAAACTGAGGATCTGTATAAAAAGACAAAGGTATTTCAGGAAATATTAGAATTAAGGAATTTAGTAGCTTGCTCCCACTTGATAATTAAATCTGCAAAAGTAAGAAAAGAAAGCAGGGGATTGCACTATACAATTGATTATCCAGACTCGTTTCCGCTTGATAAAATTAAAAATACTATTATTAAAAATAGGATTTCTTAAGCATATAATCTTAAGTAAGTAATAATTATAATCTCAATGATTACAAATAATTATCTAAAAGAATTGTTAAAAAATAGCTTTATTTAATATACTATCATATATGATTATTCTATTAGATATTATTTATATCCAAATTGGTTGTACTCACTTTTACATAAAGCTTGCTATCAAATACTTGCTCCCTCATTACTTCAAAGAACTAGTTTCTTAGTTAAAAACCTGAATACAATATTTTAGAACTATAGACGATCAAAATTTAATCGCCACAACGAGAGAACTACCCAAAGCAAGTATCAACTTTTTTATTTATTTTCGTTGCAACTTAATAAGTTAATTATGAAAAATATTTCTACAATCTCTAAAATATTTGCGGTCTTATCGCTAATGTCTGCTGCCATTTGGGTTGGCTCATATACATCCCGATTGTTTTTAATTTACCAATTATTTGAAGGCCCCGAGTTAGTCCTTAGAAGTTACATAAATAGTGAAAATATAAACGGGATACTAGCTTCAATTGTTCCTTCGATTGTGGTTCATTTTATATCATTTATTGTGATGTTTCTTTCTACACTTCTCTTTTATTTTACTTCAAAAATTAAACTTAGATTTAACGGCTGGTTATTTATAATTCTTATTGCCATTCTATTTACTACACCACTCGAAATTTACTTGATGTTGATTGATTATAAAACCATTATCATGATCAACGGTGGATCATTCAATCCAGACATTGTAATTGCATTACTCAGAGAGAGAATCAAAGACTTAAGCAGCTATTCAATTGTGGCAATTTTAACATATCTTTCATTCTATTATTTTATAGTGTTTCAACCGCTTACAAAGGAAGATTAATTTTACAGAAAGATGAAATTAAAAGAGAAAGAATTTGAAGAGATTATTCAGGATTTAAAATCTGTCGCAAGTCAGCTTGGTGCAACAATCAGATTTGAAAAAGGTGATTTTAAAGGCGGATATTGTTTACTGAAAGAAAGCAAAGTAGTAGTTATAAACAAAAACGCTAACTTACAGCGTAAAGCAATGATACTATCCGTTGCATTAAAAGAACTCGGTGTAGATGAGATATATTTAAATCCAAAACTCCGTGAAATGATAGAGGAAATGGGAGACCAAAAATGAAAGTACTTATTATCAACGGACCGAATTTAAATATGCTTTCTAAAAGAGATGAATTAACTTACTCTTCATTTAATCTCGAACAAATAATTGAACTACTCAAAAAAGAGTTTTCTAAAATCAAGTTTGCATCCTTCCAATCCAATATTGAAGGTGAGCTTGTTAATGTAATTCAAGCCGCTGACTCGAAGTATGACGGAATAATAGTAAATCCTGGTGCTTACTCACATACATCAATCGCAATTATGGATGCCCTGGAAATATGTAAAATCCCTAAAGTTGAGGTTCATCTTTCACATCTTGCGAATAGAGAAGACTACAGGCAAAATCTTCTAACTGCTAAAAATACAAATGGTTATATATCTGGCTTCAAAGAAAATAGCTATCTAGCTGCTGCATATCTGCTTACAAAAATTATAAAATAGTTTCAGTAGCATTTTTAGATTGTTTAACTCATTTTAGATGTAAAATATGGTAAGCATGTCTATTATAAGGGTTAGTAAGTTCCTCTAAGATTAAAATTAAATGAGTCTATAAAGTTGATATTAATAAGCAGATTAGTTATTTTTTATTAAACAATTTTAAGAAGCCTATGAAGGATTTGTCCATTAAAAAACTTTACTATTCTATAAGTGAAGTAAGTAAAATTACAAACATAGAGCAATATGTTCTTAGATACTGGGAAACTGAGTTCGATCAGCTAAAACCACAAAAGAACAGAGCGGGAAACAGGATATACACAAATAAAGATATCCAGTTAATAATGCATATTAAAACGCTTTTAAGGGAGCGTAAATACACAATTGAGGGTGCAAAAAAAATAATGGAAAATTATGCACCTGAAAAAGTTCTTCAGACTAGTGAACCAGAAGATGGAACAGTTGAAATTAATGAACCTCAGGTTTCAAGAAATGATAAATCTGCTTTGCAAAAGGACCTTGAAGAAGTAAAAAGTCTGCTAGAATTATTAGTATCAAAATTATAAATTTCGGAACGTGGCGCAGTCCGGTAGCGTACTTGAATGGGGTTCAAGGGGTCGCGGGTTCAAATCCCGCCGTTCCGACTAAATTGTTTGGTTTGTACCCGATAAGATTTGTTATTTCTGTACGTTTACATTTAATCTGTTATATTTCCCAAATTATCCCTTTCATATAACCCACTCAATACTAACTAATTTCATAATTTAGTTGAAGTTAAGACTACAATTTATTAGTTAAAAGTGACTGTTAATTAATAAAATATGAATTCAGATTTTAATTACTAAATCCTCAACAATATCCAATAAAACTCGATAATTGTTATAGACATTAGGAATTATTATGAAAAAATCATTTATTATTTTATCAATTGGCATACTTCTCTTAGGGTTCAACGCCTGTTCTACAATAATGCATTCCACTACGCAGGAAGTTGAATTTATTTCAAATCCACCCAATGCAAATATTTCGATTGATGGAATGAAGTTTGGGACATCACCACAAAAAGTAAATATAGAACGAGGGGCAAATCATGTTGTAACTTTTGAACTGGAAGGTTATGAAGTTTATGAAACGCAGGTAACAAGAAAAATATCTTTCTGGTTTTGGGGTAATGTATTAAACGGATTTATTCCCGGAATGACGATAGATATGTTCACCGGTGCTATGTATAATTTATTACCTGAAAAAATGGAAGTTGAATTAAGCCCTGCAAAAGTAGAAACAACAAAAAAGAAAAGATAGATACCCTAAAGCGGGATTTTAATATGGAAACAATAACGTGGTCTAAAAATTATGAAACAGGTCATCCAATTGTGGATGGACAGCATAAAAAATTGTTCGTACTTATCAATAATATTAATGCGGGCATTTCTGAGAAAAAATCAAAAGATATGCTACTTGAGATAATTGATGGATTATCAGCATATGTAGAAACTCATTTTAAAACTGAAGAAGACCTGATGATTTCCGCAAATTATCCGGATTATCCAACTCACAAGCAAGAACACGATAGCCTTCGTGATCAAGCAGGAAAACTTATTCAATTATTTAAGCTTGATAAAGTCGATTTAACAGCAACCATCTCCAAGTTCCTTTCCGATTGGTTAAAACATCACATAAATGAAATTGATATTAAGATGATTAAGTGGGTTCAGGAACAGGAAAAAAAGAATTGAATATTCTTTACGCTACTAAATTCCACTTCTATTTTATACCTTGCCTCCAATATTCTGTCCAATTATTTTAACGTCTCATTGAGATTTGCTAAAAATCTTAAATAATTTTCTTATATACATTTGTATATTTGGCCTGCTATTTTATTAATAATCTTCCGGAGTGCTTCAATGAAATCAAATATCTTTAAGAAAGCATTTTTACTTTTTTCCATTTTATGCATTACTGCAATTAATGCTCAATCTGATTTTAAATTGGATTATGAGAAATATGTACTGTCGAATGGACTACAAGTAATTCTACACCAAGACAAATCAGATCCTATTACCGCTGTTTCGATTCAATATCACGTTGGATCAAATAGAGAAATACCTGGTAAAACCGGATTTGCGCATTTGTTTGAACACATAATGTTCCAGGAATCACAGCACGTTCCACAAGATCAATTTTTTAAGCTTATTCAGGGTAATGGCGGGACATTAAACGGCGGAACCTGGCAGGATGGAACAATGTATTTTGAAATCGTTCCTAATAGCGCTCTTGAGTTAGCACTTTGGCTAGAATCCGATAGAATGGGATATATGCTGCCAACCGTTACTTATGATGCTTTCTTAAATCAACAACAGGTAGTGCAGAATGAAAAAAGACAGAATTATGATAATAGACCATACGGGCAAACAAGTTTTGTTATCGGCAAATTACTTTATCCGGAAGGTCATCCATATAATTGGACAACAATTGGCTCACTTGAAGATTTACAAAATGCTTCCTTAAAGGATGTTCATGATTTTTATACCAAATGGTACGGACCAAATAATGCAACGCTTGTGGTTGCAGGTGATTTTGATGTTGAACAAACAAAACAATGGATTGAAAAATATTTTGGTGAAATAAAACCATCAAAACCGGTTGAACCATTAAAACCACAGCTTGTAAAATTGGATGCCTTTAAACGCGCTTCTTACGAGGATAATTTTGCACAATCTCCGGAACTTACAATGCTTTTTCCTACAGTTGAACAATTTACAGATGATAGTTATGCATTAGATGTATTATCAGATTTGATTGGACGAGGAAAAAAATCACCCCTCTATAAAATTGTAGTTGAAGATAAAAAACTTGCACCATCTGTTATGGCTTATAATAACAGTAGTGAAGTTGCAGGTGATTTTAGAATTCGCATTAGAACCTTTCCAAACAAAAATTTAACTGATGTTGAAAACGCAATCAAAGAAGCATTTGCAAAATTTGAAAAAGATGGTTTTACAGAAAAAGATCTGGCAAGAACTAAGGCCGGAATTGAAACTAAATTTTATAATGGAATCTCAAGCGTGCTTGGAAAATCAAGACAGTTAGCAAGTTACAATGTTTTTGCAGGTTCTCCGGATTTTCTTAATAAAGATTTAAGTAGCAGCCTTGCCGTTACATCTAAAGATGTTTGGCGCGTTTATAACAAATACATAAAAGATCAAAAGTATGTTCTAGTAAGTTTTGTACCGAAAGGTAAAATAGAACTTGTAGCAGAAAATTCAACTCCATTTCAGATTGCAGGTGATAATATAAAATCTTATTCGGATGATGAAAAAGTAGCAATCAAAAATAAACCGGAAAATTTAGTTAAGGTTGATAAAATCGAATCAAAGTATGATCGCTCCAATCAACCTGTTAATGGTGCTGATCCTTTGCTTAAAGAACAGAATATCTGGAGTGATGATTTATCAAACGGAATAAAAGTTTTTGGAATTGAGCAGACTGAATTACCGTTAGTTGATTTTCAAATTACGATTGACGGCGGTTTGCTTTTAGATGATATTAATAAAGTTGGAGCTGCAAATTTAGTAAGTGGTATGTTGATGCAAGGCACAAAAAATAAAAATCCACTCGAATTAGAACAGGCGATAGAAGATTTAGGATCAAATATAAATTTATACACAACAGATGATGCAATTGTAGTTCGTGGTAACTGTCTATCCACAAAATTTGCAGAAACAGTTAATCTTGTTGAAGAGATAATGTTTGACCCGCGCTGGGATGAAAAAGAGTTTGCAAGATTAAAAGATGAGACAATTGAAGGCATAAAAAGAAATAAAACTTCAGCAAGCGCAACTGCATCATTAGTATTTTCAAAACTTATTTATGGTGATGATAATATTTTATCAAAAAATACTGCAGGTACTGAAGAATCAGTTACTTTATTAACTTTAGATGATCTTAAAAACTATTACACAAAAAGTTTTGCTCCACAAAACTCAAACATTACAATCGCTGGTAATGTTGGTAAAGATGATGTTATGAAAGTTTTTAAGGATTTAGAAAACAAATGGATAAAAACTGATGTAACAGTTCCAACGCCTAAAACCTTTAATGAAATTGGTGCATCTAAAGTTTACTTTGCTGATTTTCCTGGTGCTAAACAATCAGAGATCAGAATTGGTAATTTAGGATTGGCCTATACTGATCCCGATTATTTTAAAGTGACTGTTATGAATTACAAACTTGGTGGTAGCTTTAACGGAATTGTTAACTTGATTTTAAGAGAAGAAAAAGGATACACTTACGGTGCAAGAACCGGTTTTACGGGTTCAGAATATCCTGGTTACTTTGTTGCTTCTGCAGGCGTTCAATCAAATGCAACTTTAGAATCAGTACAAATATTTAAAGATGAGATCACAAAGTACAGAGAAGGAATTTCTACAGAAGATTTGCAATTCACAAAAGATGCACTTATCAAATCAAATGCACTCCGTTTTGAAACTATTGGAGCATTACGTGGAATGTTAGGACAAATTGCAAAGTATAATCTGCCTTACGATTATGTTAAAGATCAAGAAAAACAAATTGCTAACATGAGTCAGGATGAATTAAAAAATCTTTCTCAAAAATATCTACATCCTGATAAAATGATTTATTTAATCGTTGGTGATAAAGAAACACAAATGGAAAATCTAAAACAACTCGGCTTCGGCGTTCCAATACTTTTGGATAAGGATGGAAATAAGATTATTAATTAATTATTTATTTATTTATTTGTGTCTTAATATTATAGTTTTCTAAAAAATTATATACGAGAAATTATCATTCCAACGAAAGTGGAAATCCACTTTGTTTATATGTACTCGTTTCCCGTTTTCACAGGAATGATATAATAATTTCATTTTTTGAGAAAGTCTTTCGTGACTTAAAATGTGTTTAATATTTTAGTATAATATTCTCAAAATTATTTAGGATAATAAAATGGTTTTACTGCATAGATTAAAAAGAACTCCTGTAGTTTTAATTCTGGTTACAATTTTATTGTTTACTCAGAGTTACTTTGCACAGAATCAAGATGTTGCAAAGATTTCAGTAAAAGATAATTCAATTAAAATAAAACAGGGTGAACAGGTTTCAGTTGAAATCTTATTAACAATTAATTCAGGCTGGCATATAAACTCCAACAAACCTAATGATGAATTTTTAATCCCTAGCGTAATAACTACAAAAAGTGATGGTTTAAAATTAGTAGAAGTTAAATATCCAAAAGCACACGAATTAAAATTATCTTTTTCTGATGAACCGGTTTCAGTTTATGAAGCAACAACTACTGCAATTCTAACTTTGAAGCCAAACAAAGATGCAACGATTGGAAAACACAAATTAGTTATTACACTTGAATATCAGGCTTGTAATGACATTTCCTGTATGCCGCTAAATGAAACATCAGTTGAAATTGAGATTGAAATTTTAGAAAACAATAAATTAACTGATAATGACACTTCTAAATCTCAGTCGAACATAATTGAAACTAATGATTCAGTTAGCAGTTTTGATCAGCTAGTTAATAACACAAAAAATGAAATATCAACAAATGATAAAAGCGATAGTGGATCCATTGCATCCACATTAGAAAACAGTGGAATATTTTTAAGTTTGATTTTTGTTTTTCTAGCAGGATTGGCATTAAATCTTACACCTTGTGTTTATCCACTAATCCCAATAACAATAGGATATTTTGGCGGACAGTCAGAAGGGAAGACAAGTAGATTAGTAATGCTTGGATTACTTTATATGCTTGGAATGGCGCTAACTTATTCAGTAGTTGGAGTTGTAACTTCCTTAAGTGGAGCTGTATTTGGAACGTTGCTTCAAAATCCCATTGTGATCACAGGTATCGCAATACTATTTGTTGTATTAGCTTTAAGTCAATTCGGTGTTTATGAATTTAAACTCCCAGATTCCTGGGTAATGAAAGCTGGCGGCGCAAAAGGTGGCGCGTTTGGTGCTTTTTTTATGGGATTAACAATGGGTATTGTTGCGGCACCTTGTATTGGTCCTTTTGTGCTTGGATTAGTTACATACGTTGCAGCAAAAGGTGATCCGCTTTATGGATTTTTAATGTTCTTTGTTCTAGCTCTTGGATTAGGATTTCCATATTTACTGCTAGCAATATTTTCTGGTAAGATTAAAAGTCTACCACGCGCCGGTTTATGGATGGAAGGTGTAAAACATATTTTTGGTTTTCTCTTAATTGGAATGGCGATTTATTTTATAGATCCTATTTTACCAAAAGGAATTCAAGGTTACTTGCTTCCGATATTCGGAATTATTGCTGCAATCATTTTGCTATTTTTTGATAAAACCGCAAATGATGCAAAGGGATTTAGAATGTTTAAAACGACTTTCTCTGTAATAGTTTTATCTGTTTCAACTTACGCATTAATTCCAAGTGAAAATTTGGAACCGGAATGGAAAAAATTCAACATAAAAAATTATGAAGCGTCTTTAACTAACAATGAAAGGATGGTTATAGATTTTTATGCTGATTGGTGTATTCCGTGTAAAGAATTAGACGCTTTGACTTTTTCGGATAAAAGAGTTTTAAAAGAATTTGAACGCTTTACTGTATATAAATCTGATCAAACTAAAAATGATGATACAAACGAACAGTTACGAAAAAGATTTAATATAATTGGTATGCCCACTGTAATAATAATTGATTCTAAAGGAAATGAAATAAAAAGACTTACCGGTTTTGTAAATGCAGATGAATTTTTAACCTATGTAGAAAAAGTGAAATAATGATAGGAATTTATTGTCTCACTAATAAAGGGAGCTTTTGCTCCCTTTATTTTTACTTTTTAAGAACTAATGTTGTCTAAAAGTCGTAATTAAAAAGAACTGTTAGGTATCGATTAATTAATAATGTTATTACTATGGATTAGATTTGTCTTTATTTGTTCAATTAATTTATCATTAAATGAATAAAAAAATATTTATAAAAATATTAATTACGTTTGTAATAGTAACAATACTTTTTGTATTCCAAACAATTCCCTATAATATTGATACTTTCTTGTTTTCTAATTTTAATAGAATTTCCGGTGAAAAGCAGCCTGATACATCTATTGTAATTATTCACATAAATTCCCAGGATATTGAACAGTTAGGCCCCTGGCCACTTAAAAGAAGTTACTATGCCTTATTAATCAACAATCTATCCAAATACGGAGTTAAAAAAATTGGACTTGAAGTTTTCTTGAGTTCAAAGTTTGTTTCACAGGCTGTCTATGACAATGTTCTTCAACGAGAGATTAGCAAAGCAAATAATGTTGTTATTAGCTCAATTGCGGGAAATTTGAAAAGAGAGAATGATGTATATACTACTGATTCTTTAAGTTTCCCGAGTCCTAAACTAATAAATGAACAAATTCCAACAGGGCATCTCAACTACTTTCAAGATGGTGGAATTGAAATCCCTTTGCAAATATTAAATCAGAATAAAATTGAGAAAGCTTTTTGTCTAAGTCTTCTAAGTGAACAAACAGAATATCCAAATAAAATAAAAGTTAATTTTATATCCTCCTGGAATAAATTTACGAATTATTCTCTGGTAGAATTTATACAAATGCTGCAATCGAATAGTGAAATGCTACTTCGACTTAGAGATAAGATTATACTAATCGGAATAAGTGATCCACAATTAGCTGCTTCATTTACTACAACATTTGATGAACAATTACCCGGAGTTGCACTGCACGCTTTTGCTTTGGATAATCTTTTAAATAAAAGATATATAATTGATTCTTATTATAACTGGTCAAAGTATTTATTAATCTTAATCGCATTTTTATTTGTAATATTTCAACTGAACAGCAAAAAGTTTTTAAGTCATAATGTTATTTTAATTTTTTTCTCTTTGTTAATAACATTTATGTTTTACAGATTATTCTTTATAGAAATTGCTTATTCATTTTTATTGATACCCTTAGTATTTGTCTTAGCTTCTGACATCTATTTCTATATCATTGAAAAGAAAAATCAATTAGCAGGATTTTATGATGAATCTGAGTTATTAAAAAATCTTCTTACTGAAAAAGAAAGAAAACTTTCAACTTTAGAAAGAGAATTAAATTATGCATCTGAACAAAAAACAGGAAAGTTGTTAGAGAAAATTGAAGGATTGAAAGGAGATATTGATAAGCTAAAAGAAAATGAAAACGATCAGAAGGAAGCAGAGTTAAGTGAAATAAATAATTCGGAAAACTTTTTAGGTCTGATTTATAGATCAACAAAGATGAAAAATGTTGTCGATTTAGTTAAGAAATCGGCACCAACAGATGCGACAATACTTATAACAGGTGAAAGTGGAACGGGAAAAGAATTAGTGGCAAAAGCCCTTCATACATTAAGCAATCGAAAAGATAAAAAGTTCATCGCAATAAATTGTGCAGCACTCACTGAATCTCTATTGGAAAGTGAATTGTTCGGTCATGTGAGGGGAGCTTTTACAGGAGCCATTTCAGATAAAGAGGGAAAATTTGAATCAGCGAATAAAGGCACAATATTTTTGGATGAGATTGGTGAAACATCAGAAAATTTTCAGGTTAAGCTTTTGAGAGTTCTTCAATCAGGTGAATATGATAAAGTGGGGTCTGTTGATGTTGCTATAACAGATGTGCGTGTTATTTCTGCTACAAATAAAGACCTTAAACAATTGATTAAAGAAAAGAAGTTTAGGGAGGATCTATATTATCGGCTAAACGTTATTAATATCAATTTACCAGCATTACGAGAAAGAAAAGAAGATATAGAAACAATAGCAGCATATTTCTGTGAAAGTAGCGATAAAAAATATAAACTTTCTTTGGCTGTATTAAAATCTTTTAATGAATATGATTGGCCGGGAAATGTAAGAGAATTGGAATCAGCCATTAGCAGAGCAAAAGTTTTTTGCGATGCAAGCAACAGAAATCTAATTCAACTAAATGATTTACCTGTTGAGATGGTGAAAAGTGCTAGATTAAATTTTGAAGATCTTGTTATTGAATCATTAAGAAATAAATATTTTTCACACTCTTCTATAAACGAAACTGCAAAAGAGTTAGGAAATGTTAGCAGAACTCTTGTTGCTGAAAATTTTAGAGGACTTTCTCTAAAAATTTTATGTGAAAATAATTTTAATGAACAGAAAGCTATTTTATCAATCGCCGCAAGCAATAATGAAGAAGTATTAGTTCGTGTAAAATCTAAATTGGATACCTGGTTAGTAAATATTAGAAAAGATGTTGAAGTGAATCGAAATTTCTCGTTTGATGAATTAAAATTAAAATTAAACTCTAAGTATAAAAACCTTCCGCAAAAATATCATAAATATCTTGATGAAGTAATTAAACATTTCCTAAATCAGATTTAATATTATTTATTAATTAATTTTTTATTTATTTGATCAATCTTATCAATAACTCTATTCTTTTGCTCAGCATTTAACTGAAGTGATTTTATTTCAACATACTCATCCAAAGATTCTTCATATAAACCATGTTCAAACAAAAGATCAGCAAAATAAATTCTGGTGTCTGCGTCTTTTTTTGTATCCGGATATTTTCTATAAACTTCTTTTGCAGTGATAATAGCAGATTCCTTCATTCCATTTTCTGCAAGTTGCCTTGCTCCATTTATTCTTTTTATTCCAAAATCGTTGGACTTTAGTACCGTGAGAGTTTCGTTAGATAGTTTACTACCATAAACTGCGGTGTTATCTGATTTATTGTTTTCTTTTTTTCTAGGTGTGTCCATAACACTTTCCATTGCCAAAGCCAGTACCAATTCATCCAAACTCATTTTTCTGATATTAGAAACAGTAATAGCTGAAGATTCTTTCAGAGTAAATGATATTCCCTCACTTCTAACAGTAAATGATGAATTTTTATCTGTGCTGATTATTGTATTTTCATTCAATTGCATTTTTGCTTTAACTGGTTGCCATGTTTCGCTACCACTGGTCAGCATTTTTACAGTCCCCATAATTTTTTCAATCTGAAAAGATTGAGAGTAACTTATTGTTACACTAATCAAATAAATCAAAATAAACTTTTTCATAGAATTACTTTCAAGAATTAATTCACATCAATTATTTCAACTTTACCATTAACTAACCCGAATTGATTAATTGCTTCAGTTTGAAATTTCTCTGACGCAATGTTCCAGGCATTTTCAAAATTGGAAAGGGAAGTTGTCTCGACCGGAACCCAAACTTCATCATTTCCGGATTCATTTTTTCTTATAAAATATTTTGTATCATTTTCTGAAATAAGTAAAGCTTGTTGAGGTGTAAGCTTTGTATTAAACATTAAATTTACGTGTCTGCTAGCGTCAGTAGTTTTATAATCAACCAGAGCTGTTTCGATTCCAATACTTTCTAATAAGGAGCTATAGCATACACTTAGATCGTCACAATCACCGCCTTTTAATTCCAATGTTTGCTTTGGATATTGCACATATTCAGCAGAAGCTCTAGGATCTGATGTATATGTTAAATTTTCAATAAACGAATTAAAAATTATTTTAGCCTTATAAAAATCAGATGTAACATTAAGCAGTGTATCAATTTCTGCTTTATGTTTTGCTAGAATAGCTTTAGCATATTTTACGGAAAAATCCATATCTCGATTAATGAAATATCTTAAGTTATGTACATTACCATCCCAGGCATTTACGCCATTAACAAGTACAGGCTTTTGATATTCATCATCAAAATCATCATTAGCAGAAGTTAAATAAAAATCAGCATAAATTATTTCTGGATTCACATTGGAATAGTTTTCCGGAAATGATAAATAATAATTTATTTCACTTGTATCATTTGGCATTATTGACACTATAGGCGATTGAAACTTTTCCGAACTTACGCCCGCCATACTCATTAAAGGTTTAACCTCTATTTGTTCACTGGTTAAGTTTAGAACCTTAGCAGTTGCTACTGGAGTGTCTAAATATTTATAACTAAGTGATGGATAAATATTATGATTAATATTAATGTCCAAAATTATTACTCTCTGCTCAACAAGGGTGTTTAACTTAAAATTTGTTGTCAATAATATTTTATCATAACTGTATTTGTTATTAATAATGTTTGAGATTCCATTTTCTTTAAAATCAGAATAACTGCCGGTTGTCTTTCTATCACTAAAATACTTTATGTACGAAAGAGAAATATCAAAATATTTTGAAGTGAAAATTGCTGAGGGACTAATTCCTGCTATAAATGGCTTTTGATCAACATCGTGATAGCCTGAAATTGCAAACCCAATTTTATTTTTGTTGATTGGAAACAAAGAAGAAGTTCCAATGACAAAAGAATTATCACTTTCATAAATTAGATTTAAATTCAAATCATTTACAGGAGTATAATAAATTCCTGTTATAATAGATTTATCAGTCTTAATTTCAAATTGGTTATTATTTTGATTTTGCAACTTATTTTTAAGTAACAATAAATTTCTGGAACCAATATTTACAATCAAATTATTAATTGGATTCCAAACTAAACCGAAATCAATTTTCCAAAAATCAGAGTTATCGAGTTCAGTTTCTTTTACTAAGTAAAGCGTATCAGAAAATATTGCGGTAATAATTTCTTCAGTAAAATCTTGTTTGAAGTATCTTGCATTAAATCCTAGACTGAGGGTGTTATTAATTTTATATGAATAACCCAGACCAAATAGTTCTTTGTATAAATATTTTGATTCAAGATTAATTTGTCCGTTTGAACTATCATTTGTAGTTGAAGAGGATCTGAAAATAAATTCCTTTTGAAATCCGGGAGTATATCTCAATGATATAAAATTAGAACCAAATGTTTTTGCCGCTGTTACCTGATATAAATTACTGGAAACTGTAGTACCAAACTCACTACCGAATGTAAATGAAAAACCCCAATCTTTAATTACAGAATAATTTGATGGATTATACTCAAAGGAATTCAATGTGGTAAATGATTCAGTTGAAATTCCAACCATCCCATTTAATCCAAATGAGGATTGTGCGTTTAATGAAGCAAATGATATCATAACAATGCCTGTTATAAAAAAAATAAATCTCAAGGAAGATCCACTATTATTGTGTGAATACTTTGAGATACAACGTACAGATCAGTGTTTTGTAATCTACTAAGCATATCATATTTTCTAACCAAGCTGAATGAAAGCTTATTAAATCTATCTTTTGGTATATTTTTTAAAATTGAATTTGGAATTATCAGACTGCCATCATCCTGTGTTTTAATTCTAAAAAATGGCACAACTTGCTGGTTTGAATTTCTAACCCCTCCAAGAATTATAAAAAATTTATTTGCATTTTCACCATCCCATGTAAGCTTAGCACTAATTTTATTCTGATTCTGTAAATTTAATAACTTAATATTCCCCGTAATTTCTTTTGGAGTTACTATATTAAAACCCGATGATTGACCTATAAACGGATTAAAATAAAATGCAACTGTTGAGTTATATGGAAAAGTAAATGGATCATTAAAAGCTCTTCCATTTATACTAAACAACTCATACTTTTTTCCTAAAACAGTATCAATTAAAACACCACCCTCTAAATATCGGACTCGATAATTGGTTAGTCGTGCCGGTGTATCATTAAATTTTACAATTCCCGGAGTTAAAGTATTATACCCAAGAACTATACCTCTAGGAGATAAGAATGGTTTTGTTTTATCAAGCAGCATAGTTAGGGCTGAGGAAATGTTATCTGTTTGACCATTACGTGTAAGTTTAATACCGTTTATAGAAATGATACTTGCATAATTTCTGATATCTTCAGTAACGCCACTTGTATCAAATCCATTTGAATAAAATTCATTATCAAAATCTTTGGCAATTATCTCTACATCAAGATTTTCTGATACATTTGGATCATTAATCAATTCTGTTGGACCAGGTTTATCACATCCAGAATAAATAAATGAAATTACAATTAGAATGTATAAAAAATATTTTTTCATCGTTTTTAACTTACTATTACTTGTTGTTTTCTTAAATCTAGATTTTTAATTACTAAAAATAAAATAATCAAACCCAATATCGTTAAGAAATTGGGTTTGAAGAATAATTATTTTATTTATTTAACGAACAAAGTAGGGAATACCCCATGATTCCATTTCCACCGGAGTAGAGTCATCATAAACAACTTGCTTTGGCATTCCATTTATTATTGCATGAAAGAATCCTGGAAATTGACGAGTTGCAAAAGTTTGTTCGTAAACTTTCTCGTACATATTTCCGTTAGGTGTGGAAGAGACTAATTCAAATTTTCTCTTTAATCTGTTCAATCCAAATCTATCGGCACCAAAAGTTAAAGTCACAAAATCAGAGTCGGCGTATGCGCTGTTTAACTCAACTCTTAAAAGGATATCAGAATTAAGTGGGATTACAGGAATATTATGCCATCTCCACCACTGATTCCAATTTCTAATAAGGTAATAGTCATTGGGAGAATTAATTACTAGTGTATCTCCATTAGGTAAAAATGCGGTCAACCTTGTGATATCCATATTCGGGCTTTGCGTACCACCTTCTGGTAATGATATCGCCTCAATTTTCCAATTTCTTCTAGGAAATTCTGTGTTTGCTATTTTTACAAATACAACATTTCTTGTGACAACTGATGTAAATGGTTTAGTTATTAAAGTATCAGGATTTGTTGCATTTGGATCATATGAACCTTTGATAAATAAAACGCCTTCAAAAGTTCTCGTCACTAAACCGTAAGCAGTATCGCCGTCAAAAGTAACCGAAACTGTTCTGTTAACCAATCTCATTTTATGGCCAACTCTAAATGGATAGATCTCTGTATTAATCTTTCCAAGAATTCCCATATCACCATCTTCATTATAATTCGACTCAAAGGAGGTAAGAACAGAATCTTCATCAACCAGCTTTTCAAGCGCCTGCTGATTTGTACTTATTTCCTCAGTAGTTTGAACCGTCATATCGTCTTGACAACCGACGAAAAAAGATATTATTACCAAGAGTACCATTGGAAGAAAGTTTTTCTTCACGAATACAGTGGTTTTCATTTTAGATCTCCTATTTGATTGTGATAATTTATTTGCAATTATTTACATTTATCACTTAAAGAATTGTGCCAGTAGAATTTTGGCTAATTTCTTTTATTTTTTAACAGTAATTGAATGTTTCATGCAATTATAAATGCATGGAAATACGGTAGTTTTGCATGGAATATCTTTTTCAGGCAGATATAAAGTATTATTGAATAATAATTGAAAAAAAGTTATCCAAAATAGATTGCAGGAATTACTGAAATTACTAAGATAAGCTGTTTTTCAAACTCTCCAATTCCTCCCAGCGATCGTAAAGTTTTCTTACTTTTTGTTTTGCTGTTTCTAAATTTTGATTTAACTCATTAGTATTAGTAGCGTGTTTTTCAAAATAATCCGGGGAACTAAAAATCTTTTCAATTGTCTCAACTTCTGATTCAGCAAGTAAGATATTTTCTTCAATTTTCTCAAGTTCAAGTGCATCTTTATAGCTTAATTTTTTTTGCTTGTTTTTAGTCCTTGTGTCTTCAGTAATTTCCTTCAGTTTTGATTCTTTAAAATCTTTCTCACGTTTTTTCTTCTTTTCAATATAAAAATCATAACCGCCTTCACTGTAATAAATATCTTCATATCCTTCTAATGCTAAAATTCCATCGCAGATACGATTAAGGAAATATCTATCGTGACTAACTACAACTACACACCCTTCAAATGCTAACAAAGCTTCTTCAAGAATTCTTAGAGTTGGAAGGTCAAGATCATTTGTCGGCTCATCAAGCATAAGGAAATTGCCGCCATTGCATAAAATCTTTGCGAGTGTTAGCCTACTTTTTTCTCCACCGGATAATCTTTCAACAAGCGTATTTATCCGATCATCGGTAAATAAAAATCTTCTCAGATAAGTCCAGATACTTAATTGCTGTTTTCCAAATCTAACAGTTTCACTTCCATCGCCGATAGCTTTGATAACAGTATCATTATCATTTAATAATAGTCTTGCTTGATCCACATAATTAAACAAAGTTGTTTCACCAACTTCTATTTTCCCCATTGTTGGTGGAAACTGTCCAAGAATCATTTTTAGTAATGTAGTTTTACCGACTCCGTTTTGCCCAACAACTCCAATTTTTCTTCCGGGTTCAAAAATGAAGTTAAAATTTTGGAATAATAACTTATCACCAAGTTTTATCCCAACATCCTTAAACTCTAATACTTTTTTGCCAAGTCTATCTGAAGGAGGAATAATTAAATCAACATCAAGCTCAACTTCATAATCATTTTGTGAAGCAACTTCATTGTAATTATCCAATCGGCTTTTAGCTTTAGTTCTGCGGGCTTTTGGACCGCGTCTAACCCAATCAAGTTCACGACGCAAAAACATTTGCCGCTTTCGCTCTTCAACTTCTTTATTAGCCTGCCGTTCAGCTTTGTTAATTAAGTATTCTGTGTAGTTGCCTTGATGAGAATAAAAGGTACCAGAAGCAAGTTCAACAATCCTGTTTGCAATTCTATCAAGGAAATAACGATCGTGAGTAACAAAAATGCAGGTACCATTATAACTGGATAGAAAATCTTCAAGCCATTCAATTGATTTCGTATCAAGATGGTTTGTTGGTTCATCAAGAATTAAGAGATCGGGTTTTGAAATTAAAGCTCTGCAAAGTGCAACTCTTCTTTTTTCTCCGCCTGAAAGTGTTGATATTTGTCGATCAGCATTTGGAGCATCTAAAGAATCTATAAGAATATTAATACGTTTTTCTAAATTCCAGGAATCAAGCTGTAATATTTTTTCTTCAAGCTGATGTTTGTTTGAGGCATCAAACGGAGTATCATCATACTGTTTTATAAGATTAAGCTCTAGTAAAGCACCATCAAGAATATTATCGTAAACATTCTTATACTCATCTAAAGTAAATTCCTGTGAAAGAAATCCAACAACTAAATCTTTTTTCTTTGCAACTTCACCGGAATCCGGGGGCATCAATCCAGAGATAATTTTGAGAAATGTTGATTTGCCGGCACCGTTTCTTCCAACCAATCCAATGCGATCACCTTCGTGAACGCTTAATGAAGATTTATCAAGAATTATTTGTTCACCAAAATGAACTTCAAGTTCCAAAGCTGATAAAATTACAGGAGTAACATTATTTGGCATATTGTAAAATTTATAATACTATTTATGATAGATGTAAATATACATCAATGTGCTTAATATTTTTGATTTAGAGAATTTGAATATGATTCGTGGCGCTTTGTAATATTATGAGTATTTTTTAATTAAGGTTTTAAAATATTTTTAGGATCCTTTATGCAAACCAAAATCATTCTCCTTTCAATATTGTTAGTCACAAATTTATATTCACAAATATACAGCAAAGAAGAGATCATTTGTGATGGAGTTATTTATAATAAAATAATCAACTCTGTTGATACACTTTCAATTGATATTCTAAAAATTGATATTTCAAAAGGTAATTTTAGATTAAGAACTGTTAAAGCCAATAAACTGTTAAATGAAAAAGCAACAACAAGTGAAATGGTAAGGGAATTAACTGATTCGGGATACAATGTTATTGCAGCTATTAATGCAGATTTTTTTGAAGCAGATGGTGAAATTATTAACAATATGATTTCTGAAGGAGAAATTGTAAAAGCTGTAAAGTTCACAGACTCGCCATTTAATAATTTTGTGAATACACAGTTTGCAGTTACAGATAAAAATAAAATTATTATAGATCAATTTGTTTTTAAAGGTCAGCTCATTTTACCTAATGGCTTTTCTGAACCAATCAATAGAATAAACTCAAAAGCAGATAGTAATTCTATTATACTTTATAATCATTATCAGGGTAAATATACTCCTTCTGATTCAAGTAATTGGTACAAATGTGAAACTGCGCTAAGCATCATAAAAAGAAATTATGACACTTTGTTTTGTATTGTTACAGATACTTTTAATCACGGTGGCAACTACAAAATAGATTCGGATTTTGTGTTATCAGTAAATAATAAATATGCACATTATCTTGAAAGAGAGATTAGGTTAGACGATACACTAAAAATTATTCTAGGTTTTAATCCAAACCTAAAAAATATTAATTCACTAGTTGGTGGCTGGCCAAGACTTGTAAGGTATGGAATTAATCTAATTAAATCTGATAGCACTATTGAAGGGGTATTTAATAATTTTTCAAAGGTAAAGCATCCTAGAACCGGAATTGGAATTACAAAAGATAGTTCCACAGTTATCTTTATAACAGTTGATGGAAGACAGGAATCCAGCAGTGGATTGGCGTTAGATGAATTTGCTGACTTAATGATTGAGCAGGGAATTTACCAAGGATTAAATCTTGACGGCGGTGGTTCAACAACAATGGTTATTAATAATAAAGTTGTAAACAATCCATCAGATCAAACAGGGGAGAGGAAAGTGGGTAATTGTATAATGCTAATTAAAAGTAACTAATCAAAATTTTAATATGCTCTGCTTGCCTTTATATTTTGTTCTGATTTTGTAAATAGAATTTGTTTCAACTTCAGTTAAGTATAATGTTTGATAATCATCATCTCCAAATTCAAGGTTTGTAGGTTTAGCTCCAGGGGTTACTATTTTTTGTAATAGTTTTCCTACAGGTGAAAAAATATAAATTGCTTTACCGCCATAATGAGCTACATAAAGATTCCCATTGATATCAAACTCAATTCCATCAGGATCACCGCCTGGCAACTCAACAAAATCTTCTTTTTCAACTACTTTATTTTCTTGTGTGATTTTGTAGCGTACTATTTTTTGTTTAGCTGATTCACATACGTAAAGTTTTCCATCAATCGGTGAAATATTAATCCCATTTGGAAATGCAAGACTATCATCAAGTAAAATCACATCTTTTGTATTAACATCAACAAAAAATAATCTTCCATCCAATATATTCTTATCATAGCTATTCGGATCTGTAAAAAATAAATTTCCGGTTGCATCTATTGTAATATCATTTGGACGATTAAATTTTTTGTTTTCATAACCCGCAGCATAAACTTCAACTTGGGCATCTTTACTTATTCTTAGAATTTGACCCTTTCCATATTCGCAAACATACAAACTGCCGTCAACACCAAAGGCTATTCCATTTGTTTTTTCTAATAATAAAGAATCCTTTGATCTTGATACAAGGGTATCAACAATTCCATTTGAAAATTTACCAATCCATCCACCATAACAATTAGAAAAATAAAGAGATGTTTTTCCATCATAAGCTGGACCTTCAGGAAAATTTAAGTTCTCCGCAACTTTTATCCACTTTTCATTCTCATCTATTACTTGGGCAAATAGATTGATATTTAAAATTAAAAATAAAACATTAACTGAGGACACTGTCTTAAAAAATCTATTCATAATAAATCTACATTTAATTTATTAATTTCTTCTTAATTCTAGTTCAAATTTATAAATTTTAAGTACAATTTTATTGTCATTTAAAATAAATATGGAATTATGAAAAATATATTTTTTAAGTTAATTGTTTTAGAGATGTTGCTAGTATCAAGTGTCTCTGCTCAATCATTACAAAGGTTTGCAAATATAGGTGATTTAAAATTGCAATCCGGTAAAACACTTTATAATTGCCAAATCGGATATCGAACTTTTGGATCTATTAATGTTGATTCATCAAACATTATAATCTACCCAAGCTGGTTTGGCGGAACTTCTGAAGCTATTGGTACTTTAATTCAAAAGTATAACTTTATCGATACGACCAAGTATTTTATCATAGCTGTGGATGCTTTAGGTAACGGAATATCAACTTCTATTTCTAATTCAGATAACCCTGATTCAGTATTTTATAATTTGACAATTGATGATATGGTTAATGCAAACTATCTTTTATTGTTAAATCATTTTAATATTAAAAAGATATTTGCTGCAGTTGGAGGATCAATGGGCAGCATGCAAGTTTTCCTGATGGCAGTAATGTATCCGGATTTAGTAAATAAAATTGTTGCATACGTAGCCACTCCCAAAATGACAACTTCAGACTTATTATGGATGAATACGCAGCTAAACATTATCGAATCAACTTTAAACTGTGGCATGTCAGAAAGAGAAGTAAAAAGATTATCAGATATGCTTGCGGCTAACTTTGCAAGAACACCGGACTATGTAGCAACACATACTGACCTGTCAGAATTTCCGGAATATCTAAAATCATTTGATAAAGAACCTGGTAAGATATTTACATTACAAAATTACTTAACTCAGCTTAAAGCTATGATGAAATATGATATATCAAAGTATTCAAATGGTTTGATGGAAGAGGCAGCAAAAATAATAAAAGCTAAAATGTTTATAATTGTAAGTAAATCCGATTTGATGGTAAATCCAATTGAAGCAATCAATCTTGCACAATTAACTAATTCAAAACTTATGATACTCGATAATAATTGTGGTCATCTTGCTGTTAGTTGTGAAATTGAACGATGCAGAAAAGAAATAGAAAACTTTTTAAACGAATGAGCTTCTATAAAGATCTTTTGAACAGCAAATTAAAAACTTGGATACTTACCGGTAAGCCTATTTACCCAACGATGAAATTTATGAATTGATTTAACGGGTTCAGCAAACATCAAAATACATTCATTTGCCACATAGTTGATTTTATTTAGTTCGCAAAATTCGATTGCACTTTTAGAATCAGAACCTTGCTGCATCCAAATATTATTAATTCCCAAATCTTTTGCTTGTTGAACAACAAGTTCAGTTTCACCGGGAGGAATGATAGTTACTATACCATCAATTCGTTGTTCAATCTTAAATAATGATTCATACAACTTTGTAGTATTTGAAAATCCACCTTTTCGATTTACCGCATAAACAGTATAACCGTTATGCTTTAAATGATCATAAACTGATACTCCAAATCCTTTTGTAGATCTGGAAACTCCAACCACAGCAATATTTTTTAATTTTAGAAATGATTGAATTGACTCACTTTTCATAAAACTTATTCCTCTAAAATGCACGCATAAAATTACAATTTTTTGTATTAAATTTTTAGTGAATTAGACCAATAGAACAAAAATATTTCATTTCAAATTTCATAAAATATTTGCAAATACTTAACTTTGATTACAATTTATAAACAACTAAATCACCTGAAAAATATGAATTACGAAGAAGACAAACCGATTTCTTATTGTGGAATTTTTGGAATTTATGGATCTGAAACTGCTTCGGCACAAGCTTATTATGGATTGCATGCTTTACAGCACCGTGGACAAGAAGCAAGCGGTATTGTAACACGATCATTTAATGGAGATAATCGAACTCATTTTAATATTGTAAAAGGTGAAGGATTAGTATCGGAAGTTTTTGCTGATCACGATCTTCTTACATCCGTATTATATGGCAGTTCGGCTATTGGGCATAATCGATATTCAACAACAGGTGCCGCAAAATCCAGAAAAAATATTCAGCCTTTTATGGTTAACTACCGAATGGGAAATCTTGCAATCGGACATAACGGAAATCTTACAAATGCAAAAGAACTAAGAAATGAGCTTGTAAATGAGGGTGCCATATTTCAAACTACAAGCGATACTGAAGTTATTTTACATTTAATTGCAAGAAGTAAGTTGGATAATCAAATCGATCAAATACTTGAAGCACTAAGGAAAATAGAAGGTGCATATTGTGTAGTTATTTTAACAGATGATAAACTTATTGCTGCTCGTGATCCACTTGGATTTAGACCACTAGCTTTGGGGAAACTAGATAATTCTTTTCTGATTGCTTCAGAAACTTGTGCTTTTGATATTCAACACGCTGAATTTATACGTGAAGTTAATCCTGGTGAATTAATTGTGATTGATGATGAATCAATTAGGACAAATGAAATCAAATCATTTCGCATTAATGGAAATCCTGAACCCAAAAAACATTGCGTGTTTGAGTACATATATTTTTCAAGACCTGATAGTTTTATTTTTGGTCATAATGTAGATAAAATGCGCCGAAGATTAGGCAAAGAACTTGCTCGCTCACATCCTGTTACAGATCCTGATGGAGAAAGAGTTTATGTAATCAGTGTTCCTGATAGTTCTAACACTACCGCTCTGGGTTATGCAAGAGAATTGGAGAAACAGGGAATTGATGCACGTTTAGAAATTGGTTTGATAAGAAGTCACTACATAGGCAGAACATTTATTCAGCCCGGTCAATCAAATCGAGAAACGGGCGTTAGAATAAAATTTAATATTGTAAAAGGCGTTCTTGAAGGAAGAACTATTGTAGTTGTTGATGATTCAATTGTTCGTGGTACAACCTCAAAACAATTAGTACATTTATTACGAGAAGCAAATCCAAAGGCAATACATTTAAGAATTTCATCCCCACCAATTATGTATCCTTGTTTTTATGGAATGGATTTTCCTAGTAAGCAAGAATTAATAGCAGCTAGATTAAATGGGGACATAAAAGAGATAAAAAATTATCTTGAAGTTGATAGCGTGGAATACCTAACTATCGATGAGATGTTGGAAGCAGTTTCTGAAGCAGGCAAAGATAATTTTTGCACAGCTTGTTTTTCAGGAAAATATCCGACAGATATAGACACTAACTTCAAGAAGGAGATGTATGAAGTTTAATCCGATTTTATTCCTTGCCTCAATTATTTTTATAGCCATCCCAACACTTGCTCAAACAACATACTTTATTAAGTATAAAAGTAATGTGCCTATAAGTGTTGTTGAATCAAATGTTTTACAGAAGATTTTATCCAACAATCTCGGCGATGCTCCATTAGCGCTGCCAACGTATGATGTGAATTATCTTGCAAAAGGTTTGGGCAGGGGAGATGAAGTTCTTGGTAGAATTGTTAAAGTGCAATTCTCTGAAATCGTGCAAGAAGCAAATTTTAATACGATTTTATCTTCTGAACCCGATATTGAGTACATACAAAAATCAAATACATACCGATTAGATTTTGTACCAAACGATAGTTTGTTATCAGAGCAATGGGCATTAGAAAAAATAAAAGCTTTTGATGCATGGGATATTACACAAGGTTCGGACACAGTTTTACTTGCAATTATAGATACTGGAATAGATTACCTACATCCCGATTTAATGAATAAGATTTATAAGAATCCTGGTGAAAGCGGCATAAAAAGTAATAACGGTATTGATGATGACGACAACGGATTTATTGATGATTATATGGGTTGGGATTTTGTTGATAGAGTTGGCTTTCCATTTGACTCAACAGGTGGTGATTATCTAACCTGGGATAACATTCCATTAGATGAACATGGTCATGGTACACTGGTTTCCGGAACATTTGCCGCTGAAACAAATAATATTTCAGGAATCGCTGGTGTTGCACCAAAAATTAATATATTAAATTTAAGATCATTTGATCCAGGAGGATATGGTGAAGAAGATGATGCCGCAGCAGCTATTCTATATGCTGTTAAGATGGGCGCTAAAGTTATAAATATGAGTTGGGGAGATTATTCGTTTTCCTATGTTTTAAGAGATGTTATTCGTTATGCTTATTCACAAAATGTTGTTTTAGTGGCATCCTCCGGTAATAATGGAAGCAATGTTCCACATTATCCTTCTGGTTATTCAGAGGTTATAAGTATTGGTAATTCAACAGAACAGGATTTCGTTGCAGGGTCATCAAACTGGGGCTCAACATTAGATTTGGTTGCTCCGGGTTCAGGGATTACCTCAACTGCATTGAATTCAGATTATTCTTCTTTTAGTGGAACATCCGCTTCTGCTCCTTTCGTATCAGCTGCGGCAGCATTAATATTATCAAAACAGAGCTTCACAAATGAAGAAGTTAAACAGATATTAAAATCAACATCTGATGATATTGGCGAAGCTGGATGGGATTTAAGAAGTGGAGCTGGACGATTAAATTTATTTAAAGCTTTAACAGTAACTGCACCTGCAATTGTAAAATTTAATTATCCAACACAAGATTATGCAACTTTTAATAATGATCTTCCGATTTCGGTAACTGTTCTTTCTCCATATTTTATAAGTTTTAATCTTGAGTTTGGAATTGGATTGAACCCAGATGCATGGACGACTTTAATAGAAGAAAGAAAATCACAAGCTTTTAATGAAGAGGTTTTTAATCTTAACTTAGCAAATTTTATAGACACATCTTATACAATACGATTAATTGTATTTCAAAATAATGGTAGAACCGCAGAAGAGAGAGTTAATTTCCATATTGATAGAACTCCACCAATCACTGATTTAGTTAATTTAATTCCAGCTTTTTATGGAAATAAGTCGGTCCCACTTGCTGCAATTTATACAGATGACCCAAGCACAGTTAGAATGTTTTACAGAAAAACCGGAGATTCAAATTTTAATTTTGTAACATTAGATGGTTTTTCAACTAACAACCAATTTGTAAAACAATTGCACTACGGTTTTATTCCCAAAGATTTGGTTATTCAGAATACTTTTTACGAAATTTATTTTGAAGCAGAAAATCTTGCAGGTTTAATAACTACTAAAAATAATATTGGAAGTAACTATTTTGTTTCAACATCATTTAACTCAGATTTATCACCAGAATATATCTTACCATATACCTTACCAGCAGGCGATTTGTATGAGGATCCGATGAATATTACTTCAAATCAATTTTCTGATGTTTCACTTAGGCAAGGGAAAGATTCTCATTTGTTTAATTTTAGCAATGATTCTTTTATCTTAATCGACACTTTAGACTCGAAATATGTAAAAGGTTTTGGCGACTTTAATAATAATGGATTAGCAGATTTACTTACATATTTTACATATGATGGTTTTATTGATGAACAGTCATATCAATTCTCTTCAACTTTTATTCAGAAATACTCAGTAATCTCTCAAGATGGAGGAGTTAGATTCTGGCCAATAATGGCTAAAGATGTAGATTCTGATGGAACTGTTGAAGTTTTTTCTATCCGAGATTTGAACAGAGTGGAGGTTTGGGATGTTCAACCCAATCTGAGTCTTCTACTTGTTGATAGTTTAATGAACTTTACTCCTCTCGATTTTGGGAATAATAGAATAAATTCACCTGGTGCTGCAATTGCAGATATGGATGGTGATGGAATTAATGAATTTTGGATGGTTGATGAAGATGGAGATATTTTCAGTTATGATATTAACACAAATAATAATTTTACAACAAATAGTGTTATTAGGACAGGCTTTTTAGGCTCATCCTCATACATAACAAGTGGAGATTATGATGGAGATGGCAAAACTGAGCTTGCAGTTTTACTTCACTCTATAAATCAGTTAGATATTGTACCTTTTTATAGATTAATTGTTTTTAATATTTCTGATAGCACGACAAATATTCTGTATGATCAGGCTTTTTTTGATGCTTCAACCGAATTTAGCGGTGCTTTTAGAAAAACTGCAAATAGTTTAAGATTTGCTGATATTAATAATGATAATAAAGACGAACTTTTACTTTATGTTTTTCCTTATGCGTACATCTTTAAAAATGATTTATCAGAAAATAAAATTATTGCTTATAAAGAGAACATTAACTCAAACTCAGTTTTTGTCGGTGATCTCAATCAAAATGGTGTTCTCGAAGTAGGTTTTCCTTATTCAAATAAAATTGAATTTTCTGAATTCGCAACATCAAATTATCTAAGTACCCCAAATAATTTTTCAGGTTTTAGTATCAATTCATCAACAATCCAACTTAATTGGAATTCAAACGCACCTAAGTTTTATATTTATAAAGGTTTAAGCATTAGTAGTTTGGAACTAATCGATTCAACTTCCATTCCTAACTATTTTGATTCAAATATCAATTTAGATTCAACTTATTATTATGCAGTAAAGGCTTTTGATGCTAGTAAACCGGAGTCGCTTTCGGGAATGAGCAGTATTGTTGATGTTTTTGCCCACACTCCGGCAAAACCAGATTCAGCTTACAGCAATAGTAATCGAAGCGTTATTGTAACATTTTCAGAAAAGATGAAAAACACAATTGAAAATTTGCAGGCTTTTAATATATTGGGTGTGGGTTATCCGAATTCAGTAACAGCTAATGATCAGTATTCTTATCTCTTATCATATACAACAAACTTACCAGCAGGGAATCAGAAACTTATTATTCAGGACATAAAAGATTTATTTAATTCGCCGATAGAAACTGACTCATTAAATTTTACAGTCACTCCCAAACCTGAGGAAGAAACATTTTACGTTACATCTTTCGAAATTATTAATGCGTATAAAATTAAACTAGTTTTTAATTTTAATGTTGATGTAACATCCGCACTAAATCCAAATAATTATACATTTGAACCATCAAATAAAGTTTCACTTGTAAGTATTGATCCCAATGATTCTAAAATAATCTATTTAGATTTAACTAGTCAAAAACCTGTTGGTTCGATAGGAAAAGAATATGTCCTTAGAATTAATAATCTTGTTTCTAATACAGCAACAGGATCCATCGCTATAAATACAGGCTCCGGAAGCTATGTAGTTTTATCTACATATGCCAAAGATCTTTCTGATGTTTACGTTTATCCAAATCCAACTAAGGAATCCACTGAGAAAGTTACTTTTGCAAATCTGCCGCAACGTGCTAAAATTACTATTTGGACCATTGATGGAACCATGATAAATGAAATTGAAGAAACCGACGGTAACGGTGGAGTTGATTTTAATTTAGTTGATTTTAGCGGTAATAAAATTGCAACGGGAGTTTATATTTACCGTGTTGTTCAATTAGACTCAGCAAATAATGAAGGTGAAGAAAAACTTGGTAAGTTTGCAATAGTAAGATGAAATACAGCAGTAAAGAAATATTTACAATCTCAAACGGAATTAGTTTTCTAAGATTTCTGTTAACAATTCCATTATGGTTTCTGTTAGATAGTTTTGAAATCCAATCTGTTCGCTATATAACGTTTGCCTTATGTATAGTTATTGCTGCAACAGATATGCTAGATGGTTATCTTGCAAGAAAACTAAATCAGGTTACAGAAGTAGGTAAAATTATCGATCCGCTTGCGGATAAAGCCGCCATGGCTGTTGTTGTTGTAAAGCTATACATGATAGATGAAATTTCTGCTTTTTTCTTTTTTACAATAATTTCACGTGACCTAATTATTTTTATTGGCGGATTGTTAGTTTCAAATATTCTCGGCAGAGTTCTTCCATCAAATAAGCTTGGAAAGATTACTGTATTGTTTATCGGTTCAGTCATACTTTTAATTTTACTGGGCATCGATAGAACGAATTATTTTTATTTATTTTTTTATTACTCTGCAATAATTTTAATGTTCATTTCACTAATTGCTTACATTTATAGAGCAATGGAATTTATAAAGAAAAAAAATGAGTCTGTTTAAAAATTTTAATCTAAACAAATTAAAGGACGGTTTAAGCAAAACACGCGAAAAGATTATTAATTCAATTACTGAAACCGTTACAGGTAAAGCTGTAATTGATGATATGAGCATAGATAAGATTGAAGAGATTCTTTTAAGTTCTGATATTGGATTTGACACAACAGAACAAATTATTGAGTCATTAAAAAGAAATCTTAAATCAGAAAAAGATCGAAGCGGTGAAATGATAATTGAAGTTGTTAAAAGAGAATTAACAACTGTTTTATCTGTTGCAGTTTTAAATGGAAAAGATGTTTCATCGATAAAACCTTATATTATATTAATTGTTGGCGTAAATGGAGTAGGGAAGACAACAACTATTGGAAAATTGGCTAACAATTATAAAAAGATTGGCAAAAAAGTAATTGTTGGTGCAGCTGATACTTTTCGTGCTGCTGCAAATGAACAATTAGCTATTTGGGCAAAACGAGCAGATGTTGACATAATCCAAAGCACAAAAGGTACTGATCCTTCTTCAGTGGTATTTGAGACGATTAGAAAATCCATTGATGAGCGATATGACGTTGTTTTAATTGATACTGCCGGTAGATTGCACAATAAAACTAATTTAATGAGCGAGTTAGATAAAATTGGTCGTGTGATTAAAAAGCTGCTCCCAGATGCTCCGCATGAAACTCTTTTGATTGTTGATGGAAATACCGGACAAAATGCTCTTTTACAAGCAGAAGAATTTTCTAAGGTAGTAAATCTTACTGGTTTAGTTATCACTAAGTTAGATGGCACTGCCAAAGGCGGAGTAGTTTTTCAGATCGTTGCTAAACAAAGGGTTCCTATTAAATTTATTGGTATTGGCGAAAGCATTGATGATTTACAAGAGTTTGATTCAAAATCATTTGTTGAGGCACTATTTAATTAGGTTAAATTATGTTAATGAAAAAACCGCGACATAGAATTTTTGAATATCCATCAAGATTCTATAAACCTGAAAATGATCCGCAAGAAAAATTTAGAAAAAGATTAGGTTTTCAGAGTTATCGAAAGTTCAGACAAAAAAAGAAGAGTCCTATAATCTGGATAGTATTTATTCTTGCTGTGATTTTTATAATTATTAAATTAGGTAGTAAGGGATAAAACAGGAAAGTTCTTAGTTTACATAATATACATTATCGGACATTTCCATTATTCTTACCATTCAGACGTTTTTGCGATCTTTTCTTCAGTTCCAAATAAGACTAATATATCACTCTCTTCAATTTTATAATTATGAACCGGCATAATTATTTTTGATTCTTTCTCGGTCTCATTAAAAAGCTCTTTGGATTTTTTAATCATTAAAACTTCTAATCCGTAAGTGTTTCTTAATTTTAGCTGTGCTAAAGTTTTGCCAACAAATAGATTACTTGGTTTGCATTCTATAATTGCATAACCATCAGCAATCCTGGATATTTTAGTCTCTCGTAACGTATTTATCTCTCTGGACAGTCCATCTGCTAGATCGCTTTTAAGACTTTCCTTATTATAACTTGATAATATATCATGCCTGGAAACGATTCCAATTATTTGTTTGTCATTTTCTATTGAGACGACCGGAACTTCATCAATGTCTAATCGTGTTAAAATCTTTAGTACATGATCTAGATCGTGATTTACGTAAACTGTTGTGATTCGATTAGATGCAATATCACTAGCAATTATTGATTCTCTAAGTGTCTCAAATTCCATTATAAGAGGTCTTATCTGAGTCTCAGAAATTGCTCCTGTTAAATTATCCTCATCATCAATTGTATATATTATATGATGCTCAGCTTCCATCAATTTAGCAACAACTTTTTCTAAAGAAGCGTTTTGGTGAACCAAAACTGGATTAATCTGCATAACTTCTTCCACACTTATCGATTTTAATATACTAGCTTCTTTTCCACCAGTTAATCTGAATCCTTGTTTTTCCAATTTCTTAATGTGATAAGAGCCTTTATTGACGATTTGTACCATTGTGGAACTTACAATAACGGAAAGCATCAAGGGTAAAATAAAAGAATACTCACGTGTCATTTCAAATAACATTAGAATTGCAGTAATCGGTATTGAATTTATACCTGCAAGGCTTGCTCCCATTCCAACTAGTATATATGTTGTTGGGTCTGCTGGAATGCCTAAAAACTTTTGTACTCCAAATGAGAATAGATAGCCTGCGCAAGCACCCATAAATAAAGAAGGTGCAAATGTTCCTCCAAAACCGCCGGAGTTAAGTGTTAATGGAACGAGAATAAACTTGAGAACTAATAAAACTGCTACAACTTGCCACGTACTTGAGTTGCTTAAAATTTGGTTAATTCCAGAATATCCAACACCAAAAATATCTTTATAAAAATAGCCGCTAACTCCGACTAACAATCCAACAGATACCATTGTTACCCATTGAGGTATTTTTTTTAGAAAGCCTTTTTTGAATTGGTTTGCAGTATAATCATCATACTTTAAAAACAGAACTGAAAGCACACCACAGAAAAGTCCTAATAAAATAAAAAGATAGAAATACTGATACTCCCCAATATGTGGAATGTCAAAGGTAAAAACAGATTCATTACCCAAGAAAATTCTAGAGATCGCACTTGCTGTTACGGAAGCTAAAATTAGTGCTGAAAAAGTAGGCGTTTGAAAATCATTAAGTAAAATAATTTCTAACGCAAAAAATACTCCGCCTAACGGAGTGTTGAAAATTGCTGCAATTGCGGCTCCTGAACCTGCTGCAGTAAAAATTCTTCTACGTTGATCTGAGACTTTAAAGATTGTAGCTAGCTTGCTTGCAACACCTCCTCCAATTTGTGCAGCAGGACCTTCTGGTCCAACAGTTCCACCGGAACCAATAGAAATTACTGGTGCGAGAAAATGAAATAAAGTTGTTCGGAGTGGGATATAGCCCCCTGTAAATGCTACTGATTTAATTATCTCAAGCACTCCCCTTTTTTTAGCGATATCCGGAGCAGTTCTTATCATCAAATATTGAATGAACATTCCAATCGCGGGCAAAAGAATAACAGCTGCTGTTCCTAAAAAGTAAAGCCCTTCTTTTGTCTTTTCAAAAAATACATTATTAAAAAATTCAATCGATAAATGGAAAAAAACTGCTGCTAATCCAGCCGCAGCTCCAATCAAAATAGCATAAAAACTGAAAAAAGTATATTCCGGAAAAGCAATCTTCTCTAAATAGATTTTCATTCTATCTACAAAAGGAATAATATTTTTAACTTCTTTTAGCAATAAAATTCATTTCGCTTATTCATCAGTAATTGTAAAATCCCTCTCCAGATTTACGACCAAGCTTATTAGCAGCAACCATTTTTTTTAGTAATGGGCACGGGCGATATTTTGGATCATTAAAGCCCTCATATAAAACATTCATAATTGCAAGACAAACATCCAATCCAATAAAATCTGCGAGTGTCAAAGGTCCCATTGGATGCGCCATTCCAAGTTTCATAACAGAGTCAATCGCTTCTTTGGACGCTACGCCTTCCATTAAAGAAAAAATCGCTTCGTTAATCATAGGCATTAAAATTCTATTGGATATAAATCCAGGATAATCAAAAACTTCAACCGGTTCTTTATCGAGTTTTGTTGTCAACTCTTTAATTATTTCATAGGTTTCATCAGAGGTGGAATAGCCTCTAATTATTTCCACGAGTTTCATTACAGGAACCGGATTCATAAAGTGCATCCCGATAAATTTATCGGGGCGACAATCGGCAGAAAGTTCTGTAATCGAGATTGATGACGTATTCGAAGCAAATACACAATCAGTATTTAATCGATCTTGTAAACTCTTAAATATAGATATTTTAGCATCTTTATTCTCATAAATTGCTTCTATAACTAAATTCATATCTTCGGGAATATTTTCTATCCCAATTGTTTTTGTTATTTTAGATAGAGCCTGTTTTTTCTCATCCTCCGAAATTACTTGTTTTTTGATTTGTCTATCAAGATTTCCTGAAATTGTTTTTAGCGCTCGTTGATATAGATCTTCGTTCATTTCAGTTAAAAAGACATCAAATCCATTCATTGCAAAAACGTGGGCAATTCCATTTCCCATCGTTCCCCCACCAATTACAGCAACTTTATTAATATTCATTAAAATCTCTCCTGTTATTTATAATTTTTAACAATTAGTGCAGAAGCTTCTCCGCCTCCGATACAAAGCGAAGCTAATCCATATTCTAAATCTCGCTTTTTCATTTCGTGGATAAGGGTTACTAAAATTCTTGCTCCGCTTGCGCCGATTGGATGACCGAGCGCGACTGCACCACCATTTACATTTACATTGTCAGAATTTAATCCAAGCAATTTGTTAACGACCAAAGACACAACAGCAAATGCTTCATTAATTTCGTAAAGGTTAATGTCTTTGGTTGTCAATCCAGATTTCTTTAAAACTTTATTTATTGCATCAGCCGGAGCGGTTGTAAATTCTATTGGCGCTTTTGCTGCTGAACTTTGAGCCACAATTTCTACAAGAGGTTTTAAACCAAGTGATTTTGCTTTTTCTTCGGTCATAATTAATAATGCTGCCGCACCATCGTTTATACTTGAAGCATTAGCTGCGGTTACAACACCATTCTTATCGAATACCGGTCTGAGAGTAGGGATTTTATCAAATTTTACTTTGCCAGGCTCTTCATCCTTATCAACAATTGATTCTCCTGTTTTTGATGAAATTTTAACTGGATAAATTTCATCTTTGAATCTACCCGATTTATTAGCCTCAATAGCTCTTTTGTAGGATTCAATTGCAAAATTATCTAACTGTTCACGCGTAAAAGAAAAATCCTTTGCACAAGATTCTGCACAATTACCCATGTGCATATTATTATAAGAATCCCATAATCCATCCAAAACAATGGAATCTTTAACTTCTCCGTGTCCTAACCTGTAACCATTGCGCGCATTCTGCAAAAGATAAGGCGCATTAGACATACTTTCCTGTCCCCCGGCAATAATAACTTCTGCGTCTCCAAGTGCAATTGCTTGTTGAGCAAGCATTACAGCTTTTAATCCGCTACCACACATTTTATTAATTGTCATACATTCGGTTTTGTTTGGAAGTCCTGCGAAAATAGCGGATTGCCTCGCAGGTGCTTGACCTTGTCCAGCCATCAAAACATTGCCCATAATAACTTCGTCAATTAAATTAGGATCAATTTTAGAATCCTCTAAAACTGCATTTATGGCAAAGCTGCCAAGTTGCCCTGAGCTAAATGATGCAAGTGCGCCATTAAAAGATCCAATTGCGGTTCTTTTTGCAGAAACTATTACTACTTTTTTCATAATAACCTTTAGTAAAATTGTTTTTGATTTTAGACTAAAATAAAGAAATTATATTAAAGATTCAGGTTGAAGTTTTGTTAACTGAAGCTGTTAGATTTGATAATTGAAATATGATATTACTTACGGCGAGGTTAAGATTTAAATTGCTCCTAAAACTTGATGCGATGCGATCAAGACTGTTTGTTACCGCGGCAACATTTACATCCGGAAACTTAGAATTAAATTTTTCAAGAGTTTCGATTTGTTTTGAAAAGAAGAACTTATTGTGATTATGTAATCTAAATTTTTGAAAATCATTTAGCCAGATTATTATCATTGTTATAATTAACTTTATTCTGGTAACATCTGATTCGTTCACCATTTCTTCAAACTCCATAAAAGCAGAATTATACTTTTTGCCAAATGAGTATCGCAATATTTTTATGGTTTTATCCAGCAGATCTTCAAAATCATTTTCAATTAATGATGTGGCAGCTTGAGTTGAACCTCCTGAAAATGGAACAACTTCGATTGCAATTGATGAATCAATTTTAAACTTATTTATTAAAATATTTTCCAATTCAATATTTTCTAATGGTTGAAAATGGACTTTCCAACATCTTGATCGAATGGTTTCTCTTAACTTCTCAGGTGCTGAAGTGCAAAGAATAAATATTACACCTTCCGGCGGTTCTTCTAAATTCTTGAGAAGTGCATTCTGCGCTTCTTCATTCATTAAGTGAGCCTGAGATAAAAGAATTATCCGATACTTTACATCGTCATAACTAAAAGAAAGAAATTTTTTAATATCTCTTATACTGCTTATTTTTATAAAGTTAGCTCTTGGTATTTCAATCTTATAATAGTGGTTAAGAGCTTTTTTTTTGAATTCAGAATTTATTTGTTCTATTTCATCTTCTGTTAGTTTTTCGTACGGATCATTTTGTTCAGTTTCGGTTTTACCTCTAGGCAAAGGCAAAATATATTTTATGTAAGGTTCAGAAAGGTTGTCAATCTGAGTAAATATTTTTTCTGATATTTCTGTTGGAAGAAGTGATTGATTTAATGCTTTTGAAAAACTTAATGCTGCGTTTTCTTTTCCAATTCCTTCTGTACCTGTAAATAATAATGCATTTGGTATGTTACCCTTTACTAAGATATTTGATAAAATAAACTTTACTTTATCATTCCCGGTTATTTCATCAAGAAAATTAATCATAAAAAAAGGCGCTCAAGGCGCCAAAGATTATTCATCCTCATCGTTATAGAAAAAATCCTCATCAGAAGGGTAATCAGGCCAAATATCCTCAATGGTTTCATATGGTTCATCTGAATCCTCTAGTTCTTTAAGGTTTTCCATTACTTCATAAGGTGCGCCGATACGTTCGGCATATTCTATTAGTTCTTCTTTAGTAGCTGGCCAAGGAGCATCATCTAAATAAGCCGCAAGTTCCACTGTCCAAATCATTTATTCTAATTCCTCCGAAAAAAATTAATTGCTGTGATTAGATTCAAAATAGCTGTACTCATCAAAGAAAAACTCAGATGGATTTAGATTTTGCCCATTGTGTAATACTTCGTAATGTAAATGCGGGCCTGAAGATAAACCTGAATTACCAGATTTAGCTATAACCTGATTACGCTTTACGATTGTTCCCTCTTTAACATTTACAGATGAAAGATGTGCGTAGATTGTTTGATAACCGAAGCCGTGATCAATCTCAACTGCAAGACCATATCCGCCTCTAACTCCTACAAAAATTATTTTACCTTTTCCTGCCGCTTTTACTGGAGTTCCAATATCAGTTATAATATCAATACCGGTATGCATTTTATTAATGTGCAAAATTGGATGCATTCGCATTCCAAAACTTTCACTACTATATTCTCCTTCAGAAGGTACAATAGCAGGAATTGATTCAAACAAATTTTTATTGGTCTGAAGTTTGTTGATAATTTCATCATACTGAATTTTCTCAAATTCAAATTTTCTGGTAACTCTATCCGCCACAGAAATTGCATCAGAAATATCAGTGCCTAATTCATAATAAAGTTTTGAAATTGGAGTACTTCCACCAACTCCTAATTCTCTTTGCTCAACACTAATTGGAGTTAGATTAACGGCCAAGCGCAAATCATTGCTTATTTCATTTAAAGACTTCAGTTCTGATTCAAGGCTAACATACTGATCATTAAGTTTTAAAAATTGACCTTTTAACAATTCGTTTTCTTTTTTTAATGACTGTAGATATTCATCCTTGCTGGAAAGATTTGAAATAAGGTAAAAAACCCCAAATAAAATAGAGCTAAACAGCAATACCGAAACGATAAATACTGTAGCAGCTTTTTCCTTGAAGTGCTTTATTTCAAGGAAGTTAAGGCTTTTTTCAGAGAAATAGTAAAACTTCTTCATAATTGGTGGGGCAACTTAAAGATTTTGGGCTGTTTTGTCAACATCTATTTTGAGCAAAAAATTACTCGAAATCGTGCTCAAAATAGTCAACTCCCCTATCATCCAAACCGGTTTTATTCTTTATTCTCTCATTAAGCCTTTCTTGAAATATTTTTGCAGCATCATGACCATAATGTTTAAGCAGATAGTTTAAGCTAATCACTTCAGAAATAACTGTAATGTTTTTACCAGGAATAATTGGAAGTTTTATATAAGGAATTTCAACATCCATTATTGTTATAAACTTATCATCTAATCCGGTCCTGGTATATTCAGTATTTTCATCCCACGATTCAAGTTCAACAACAATTTCAAGTCTTTTTTGAAATCTGATTGCTCTAACACCAAACATACTTTGAATATCAATAATACCTAATCCACGAATTTCCATAAACTTATGACCAAGTTCTGAACCCGAGCCCATCAAAATATTTTCGCCTTTTTTAGTAAGGATAATGACATCATCCGCAACCAAACGATGACCACGTTCAATCAAGTCAAGCGCAACTTCACTTTTTCCGATGCCGGATTTTCCACCGAATAAAACTCCAACTCCATAAACATCTACAAAAGCACCGTGTAAAGTTATTCTGGGTGAAAATTGATCATCGAGAAAATCACTTAATAAGTATACCAGTTTGGTTGTCGAATAACTTGTGGTAAACAAAGGAACTTTTTTTTCGTTTGATTTTTCAATCAGCAGTTTAGAAGGAGTATTATTATCAGTAAGAATGATGCAAGGAATATTAAATTTAAATATCCTGTCCAAAGATTCTATTTTTTGTTCATCACTAAGCTGCTCAAGATAACGCATTTCAGTATTACCAAACACTTGAACACGTGTGTATGAAAACAAATCAACAAAACCAGCCAGGGCTAACCCTGGCCGATGAAGATTTTGATCTACAATTTTTTTTTCGAAATCATTATTTGAAGTTTTTAGAGTAAGTCTACAAATGCTTTGAGCATGTTTGAAAAGAAAACCAACAGTAATACATTCTTTACGACTTATTGAATTCTGATCAATTTTAATCATCTTACTTTAGCAACTCTTTTTGATTTTACAGTTTTTAGCTGTCTGCTCAACTTTTCGGTTACAGAAGATACAGCAGTTTTATAATCTTCAGTTTGATCTGCTGCATTAAGCGTTTGGCCTGGAATACTTAAAACAACTTCAACTTTTTTAATACTATTTGAATTGTTTTGATAACTGAGTATAACATCTGCGCTAATTATCTCATCGTTAAATTTTTCTAAAGATGAAAGTTCATCTTTTATATACTCTTTTAATGTGTCGTGAGCTTTGAATTTTCTGGCAGTTATCTGGATATTCATATTATTCTCCGTTGTTTAAGATTTAGGATGTGATTTTTTATAAGTGGATTTAAGCCTTTCTATACTAATATGAGTATAGATTTGCGTTGTTGATAAGTTTTCGTGCCCCAGAATCTCCTTTACTGCCCTTAAATCTGCACCATTATCTAGCATATGTGTTGCTGCACTATGGCGAAGAATATGTGGGCTTTTCTTTTTTATATCAGAAACTTTTGATAAGTACTTGTTTATCATTCTATGAACTAATCTTGGGTAAAGTTTATCATTTTTTTTTGTGCGAATCAAGTAATCATTTGAATTTTTAACAGGATATTTATTTAAATAATTATTTAGGATTAGCACTGATTTTTCCCCGACAGGAACAATTCTCATTTTACTTCCTTTTCCTAAAATGCGAACCTGTGCTCTATTTAAATCAATACTGGATAATTTTAAATCACAAAGCTCACTAACACGCATTGCGCAACCATAAAGTAGTTCAAATACCACTTTAATGAGGTCAGGATTTTCATCAAATTCATCAGCAAGTTTATAAATTTGAAGGATTAAATTAGTTGAAACAACTTCCGGTAGTTTTCTGAATGATTTAGGGTTAGATATAAATGATAATGGATTTTCAGTGATTATATCATTTTGAAAAGCATATTTAAATGTACTTCTAATTGCCGCTAATTTTCTGGCAATGGATTTCTTATCTAAATCCTTTTCGCTCAAAACCATCAGGTATGATTTGATAAAACGTTCGGTAATTTTTGTTAAATCAGTTTTATCCTTATCAGAACAAAATCTATTAAACTCTTCTAAATCAGTTCGATAAGATTTAATAGTGTTATCTGAATAACGTCTGATGTTTCCAATTTCATCTAAATATTTTTTTATTAGGTCATCAATCTTCATTAATTATTCCTATAGAAATATTAAAGAAATAAACTGATGTAAATTTGTGCGAGAAATAATCTGAAAAGTTAAGATATTTTTTTTGTCGGGAATCAAAATAATCTTTTGCTAACAATGTTTAATTCTAACTACAATAAAACAAATTTAAACTTAGAAAGCAATATATTTTCAAGTCGTTTCATAATTATTTTATCGGAGATCACAATATCATCATAACCTAAAAGATGAAGAGTTCCATGAATCACCAATCGATTCAACTCGTTTGAAAGGGAAACTTTATATTTTTTAGAATTAAACAATGCATCTTCTATCGAAATGAATATTTCACCATCAATATTCTTATCAGACTCAGAGTAATCAAATGTAATGATGTCCGTTGTATAATCGTGTTTTAAGTAAGATTTGTTAATACTTAAAATCGACTTTGCTGAAATAAAATTTATTTCGAGATTGGATACTTCAAATTGTAGATCAGTAGACAATGATTTTACTAAATCGTGGATCTTTTTTTTCTTCAGTTCTTTTAAGACAGAATAAACGCGCAAGTTTTTCAAAACAAAACTCTTATTTATTTTTCATTTTGTTTAATGAATCAGCTGTAATTTCAGTGTATTTTTTATATCGTCTTGCAGAGGCTTCTAAATCATTTATCTCTTCTTGTGTAAGATCACGAACCACTCTTGCAGGTACACCAGCAACCAATTTTCCAGATGGAACAACATAATTCGGTTTTACAACTGCACCTGCAGCAACCATAGAAATTGATTCTATTAAAGCTCCATCTAAAATTATTGAACCAATTCCTATTAAACATAAATCCTGCAAAGTACAGCCGTGCAACTTTACTGAATGCCCAATTGTTACTTTATTGCCGATGTTTAATGGATATCTACCATTGGTTACGTGAAGCATAGAACAATCTTGGATATTTGTCATTTCTCCAATCTTAACGTAATGAACATCACCTCGAATAACAGTGTTATACCAAATGCTAGAATCTTTACCAATCTTTACATCACCAACAATTTTTACACCCGAAGCAAGAAAAACAGATTCATGTAAATCAGGAAATAAATCCTGATAAGGAAAAAGTTTTAATTCATTTTCATAGTTTTTTAATCTTGATACTTCGGAGGCATCCATCCTTTTTTCTTCCATTCTTTTAATTCCAAAGTAATGCTGCCAATTAGAACTTGCATCTTAGCAACAATCGGAACAGCGTACAGATCATTTGAAAACCATCCTTCAAAGTAACCAGTCAAACCAAAGATTCCTCTAAACTCTGTTTCGCCATCTAACCTAACACAAGATATATCGTAGTCAACAGCGTCAATATCCATATCCTCAACATCACTATAGAAGTTTATGTAAGTTTTTTCATGCTTTTCATTAATAAAGACAGGAACATTCACTTTTTTTTGCTGTCCGGTTCTCAACCTTGCAAAATAAAATAAAGAAAGTCCATCTTGATAATTGCGTTCATAATTTATTATTGAGTCAGCCCAAATATCATTTGTTCTTTCTCTTCCTTTAATAATGCGGATATTATTTTTATCCTTGTTGAAGAAATATTTTGTATAAGTTGTATCTTCAGAAAGAATTGAGCCTTTGAAGTAATGCGATATTTGTTTTGTATCAAATCTTGTTTCATAAATTTGATGCAAATCTACAAATGGAATCCCTTCATACGAATTAATATATGCGATGGCGTTGTAGAGAGTATCATTACCTTCAATTTGCTCTTTTTGAACAATTAGTTTTATTTCCCCAATTTCAAAAGCAAGATATTTAACAACGTAAGTTATTTCCTCCCCAACCTCTATCTTTTTTGGATTGAATTCTAAAACTAAGTGATCTTTTGATACTGAAAATCCAAAAAGAAAAAATAAAAAAACTACTAAAATCAAAATTGATAAATACCTTATCATTTTAATTTTGCTAAATCTTTTGCTTCATTAAAAAGTGTAAGTGCTTTATTTAGTTGGTTGTCCTGATTCAAGAGTACTGAATACCAGCCTTCATTCTTCCAAAAATTTCTGGCCACCTGGGCTTTCAATCTAGATGATATATAATCTTTATCTTTTAAATAATCTTCTTCATTAAAAGCAACGTCTTTATTCTTTGCAAACTCAATAAAGTTCTTAAGTATATCATCGCTTATTTTATAATTATTTCTAAACGATACTAAATCATTATTAAACTTATTTTTTATAGATGCAGAATTCTTATCTAAATAAGAAAGAATAAAAGTGTAAAATAAATTATTTCTTAAAAGATTTTGCGTATAAGATGTAACCATTTCTGATTTAACAATATAATCCGGAGTTATACCTCCGCCGCCATATACGATTCTTCCCTTTCCCGTTTTGTATTCAGGTCTAACAGAATCCTGTTCAACAGTATGGTTGATGTTGTCACCTTCTTCTTCCGTAGTGTCTCTTTCCGAATAATAATCTTCTTTATTTTTTTTGCTTTTATAATCACGTTGGATAAGTCTTCCGCTTGGAGTAAAATATTGTGAAATCGTTAAACGTAATGCAGAATTATCAGATAAATCAAATTGTCTTTGAACGAGTCCTTTTCCAAATGATGTTTCGCCTACAATTAAACCACGATCCCAATCCTGCACGGCACCAGAAACAATTTCACTAGCAGAAGCACTTCCACGATTAATCAGAACTATTAAAGGAATTTCTTCAAACGGAGAAGATTGTGATGCATAATAAACTTCATCAAATTCTTTTCTTCTGCCTTCAGTATAAACAATTTTCTTTTTTCCACTTATAAAAAGATCACTGATCTTAACTGCTTGATTTAAATAACCTCCAGGGTTACCACGTAAATCAACAACAACCCGTTGCATACCATTTTTATTTAAATCATTCAACGCATCAACTAATTCATCATAAGTTGTTTCAGAAAATCTAGAAACACTCACGTATCCGGTATTATTTTCCATCATAAAATGAGTATCAACCGAATACAATGGAATTTTATCTCTTACGATATTGTAATCAATGAGTTTTGCAACACCAACTCTGCCAATAGAAACTTTAACTTCTGAACCTGCTTTACCTCTAAGTTTATTTCGTACATCATCATTTGTAATTCCAATTACATCCTGATCATCAATTTTAACAATTCTATCACCTGATAATATTCCTAATGCTTCACTCGGTCCACCAGAAATTGCAGACACAACTGTAAGGGTATCATTTACAATCTGGAATTCAATTCCTATCCCCTCAAAATCACCACGAAATGATTCTTCAACCTGGGTAAACTGTGCTGGTGGTATATAAACTGAGTGTGGATCTAATTCGTTTAACATTCCGTTTATTGCGGATTCAACTAACTTTTGAGTATCAACTTCTTCTACATAATATTTTTCAGTAAAGGTTAATACATCGTTAAATTTTCTGATGCTATCACGCAGGTTATCTTCAGAAAATGCTTTTTCTAAAAACACTCCAAGGACAATTCCAACTACAGCAGTAAATAACAGATAAGGAAACTTTACAGATTTAAATGACATTAGTTTGCTCCAAATACTTCAAATATTATGTAATTAATTAAACAATATTAAATTATTATATAAGTCAATAAACAATTCCAGAATTAACTTTTAACTTCCGGTTTCATCTGTGGAAAAAATACTACATCACGAATTGAAGGTTGATCTGTAAACAACATTACTAATCTATCAATTCCAACTCCTAAACCAGCAGTTGGAGGCATACCAAACTCTAGAGCGCGTATAAAATCCTCATCAATTTGATGCGCTTCATCATCGCCTTCTTCTCTCATTTTTACTTGATCTTCAAACCTGTTTCGCTGATCTATCGGGTCATTCAATTCAGAGAAAGCGTTACAAATTTCTCTTCTAAAAACATACCCTTCAAATCTTTCAACAACCCCTTCTTTCGTACGATGTTTTTTTGCAAGTGGAGATAATTCAAGCGGATAATCAATGATAAAAGTAGGTTGTATCAATTCTGGTTCCACTGTAGCGCTAAATAACTCATCAATATATTTTGCTCGGGAATGAATTGTACTAACATCAATTCCAACTTTCTTGGAAGCTGATTTTAAATCATCCATAGAGCAATCTAAAACGTTCAACTCAGTTTTATTTTTAATTGCTTCAATCATCGATAATCTTTTCCAAGGAGCTTTAAAATTTATCTCGGTTCCATCAACATTAAATAATAAAGTATTAAAAACGTTGTTGCAAACATGTTCAATCATTTTTTCAACATATTCCATCATCCAATTGTAATCTTTATATGGCACATAAAGTTCCATCATTGTAAATTCCGGATTATGTGAACGATCCATTCCTTCATTTCTAAAATCTTTAGAAATTTCATATACGCCATTGAAACCGCCAACAATCAGTCGCTTAAGATAAAGTTCATCTGCAATTCTTAAATACAATTCTGTGTCCAGCGCGTTGTGATGAGTTACAAATGGGCGTGCTGCTGCACCTCCATAAAGTGGCTGTAAAATTGGTGTTTCAACTTCCAAATATCCACTTGAATCAAGAAAACTTCTGATAGCAGAAATAATTTTACTTCTTTTTATAAAAACGTCTTTTATATCTGGATTAACAATCAAATCTACATATCTTCTTCTGTACCTTAATTCTTTGTCCGCAAATTGATCGAAGATAATTTTTTCACCTTGTTCATTTATAATTTCTTTTGCTATTGGTAGAGGCTGCAATGATTTCGATAATAATTTCAATTCTCTTGTATGAACAGAAGTTTCCCCAGTCTTAGTTATAAAGACAAAACCTTCGACACCAACTATATCTCCAATATCCATCAACTTGAATGCATCGTATGATTCTACTATTTCATCTCTTTTAAGATAGACTTGTATTCTGCCGGTATGATCTTGAATGTGAGCGAAAGATGCTTTACCCATTCTTCTGATTGCCATTATTCTACCGGCAATCCTAACATTCATTTCTGATCCCACAACAAATGAGTCTTTAATTTTTTTTGAATCAGAATCCACATCAAAAGAGTAAGCAAATGTTTCAAATCCTTTTAAAGTTAATTCTTCAAGCTCTTCGTATCTTCTTTTAATTAATTCATTAACTGTAGGTTGAGCACTATTTTCCAAAGTTATTTTCTCCTAAAATTTGTTAATCGTAAGCAGACAAGATCCTGAATATTATCTGCAAGTTTTACAGGTACGCTAAAATTATTCGCGATCATTGAAAACACAATTGGTTCATTATCCCCTGTTACTGCATAACCGGACAGGCTCCGCACGTGACCTATATACCCAGTTTTTGCCCGAACTACATTTTCAGCTGTAGTATTTTTCATTCTATTACCAAGTGTACCATCAACACCTGCGATTGGTAAAGAGTTATAAAAATCGAAATAGGCCCTTTTATTTGAGTACATATATTTTAACAATTCAACAACTTGCCTTGGCGTAACCATATTTAGATGAGATAAACCACTCCCATCAACCATAATAATATTTTCCGGATTAAGTCCGATTTCCGCAAATATTTCTTTTGCAGCATTAATACCATTTATGATCGAACCAAATCCAAGTTTTTCCAATCCAATTGTTTTTAATAACTGCTCAGCAAAAAAATTCTGGCTTCCTTTATTAATCACTTTAATAATTTCACTAATATTTTCTGAATAGCTTACAAATAATAATTCAAGGTCGTCATAATCAATTACTCTTTCGTAATCATCAATATCAATCGCATAACCATTTACTCTTATTCCTCTTTTTTCTAACCGATTTTTAAAAACAATCATCGCAAATTGAGTCGGATTTAAAACAGTGGCATAGGTAACAAAATCATTTGCGTCTTTTCTAAATTTGCCTGAAACAGTAATTACATTCGTCCCGCGTTCCCTGTTTACTTCTATATTAGTTTTTTCATTACCTGCTGCTGCAATTACATGATTTAATATCACTATGCTTCTTAAGCTAGGATTTGATGTAACGATGACAGAATCATACTTTGAATCATAATGAATTGTGATATCAACACAGTTGTCGTTAAAAGAAATGGCACTTGATTGAGCTGAATACCAGTCAGTTTCATAATCCCAAGACCAGCCATTACCCAATCCAATATCATCAAATAAATTATCATCACCCACTATGTTCCCATTGATATTTGTAACTCCTAAATCAACTAAAGAATCGATCCAGGTATCATAAACAAAATTTATATCATTATTGTAAAATCTTCCGGATATTGTTGGATCTCCTCTGCCTTGAACAATTAAATCGCCATATATTGTTGAGCCAGATTGATGACCATTAATAAAAATATTTGTAGAAAATCTATAATCACTACCTAGTAATAATAATCCAGCGGCACTTGTAAATAATTTTAGATTAGAGGCAGGTACAACAAATTTATCTTCATTTCTTTTATAAAAATATTCGCCGTTTTCAAGTGATTGAATAACAACACCCCAATTTGCATTTCTAAAACTATTGTCATTAAAAATATCATCTAGCTGTTGACTTAATTCTGAAATTGTTGAATATGAAAAAAGCGGCAAAGAATCTTGTTTAATCCTTGTTGAATCCTGTGCAGAAATAATTGTTGCAAGAAAACACGAAGTTACAAAAATATAAAAAGTGTTATTTAGATAATCTTTTAATTTCATCTTGTGTTAACTTTCTGTATGATCCAATTGGAATGTCAGGAACAATTCCTGCAAAACTGCTTCTGTGTAATTTTTCTACTGTGTAATTAATAGTCGTAAACATTTTTTTTACAAAATGATTTCTACCTTCAGTGCATTGCACAAGTATGTTTTTTCTATCTTTTTTCTTTCCATATTTGATAGCAATAAATTTTCCGCGTGTACCATCTATAAAAACGCCTTTTAACAATGCCGTTTCGTGCTCCGGTGCAAGTTCTTTATCAAGTTTAACTTCATACTCACGTATAATATTATTTTTTGGATGGATCAATTTCTGCGTAAACTCACCATCGTTTGTTAAAATTAAAACGCCGGTTGTATTATAATCTAATCTACCAATAGGAAATATTTTTTGTTTGGATTTTATAAGATCCGTTACAGTCATTCTCTTCTTTTCATCATCAGTTGTTGTTACAACACCTTTTGGTTTATTAAGAAGATAATAAACGTGATCGGCAGGTTTAATTTTTTCTCCATCGACTGTTACTTCGTCAATTTCCACATCTATATTAAAAGCAAGCTTATCAATTACTTTTTTATTTACTGTAACTCTTCCTTGTAAAATTAATTCTTCTGCTTTTCTACGGGAAGTTATGCCACTATCAGCAATAAATTTATTCAGTCTCGTCATTATTTTCTTCTGAGCTTTCCAATTCCTTTTCGAGGGTTTCTTCAACTAAGTTCATCATTATTTTATTTTTTTGTTCAATAAAATCTTCATCCTTCATAATCTCTTCTATCTCACGTGGCTTTGGAAGATCACTTAAATTAAACAATCCAAAATACTTTAAGAATTCTGTTGTTGTTCCATAAAGTAACGGTCTGCCAATTGTTTCTGCCCTACCTGTAATTGTAATTAGATTTTTCTCTAAAAGTGTGTTTAAGATGTAATCAGAATTAACTCCGCGTATTTGTTCTAATTCCGGTTTTGTAATAGGTTGTTTATACGCAATGATAGCAAGAGTTTCCAACGCAGCCTGGCTTAATCTTCTTTTGGATTTTTCGGATGATAGAAAACCAACATACTTTGCGTTTATCTCTGTTGTTGCAAAAATAAACCCATTAGCAATTTTCTTTATCTTAAACGAATTTTCATTTGCCTCATATTTATTGTTCAGTTCTTCTACAGCTAAATGAATATCTGAAGAATTGATTTCAATTTCTTCGCCGTCAATTCCTTTTATAGCACGGATAATTTCATTTTCAGAAATTGGTTCATCTGAAGAAAATATTAAAGCTTCAATAATTGATGTATATGTTTTATCCATTTGAAATACCATAAATTACAAAATCATTAAATTCAGGTGATTCTTTAATCCCTATTTGCTCCATTTTGGTTAATTCAAGTAATGCAACAAAAGTTATAACGATTCTTATTTTTTCCTGCATACCATGAATTAAACTTAGAAAATGTATTTCACCTTTTTCAAGAACACGGCTTAATATATATTTTATTTGCTCGTCTATAGAGACATTTATCTTTCTTATTTCGTGAACAACTTGAGGTTTGATTCCTTCAATAGCTTTTTTAAAAGCTTTTGCCAAATCGAATACCGAAATATTTTTTAAGAGTATTTCAAACTCAGGTGGAGCTTCCATAGAATCTTCAGAAAAATCTCCTCTAAAACTTATTTTTCTTTGGCTCGATTCAAAATATGTAAGATCTTCTGCCACTTCTTTGTACTTTTTATATTCCAACAGTGCCTTGATCAAATCAGCACGAGGATCTATTTCTTCACCACGCTCATCAACTTCACGTGGTAAAAGCATTCTAACTTTTATGTGCATCAGTGTAGAAGCCATCAAAATAAAATCACCAGCAACTTCAAGATCCATTAACTTAATAAGATTTACGTATTCTAAAAACTCTCCAGTTATTCTTGAAATAGGAATATCATAAATATTCAGCTCGTCTCTCTTTATAAAAAAGAGAAGTAAATCCAGCGGACCTTCAAACTGATCTAATTTTATTTTATACATTAGCCTAACTTCATATTTAAATGCACTTCATTCATCGTTTCCTCGGCAACTTTTCTTCCCTTCAATTCACCATCTTGAAGAATATCTTTTACTTTATCAATCCTACTTTCATAATACTGTCTTTTTTCAATAATAGGTTCAAGAAAATTAGAAATCTTTGCAGCACATTTCATCTTGCAATCAAAACAACCAATTGCACCATTTCTACAATCTGATTCAATCTCATTTATATTTTCTGCGTTAAATTTTTTATGATAAGAGAATACAGTACAAACATCTGGATTTCCAGGTGTTTCCTTTTTTAGCTTGTTAGGATCAATTGATGCTTTCTTCATTCTTTGTTTAACTGTTTCAACATCATCAGAAAGAAGAATAGTATTCTTTAAAGATTTACTCATTTTTGCATTTCCATCTAGACCGGCTAATCGAGAAAATTTTGTCAATAACGGTTCGGGCTCTGGAAATACTTCGCCATACTGATTATTAAATCTTCGAGCAATTTCTCTTGATATTTCAATATGCGGAACTTGATCCTCACCAACCGGTACAGCGTTTCCTTTATACAATAAAATATCTGCAGTTTGTAAAACGGGATATCCTAAATGACCGTAAATTACATTCTCAATCTTCAAATCTCTAATCTGATCTTTTACAGTCGGATTGCGCTCAAGTCTGTTAGTTGTTATCAACATACTAAAAATCAAATGTAATTCGGCATGTTGTTTAATTTGTGATTGTCGAAACATCGGGCTTTTTGTTGGATCTAAACCACAAGCTAACCAATCAATTAACATATCAATCGAATTCTGATAAATATCATTTGTATCTAAATTTGTAGTTAGAACATGATAATCTGCGATAAGGTGAAAATTTTGATATTCATCTTGAAGCTTAACCCAATTTTCTAATGCACCAACATAATGACCGATGTGTAATTTACCTGTTGGTCGCATTCCACTTAGAATTCGTTTTTTAGCCATTTAACAAAAATATTGTGAATAATTTACCACGAAAGATAATAATAAAGAGTGTAATTTTCAGGAAAGATAAAGATAAGGTTTCCAACGCTCATCAAGCCTGCCAACAACATTTTTAATGAATAAAATATGGCTTGGTTTAAAAGGTCTAAATAACATTTTCATATTTGCCTCTTCAGGTGTTCTATCGCCTTTACGATTATTACAATGAGTACAGGCTGTGATAAGATTTTCCCATGATTCATCTCCGCCCCGGCCTCTTGGAAAAACGTGATCTACGGTAAGCGCAATATCTGCTCTGCCGCAATAAGCGCATTTATAAGCATCTCTTCTGAGAATATTTTTTCTTGTTAATACAACTTTTTTATAAGGCAGTTTAATGAATTTGCTAATACGGATAACACTCGGCCAGGGATAATTTTTATCAACTGAGTGTAAAGATTTTCTTTCATCATTTAAAACAGTTTCTGCTTTGCCTAAATAAATAAGTACAACGGCTTTTCGAATATTGCAGACAGATAGTGGCTCGTAGCTTTGATTTAAAACCAGAACTTTAGAATTGAGTTTTCCATTTGTGGGTATCGATCGTTCGAAGACATACACCTCAATTAGTTTGCTTTTTAGAATTTTGTACTAAATAATATCTGATAACAATTCGTAAAACAAAAATCACCCCTACAACGACTAATATTGGGTAATAATATGATCTTGGAATCATTTCGTAAGTTCCTCTAACCATATCTATTAAAAGTAATCCTGCTAATATGAATGCAATTGCAATTGTGCCGTAATTAAATATTTTGTACCAGGTTTTTTCCATTATACGCTTATTTTATAGGTATTAAACTACGAATTAGATTTCTGTTTTTCAATAATTAAAATGATGGGAAGAGATTATTTTTTGTTAAAAACTATTGCTACACAAGTTACATAATTATCAGAGTGGCTCAGTGATATCTTTATATCTTTATCATCAGAAAAAAACTCTTTTAACTTACCAAAAAATTTAACAACGGGTAAACCGTTTGGTTCATTAGTTATTTCCATACTTTTCCAGGTTGCTGCCTTTTCCCAACCCGTAGCAAGCGCCTTATAAATAGCTTCTTTAGCCGCAAATCTTGCTGCAAGATGTTGATACTTATTATACTTTGCAAGACAATAATCCAACTCATTCTGTGTATAAATTTTGTTTAGGAATGATTCACCGAAGCGGTCAATGCTACTTTTGATTCTTTCAATTTCGATTATGTCAATTCCAATTCCGATTACCATTTAATTCTCTGATTAATAACCAATTGCTGCCCCATAACCACGTGGATCGGTAGCACCATAAAACACTTTATTTTCATAATCGATTACAATTCCTTCACATCTGCCAAGAGTTCTATTTTCACCAACAATATGTCCCTTGTTTTTTAGTGATTGAATCACATCTAAACTTAAACCAAATCTTTCATAATTAATTACATCCGGCAGCCATTGATGATGAATGCGAGGCATATCAATAGCTTGCTGAATATCCATTCCAAAATCTAAAACGTTAAGAATAACTTGAAGTACAACTGTTGATATTGTTGAACCGCCGGGCGATCCAACTACCATAAATGGTTTATCATCTTTCAATATTATTGTTGGAGACATTGAACTGAGCATTCTTTTATTTGGCTCGATTTTGTTTGCTTCACTTCCAATCAATCCAAACTGATTTGGTTCGCCTAATTTTGAACTAAAATCATCCATTTCGTTATTCAACAAGAATCCCGCACCTTCAACAACGATTTTAGAGCCGAAAGAAGAATTAATTGTTGTTGTTGTACTAACAGCGTTTCCAAACTTATCAACTATAGAGTAGTGAGTGGTCTCTTCACTTTCTGAATAAGAATTTTCATCACCTGGTAAAATCTCTGACGATGGGATGGCATAAATTTTTATCTTATCACTAATATATTTTGCGTATTTTTTAGATACCAACCAATTTATTGGCACATTATAAAAGTCAGGATCACCAACATGTTTGGAACGGTCTGCAAAAGAAAACTTCATCACTTCAATAAGTTTATGAAAATATTCGCTACTACCCCATTCAACTTTTTCAAATGAATAGTTTTCCAAAATATTAAGCATTTGAATAAGAGTAACACCACCGCCGCTAGGTGGGCCCATTGTGATTATTTTATAACCTTTGTAATCAGTTAAAATCGGGTTTCGTTCAATAGGCTTATAATTATTTAAATCATCAAGTGTTATAACTCCCTCAAGTTGTTTTATTTGACTTATTATTAATTCAGCAGTTTTACCGGAATAAAATCCTGAAGTACCGTTTTTTTTAATCCTTTCTAAAGTGTTAGATAAGTCATTTTGAAAAAATAAATCTCCCTCAACAAATGCATTTCCATCTTTACTAAATATTTTTTTTGATGATTCGTATTGATTAAAATATTCAAGTTCATACTCTATAGATTTTGCAAGTCTATACTCCAGCTCAAATCCATTTCTTGCTAAGTCAATTGCAGGCTGAATAACTTCAGCCAATGTTAACGACCCATATTTTTCAAGAGCATATATTAAACCTGCAACACTTCCAGGCACACCGGATGAAGTTACACCAAATTGACTTTTATCAGGCAAGAAATTTCCTAAAGAATCTTGAAAAATAAATTCATTTGCACCCGACGGAGCTTTTTCTCGGTAATCTATCGCTGTGTTTTTTCCATCATTTAAATGTATAACCATAAATCCACCGCCGCCAATATTTCCTGCAGATGGATAGGTAACTGCAAGTGCAAACCCAACTGCGACTGCAGCATCAATCGCATTACCGCCTTTCTGCAAAATTTCCACACCAACTTTAGTGGCTAATTCACTTGCTGAGACAACCATTCCATTTTTTCCACGAACAGGATCTTTTGATTCAGAAAATAAACTTGAAGAAAGAAGTATATTTACAAATAATACAAGAATAATTTTAGAAAATGTTTGCATCTACATTTATACCATCATTTTTAAGCTGTTCAATAAGAATGGATGTGAGATCATTAACTTGCTTAAGAGTTTTTTTAAGATCATTAATTAAATTCTCATCATACAAAAGTTTTCCAACATTGTTTTGTTGATTCGTGGTTTCTTTTGTTAGATTATTCAGATCGGTAAGTAATGTATCACTTTTTTGAAAAACATTTTTTAGATCAACGAAAAGCTGATCTATGTTTTCTTTGTTACTTGAAAGAAGTTTATTACTGGTTTCAGTTAGTTCCATAGCGTTTTTAGATAATGATCTTATATCATTTCTATTTTCGGAAAGCATTATATTTAACTTTTCAGTTAGCTGGCTCAGATTTGATAATGATGTTTTAACATCCGAATTCATTTTTTCATCAGTAACATATTTGTTTAAAGAGTGAAGAGAAACTTTAACATCTTTTAGGATTGCAACTAAATCATCCTGTACGGACCCAAACAATGACATAACTGAAGGAATATCTGCATAAAAAGTTCCAATACTAATATTGTTTTTATTAAAAGATGTTGATGAAGTTCCAGGAAAAACTTCAATTTTTTTTCCACCCATTAAATCCAACATCGATATCGCAAAAGATGCATCCTCTTTTAATTGTATATCATTTGCAACAGAAAGCTCAACAACCACATTATTTGGTTCAACTAACATTTCTTTAACATAACCTTTTCGCAAACCATTAACAGTTACTTGATCTCCAATTTCAAGACCCGAAACGTTGGTGAATCTGACTTTTATTAACTGTTCATTTGATTGTAAAGAGAAATTTTTTGCCCAACCTAAAATCCAAATAAAAACTAAAATCCCCGCAAGAACCGTAAGTCCCACTCTTATTTCAGTTTTTCTTTCATCTTTCATAAAATTCTTTCAGCACTTATTTATTATTATTTTTACTCTGCTAAAATACTAATTATCTGCGGCAGTATTTAATTTTTCTAGTATAACTTTTTTTATTCTTTTGTTTTGAACTTCATTAACAACGAACTTTATTCCATAATCAATAAATGTAAAATTGTCTTTAGGGATACTGCCCGCTTTGCTAAGAATAAACCCACCAAGTGTATCATAATCATCGTCTTTAACTAAAATATTAACACCAAGTGTTTCATTTATTTCTTCAAGTTTTGTTTTACCGAGTGCCATAAATCTATTGTCATCAATTTTTATGAGATGATTTTCTTCTTTATCAAACTCATCCCAAATATCACCAACAACTTCTTCAATAATATCTTCTAATGTAATCAATCCGGCAGTTCCACCGTACTCATCTACAACAATGGCAAGATGTACTTTCTTTTCTTGAAATTCTTTTAGCAACTCATTAATTAATTTGGTTTCGGGAATGAACAAGGGTTTTTTTATCAACGATTTCAGCGAGAAGTTTTTAACTAACTCAGGTGATTTTATAAATAGAAGCAAATCTTTTGCAAAAATAACTCCAACAATCTCATCAATACTATCCATATAAACCGGTATCCTGCTGTGTCCGGATTTGGTAATTACGGTTACAATTTTATCATAATCATCATCAACTGAAACAGCTTTAATATCAACCCTGGGAGTCATAACTTCATTAACGCTTAGTCCCGCAAATGAAACCAAACTGCTTATTAGTGAATGTTCATCATCTTCAATAGTGCCCTTTTCTTTTCCGATATTGGCAAGATCGATCAACTCTTCTTTTGTTAAAGCAGATTTACTTTTATCAAAGCTGAGTTTGGATGAAGAGATTTTTATTATTTCAGTTATTGATTCTGCAATAGGATAGATCATGATACTGCAAAGATTTAATGGAACGGCAATAAATTTTGCAAATGCAAAAGGATTTTTTGAAGCAATGACTTTTGGGAACAATTCACCAAATAGTAATATCAAAATTGTAATTACAACTATCTGTATTACTAAAATAATATCCATGGACATATTAAAATAAGCAGCAACATCCATAGCTAAAGAAACAGCAACAATTGAAACCGCAACGTTAACTAGTGTATTACCAATCAGAATTGTAACAAGAAGTCTTCGGGGAAAATTTATAAGATTTGTTAAGTAGCGATAGATGAAACCTGATTTATCCAAACCAGATTCAAGCTGCTTTCTATCCAATGAAAATAAGGCTACTTCTGAGCCGGAAAAAAAAGCCGAGCTCAGAAGTAGAAAAAAAATCAAAACAAGTTTAATACTCCAATCAAGATCCAAATATTATCAAATCCTATTTTTAGAACATTTAAAACGGAAGATCATCATTTGATTCAATTGGAGGCATTTCATTTACTGCACCTTGATCAGAAGCATTATTTTCCGAATAATTGCTGCCGTCACTGGAACTATCTAAAGGAATTATTTTTTCTGAAATCACATCTGTTGAGTAACGTTTGATGCCCTCTTTATCAGTGTAATCACGTTTGGTCAATCTTCCCTCAACGTATACCTTACGACCTTTTTTTAAGTTTTCTTTCATATAATCCGACATATTAAAAACCGTTATGTTATGCCAGGTTGTTTCATTAACCCAGTTCCCATCTTTTCCTTTATATCCATTTGTAGTAGCCATAGAAAAATTAGAGATAGAAACATTACCAGTAGTAAAACGGGTTTCAACATCACGCCCAAGGTTACCAATAAGCATAATTTTATTTAATGAAAAAGCCATATAAGCCTCCAATTTATTTTAAAGTTGATGTATTTAATTATTTTTAAATATTGAATCATTTCTAATTCTAATTTAGGATTTGTTTGTCTAAAATTCCATAGTATATATCATCATAAGTTTTTATAAGTAAAGAAGTTATGTAAAAATTACCGCCTCATTTGGGATTAATCTTGTCAGTGATTCACTACTTGTCAGAAAAAAAACAAACATCCAAAATAATCTGTAATCAAATCTTTGAAAGCACCAATTTTCTCAAATTCATACATAAAATAAATCTCATCTAATTTAATAAGACAAGAATTATCAATGTTTCTTGGCTTGAAACTTGAAACTATCTCTCTAATTATTTAAAAAATTGGTTTAATAGAATGAATACGGGACAGACAATGCTTGCAATGGGTGCAATGATGTTGCTATCATTTTTAGTTTTAAGATTTAATAGCATTCATTTGACTTCAGCTCAAGCATCATATAACTCAAAATTTGGAATTGTTGCCACATCCTTGGCAAATTCGCTAATAGAAGAAGCTAAGGATAAAGCATTTGATGCTGTAGCATTAGATACTACCAAAACAATAACTAGTGCGTCGGATTTCTCAACAACCCTTGGCAAAGAAACTGGTGAAGTTTATCCTGATTTTAATGATTTTGATGACTATAACAATTTGTATTATCCGGACTCACTCTCATTAAAAAATCCACAGACTGGTGCCGCAACAATTTTTGAAATACGTTCGAAGGTTGTTTATGTATCTGATGCAAACCCGGATGTTACTTCAGGTATAAAGACTTATCATAAAAAAATGACGGTTTCTGTAATTAGTTCGGCTATGATGGATACAGTTAAACTTACAACCGTTTTTAGTTTTTGGACATTATTAGAATAAAGAAGTAAAGGATTGTAATGGGTTACACAACAATATTAGATATAGTAGGCGCAACAATTATCGGGGGTATACTATTACTAAATCTATTAAAATTAAATGAAAATGTTTATGCTGTAGATAATGCAACAGGCCATGACGTGAATCTTCAAGTTGAAGTAGTTAACGTTGCAAATATCGTTGATGGTGACTTTAATAAAATTGGATATTGCGCTAATCCAATGAATATGAATGATGATCCAAAAGTTACACTTGCAGACACTTCTTCAATAAAAATAGTTTTTGATGTTGATAGAGATGGTGATTATGATACTGTATATTATTTTGTGAGTGCTACTAGTGTTTTAAACAACACTCCGAATCCGAGAGATAGGATTTTATATAGAAAAGTTAACTCTGATTTACCATATATAGTTAGTAATAATATTACAGAATTTAAGTTTCAATATCTTGGTGCTTTATATGATTCACTAGCAACGCCCCTTGCCTCACCGGGATTGGCGACTTATATAAAAATATCCTTCAGAGTAGAAGATCCATTTGCTTTTGATGAAAAATACACTGAAGCGTTCTGGCGTAGATTAACTGTGACATCAAAAAATTTAAAAAGAAACTAGAGGTACACACAATGGGCGGCAAAATATCCGTAATACTTGTAATGTTATTTAGTGCTTTATTTGCATTATTTGGAAGAAACATTCTAAATAATAGTGTAACCATAACAGAAAATTTTTCTGATTATTATAGCGTTACAAGAGCTCAAAGTATTGCGATTAGCGGAGCTAATATGGCAATAAATAAACTTTATCTTAACAAAACCTGGATGGCTGGATTTTCCAATATTTCCTTTGCGGATGGGTCATACGATGTTGATATAGACACTGTTGGTTGGGATAGCCGAAGAATAACATCAGTTGGAACTTACAATGGTGTTTCTAAAAAGGTTGAGATACTGTTAGAACCAGAAAATTTTGCTCTTTTTGGAAACTTCTACAATGTATTTGGAAGTGTTTGGGCAGCAACTGGTGATACTTTTTCAGGAAGGTTTCATGCAAATGATTGGGTAAACTGTTATTACAATCCAGTCTTTTTAGGTCCAGTTACCACTTCAAAAGGAATTAAACTTTATAACGCAAGTTCCCATCCTGAATTTTTTGGTGGTACTAAAATTACTGAACCAGTTCCGCTTACTTTTGATACTTCTGTAATTAGGACGGCGGCTTATGATAATGGTAAGATTTTCAGAGATTCAACTAATTCTGGTAAAGTCACTACTGTTGATTTAAATTTTTTGGCAGATGGTAATGTAAAGTATAGACTCAAACTTGGATCAGGTGCTTATACTGGATATAGTACTGTTCCCCTAACAACATTAGCACCAAATGGTGTAATTTATGTTGAAAAAGGGAATTTAAATGTTCAAGGAACCTTAAATGGTAGAGCTACAATAGTTGCATCGCAAAAAGGAGATGCGAGTGCTGGTCAGATTTTTATTACTAACAGTATTACCTATGAAAAAGATCCATTAACCAATCCAGCCTGTGATGACATGCTTGGTATGGTTGCTGAAAACAAGGTAACTGTAACAAAGGATATTACCCGAGGTGATATCACAATACATAGCTCGATATTTTCACAAAAAGATGGACTTGTTATTCAGGATTATGCTTCGTACCCCGCAGCTTACAAAATGAATTTGGTTGGTGGAATAATTGGACAGAATGTACAAGCTACGGCAAAATACAATAGTTCCGGTATCCCTACCAACGGTTATAGTTACGTTCATAAATATGACCAAAGATTTACGAAAGTTAGACCACCATTTTTTCCTAGCACAAAATACTTTAGAGTCGTAAGCTGGTACGAAGAATAAAGTATTTTTATAAATATTTATTTAAAAGGCTGTTAATATTAACAGCCTTTTTTTATAACTATTTATTAACCGTTATAATCCAAGCATCAACAAATTCTTGCAGTTTCCACAAGTTATTTCGTACTTCTTCTGCTTCTGATCTTGATTTGAAAAAAGGAACAACTTGAACTAAATACAGTTTAGTACTCTCACCGTAAACAACACTATACTTATAATTTGTCTTATTTCTACTCAATTGAGCAAAATCTAAAGCGTTATCTTCAGTTGTAAACGCTCCAATTTGAACAACATAATAGGCTTCTTTTAGAGTTGGATACTCCCCTGTCTTAGGAACTTCAATTGTTTTTTCTTCGGGAACTTCATCAAAAATATAAATTTGCTTTTCGTCCTCAGAATTTTGTTGTGAAGTTGAACATCCTGCAATAAAATAACAAGCTGAAATTATTAGTAATGACTGGATAAAATATATTTTCATTAAATGTGCCTCATTTTTTTTTCAAAAACTACAAAAAAAGGGATGGCAATACCATCCCTTAATAAGAACTATTAATTATTTTTAGAATAATAAATGATCAAATACTTCACTTGGTATTATTGGATAACCATTTTTATAACTAATCTTTCCCGAAAAATAAATGCTACCTGGAATTGTTGAAACATCTACAAAGGGAATATTAGCGCCAAACTTTGCATTGATTACTTTTATAAATTCGTTAGCCACAATACCGTGAGCTTGATTTGAAGGATGAACTCCATCTAAACTGAATAAGCCGCCCGTAATAAAAAATGTTTTAAATTTGATACCATTTACAATTGTTCCGTTTGCAAAATCTCCAGCTCTAAACTCATTGAATTTTGTATTTATATCTACTAAACCAAATCCAAAATTTTGAGCTAAGGTTGCTATTGTTGTATTATAAGCTGAAACAGCATTATTAGCAACAGTAATTTCATCTGGATCTAAAACGAATGCATTTGGAAAAGGATTCTGCGGATGGAAACCAAATGGTTTTGTTGTATCAATTCCGGCTGGTAATCCTGGGAAATTATTATCCTTATAAAACTTGCCAGTAGCCTGTCCTAAAAGAGGGGCGTATGTACTGCCTTTTAAGGTTACTAAAACATTACCAACAAGTAAATTTTGTTGTGTTGCTGAACCACTTCCTACTCCAGTTTCACCGGCTTTTTGATAGACAAATCCTAAAGGTAAAGTACTCCAAGGAATATTTGTATTAATTGCCATTTGTGCACCAACAGTGGTAAAGAAAGGTATTGCCGTAACACTTGGAATATTTGCAACAACAACTTTAGCACCAGTTTGGGTAGCGTATTGATTTAATCCTTGAGAAATACCACCAAATAATTGTCCAAACTGTGTTGAAGAAGTTGGAGCCGCAGGCGACGTTCCACCACTTGTTGCGTAACCAAGTACATCATTATTTCCTATCCATAATGTAATAAAAGTAGGTGCTAATGATAACGCTTGCTCTAATTGTGTACCTTTATTTAAGGCGCTATTTCTTAAAATCACATCAAAGTATGGATTTGGTGCGTTAGCAAATAATGCTGAAGCACAATTTGTAGAATTTGTCGCAAATAAAACATCATAGGTTAAAGCCCCTGGAACACCAAGATTATTATATGGTGCTGGATAGTTTGCATTTAATAATGATCCGTTTGAGGGATTGTAATAAATAGTTGGCGCTAAGTTTAAGAGTTCCATTCTTCCGCCTAATCCAGGATCAGAGACGTAAGGTATTGCATAAGGCGTACCAACCTGTTGAGCAATTAAATTACCATAGCTATACATTTGACCACTTTGATAAATAGTTCCGCTTTGGTAACCAGCAGTAATACTGTTACCAATCGAAACAAAACGTGCAAAGTTAGCATTTCCACTAACGGCATTTTGTACAGGAGAATCTAACTCTGTGTAGTCATCACAACTAATAATTAGAAGAGCAGTTAATATTAAAATTGATAATAATTTCATTTTCATTTTCTTTATTTCTCCTTATAAACTAAGATTAAAGCTTAGTCCAAAAATATTTGCATAAGTATTATATGTGCCATTAAACTTGCCTCCACCAGGCGTATAAATTTCTTCACTATCATTTATAGTCAATTGTTTTCCTCGAATAAATAAATATGAACCTTGAACACTTAAATTCTCAAATATTTGTGCTTCAATTCCAAAACTCAATCCAATTCTGTTAGCTTCTGGTAATGTGGGATTTAAATATTGAGATGACACAGGATTTTTATCATAATAAACACCGCCCATAAAAGTAGTTTGATCACTAAACTTATAAGCTCCGCCTAATCTGACGATGTATGAGTCATCATATAATCTTGGACTTGAAGAAACATAGTTAAGATCAGTATAAGTAACTTCCAACTTTTCATAACTTGACCAGCCAACATATTGAAAATCAGCACTTAACTTAACTTTTTCTGAAACATCTACGGCAATACCACCAGCAATATTTTGTGGCGTAGTTAATTCTGCGACTATGTTGCCTTGTGGAATTCTGCTTAACACTTGTTCCGGTGCAGTTGCAGTTCCAGTTCCTTCAAAATTATATTTTACTTCGCTATGATAAGATGCACCAATAGTTAAATATTTGCTAGGTTTATACATTATACCTGCATTAAATCCCCAGGCAAACATATCATCTCCTTCAAGGTGAACGAAAGCATCTGAATTTATGAATACAGGGTCACCGGGATTTAATCCAATCGCACTTTTTCTTGTTATCTTTACATCAGCAAAACTATAAACAAAACCAGCACTTATTGAAAGTGACTCAACAGGCTTGTAAGCAATTACCGGTGTAACTATAAAAGTTTGCAGAGATGTTTCAACTGCAAGATATTTACCTATCCAATTCTCATCCCACTCTGTTCCTAATCCAAATGGAGTAGTAAAACCAAGTCCAACTGTAAACTTATCACTTAATTGATGTGAAGCAAAAAAATGGACAGGATAAAAAAGTAAATTCTTTCCTCGATATTCAGTAACATCAGGAGTAACACCTCTAAATTTACTGTTTGGAGCAATCAAAGATGTACCAAAAACAATATTTGTACCTTTAACAAATGATAAGCCTGCACCATTCCAGTATACTGCAGACGGATCATTTGCAACGGCTGTAAATGCACCGCCCATTGCTAGAGCTCTGGCTCCATGCTCATTTAGTTGAAATCCACCTGCATATATATTGGTAGAAATCAAAAATGCAGAAACGATCAAAAGAAATAGTCGAGATTTCAATTCTCTCCTCCTGACAATAGTGAATGATAAATAGTTAAGCGAAAATTAGCAATTTTTTGTAAATAACAAATTATTTAAGACTAAACAGTGAAATATATTTTTCTACCGGTTTTCCCTCAGCAACAAATATCTCTGCAATTGTTCCATCAATATTAGATTTTATTTCATTTTCCATCTTCATTGCTTCTAAAATCATTACAGTTTCGCCTTTTTTGATTTTTTCACCAACTTTTTTTAAGATTTTCAAAACTAATCCTGGCATTGGCGATTTGATCGATTTTACATTTGTGTCATTTTTTTTTGAGGCTGAAAGTAATTGAAATGCTTTTTCCTGTAATGTTGTCCGAATATTTACATCAAAGTTTTGATTGTTTATTTGAATTGATAGTTCATCATTTGAATTGTTCCAGTAAGATGTTTCATAAACATTATTATCAATCTTCAATACAAATTTTGAATGATTCAACTGTATTAGCTTATACTCGACTCTATCATTATCTACTTCAACAAATTTTTCATCAATTATTTTTATTTCTCTTTGACTATCGTTTATTCTAACAATAAAATCACTCATTGTTTTGCTCCCACCATTTATTATTTTTTATAGAAGTGATTTTTTTGGATGTAGTTTTTTGTTTTGATTTAATTAGTGTGGCAAAAACACTTGCAGCAATTTCATTTCCAGTATTAGATTTATCTATTCTTTTCACTGATGAATCTGAATGATTTAGATTATCGATAAAATTAATATCATACTTTCCAGTTCTAAACTCTTTAGTATTTAAGATATAACTTAAGAAATTTGTATTTACTATAATGCCGGCTATCTGAAATTCATTCAAAGCCCGATTCATCCTACTGATCGCTTTACTTCTATCACTATCCCAAGAAATTAGTTTTGCAATCATTGGGTCATAATGAATTGATATTTCTGAATCTGCTGCAAAGCCTGAATCAACTCTAACTCCAATTCCATTTGGTTCTTGGTAATGTAATATTTTCCCAGTAGATGGAAGAAAATTATTAGCTGGATCCTCCGCATAAATTCTACATTCCAACGCAAAACCATTAATCTTTATTTCATTCTGCTCGAACGAAATTTTATTACCGTCTGCAATAGATATTTGTTCTTTTACAAGATCGATTCCCGAAATCAATTCAGTAACGGGATGCTCAACCTGAATTCTGGTATTCATTTCGAGGAAATAAAAGTCTTTGTTAGAATCCATTAAAAATTCAATTGTTCCAGCATTAAAATATCCACAGGCTTTTGCTGCTTGTATCGCTGCCTCCGTAATCTTATCACGTGTAGTTTGATCCACAAATGCTGATGGTGCTTCTTCAATAATTTTTTGATGTCTGCGTTGTATTGAACACTCGCGCTCAAATACGTGTCTATAGTTTCCATGTTTATCTGCAATGATCTGAACTTCAATATGCTTTGGATTTTCAATAAACTTTTCAATGTAAACTTCATCATTTGCAAAAGATTTTAGAGCTTCGCGTTTCGTTGATTCAAATGCAGATTGAAATTCATCTTTGTTAGAAACTTTTCGCATACCCTTTCCACCACCACCGGCAGATGCTTTTAATAAAATTGGAAATCCAATTTTGGCCGAAAACTTAATACCCTCTTCAGCATCTTTAATAGCTTCTAAAGTACCGGGAACAACAGGAACATTATGTTTACTCATTAAAGTTCGTGCTGCTGTTTTGCTTCCCATCATTTTTACGGATTTAGAGGACGGCCCGATAAATGAAATTCCGCTTTGCTCCACATCTTCAATAAATGAAGCGTTTTCAGAAAAGAAACCGTATCCAGGATGAATCGCATCTGCTCCAATTGATCTAGCAAGTTCTATAATTTTATTTTTATTTAGATAAGACTCGGAAGCGGTAGCTGCACCAATATGATAGGCTTCATCAGCCATTCTTGTGTGAAGAGAAGTTAAATCAACATCAGAATAAATTGCAGCAGATTTAATTCCTAGTTCTTGGCATGCTTTAATTATTCTAACAGCAATCTCCCCTCTGTTAGCGATAAGAATTTTATTGAACAAATAAACTCCTATTTTAATTCTGCAATAGTAATACCAGCGCCGCCAAATTCAATAGCGGCAAAATAATAATTTTTAACTTTTTCATGATGTTTCAAAATATCCCAAACAGTTTTTTTAAGAACACCTGTTCCCTTTCCATGCAGAATCTCTACGCGCTCTAATGAAGTTTGATATGCTTCATCCAAAAATTTAACGACAGTAAACTCTGCCACTTCAGGTTTTTCACCACGAATATCTAATCTGTAATTTACATCAGAAATCTTATAAGATGAAAAATTATTTTCTACAACTGTTTTATTTTCTTTAGTTTCAAAAAGCTCGGATAGCTTAACTTGCATCTTAATTGCACCAGATAAAATTGTTGCTTTTTCTTTTGTTTTATTTATTTCAATAATTTTTCCAGTTGTAGCAGAATTATTTATTCCAACAAAATCACCAATTACAAAATTCTTTTTATCGCTTATTATTTCAACATTTTCTTTAAAAAGCTCTTTATTCTCAATTTTAATTTCTTGAATAATATTTTTCGATTCTTTAATCACTTCTTTACTTGCACCGGATTCTTTTATATCCTTAATTACCTTTTCAATCTTCTTATTTACACTTTCAAGATAAATTTCACCTTCAGCTTTTACTTTTTTAAGTATCTCCTTTTTTTCCTTCTCTATCTTTTCGTAACTCTTTTTGTAAAGCTCGGATAAGCCAGTCAATCTTGAATTTTCAATTTCAAGTTCGTTCAGTTTTTTATTTAACTTATTTGACTTTTCTTCAAGTTCTGATAAGAACATTTCTAGATTGTGTTTATCAGAATCAATGTATTGTTTCGCTTTATCCAAAACATCATCACTTAATCCGGTTCTCTTAGCAATTTCAAATGCATAACTTGATCCCGGAACGCCTAGATTAAATTTATACGTTGGTGAAAGATTTAAATGATCAAACTCCATTGCGCCATTTTGCATTCCATTAATATTGTACGCAAATACTTTCAAACTGCCATGATGTGTCGAGGCAAAAACAGTTGATCCTTTTTCAAGTAAAGTAGATAATATCGCTGCAGCAAGTGAAGAACCTTCTGCTGGATCTGTACCGGTTCCAATTTCATCAAGTAGAACTAAAGAATCTGAACCAGAATTTTCAAGAATACTTTTTAAATTTTTAAGATGAGAACTAAAAGTTGATAAATCATCTTCGATTGATTGTTGATCACCGATATCAAGTAAAATATTTTCAAAAATGTGAAAGTTAGAATTTGAATTTGCAGGAATATGAATTCCTGATTGCAGCATTAGATTTAATATGCCTATAGTTTTTAGAACAACAGTTTTTCCACCAGCATTTGGACCAGTAATAATAACAACCTTATCATCATTCAGTTCAAAACTGAGCGGAACTGTTAACTGCCTGTTTAATTTCTTAACCAGAATTGGGTGACGTGCCTCTGAAATAAATATTGGTTTTGAACCATCAATCTGAGGAAAAGCTCCAATAATTTCGATTGAATATTTAGCGCGTGCAAAAATGGAATCGATATAAGCCAAAGTATTTAAAGATTTTTTAAGCAGCTCACTTGAAAGTCCAATCATCTTTGTGAGTTCGCGTAGAATTCTTTCAATCTCTCTACGTTCCGCAAACGATAAAGAAATTACATCATTATTCAGATCAAGCGTTTCTTCTGGCTCTATATAAACTGTTTGGCCGGTTGCTGATTCAGAATGTATAAACCCACGTATATGTCGTTTATGTTCAGCCTTAATCGGAATTACCATTCGGCCATCACGTAAAGTAAGATAATCTTCACGAACAATATCGTCATCTTTTAGAGATTTGATTATACGATTTATTGATTTTACAAGTTCATTTCTTCTGGAGTTTATATCTTTTCTAATCTGTGAAAGTACTAAACTTGCGTTCTCTTTAACTTCGCCTAATTCAGTTATTATTTTTTCTATTTGATGTTCAAATAGTTTATCTGAAAATAAACTATTCAGTTCATCTTTTAGTTTTGATTCATCTTTTAATTCTGATTTCAAAAACTGAATTAATAATCTTGAAGATTTAGCGAGCTTAAGAATTTCTAAAACTTTACTGCTTGATAAGGTAGCACCTTCAATTCTACTTTCTGATAGAACAATATTCAAATCTGACAAATAATCAATAGGAGGATAACCGGTCTTAATAAGGATATCTTTCGCTTCTTCGATTAACATTCCTTCATTTGTTATAAGAGATAAATCTGACGAAGGATAAAGATTGAGGATTAGTTTTTTTCCGGTTTCTGTTATAGAATATTTTGAGATGTGATTAAGAATTTTTTTAAATTCTAATTTTTCAAGAACAATCTGATCTATCATTGGATAGAATCTTTTTGATTAATGTAACTTTTAATTACATCTTCTGTGCTTGGAGTATAGTCTTTAAGAAAATCAATTGACGTTGGAATTGCTCCATAAGCATATTTATATAACATTGATGATTGCTGAGTTTTTTTATCTGGAAAATCAAATATATTAAGTAGTAAGAATAATGCACTTATAAAAAAAAGTAATTGGATAACGCCAACAAATCCGCCAATTAACTGATTTATAAGATTATTAACTTTATCAAAAGGATGAATAACTCGCTTAAGAATTGTTGTAATAATCATCAATGCAACAAAAAGGAGAATTGCCGCCATTATTTCGGCTAAGTAAAATTCTATATCAAATGCTGATTCTATAAGCTTTCCAACGTTGGACGAAAATAATATTGCAATCGTTACCGCGACTATAAAGCCAAAAATACCAACAAGCTTTCGTACAAAGCCATCTTTAAAACCAAGTATAAAACCAATCGCAAGAGCGACAATAATAATTATATCTATAAAATTCACTACTAAACCAAAATGTTTTCAACTATTGATTTCACAATTTTACCATCTGCTTTGCCTTTTAATTCTTTCATAACGAGAGGCATAAGCTTAGGAAAATCAGCCTTACTTTTAGCTCCGATTTCATTGGCTAGTCTTATCACTTCACTTCTTACTTCCGATTCATCCATTTGTTTTGGAAGATAGTCCATAAGAATCTTAAGCTCAGCCTCTTCGCTGTCCGCGAGTTCATTTCTGCCGGCGTTGCGGAATTGTTCAATAGAATCCTTTCGCTTTTTTGCAGCAGTTGTAAGCATTTTTAATTCCTCATCAGGAGTTAATTCTTTTGCTGATCCGCTCTTTTCAAATTCCAAAATTAACGCACGAATAGATCGTACAACGCTAAGTCTTATTTTATCACCCGACTTCATTGCGTCTTTTAAGTCTTGATTTATTTTATCTTTTAAATTCATAAGCCCTCGTTAAATTGAAAAAGGCAGGCGAATAAAATTCAAACCTGCCTTAAATAATTAGATACAATCTTAAAACTAAACTTTTATCATAGCCGAATAGTTAATTCTTAAGCAAGAAGCTTTTCTTAGCTCCTGCTGTATATCTGTTACAAAACCCATATCAGTATTCTGGTCAACTCTTAAAGAGACGATAACATTTGGCATTTCAACAGCTTTGTTATACATAATATTTTGTATTTCTTCAAGTTTGACTAAAGAATCATTAATCTGAACTCTTTTGTCTTTTCCAACCCAGATGTATTGAACCAACCGTTTATTCTCAATTTTTTCAATAGCTTTTGCTTCAGGTAGTTTGAAACTTACAAGAACTTCAACTTCTCTCATAGTTGTAGTAACCATGAAAAACAACAGAAGCATAAAAATGATATCCGGCATAGAAGAAGTTGGAATTTCTGTCTTTGAGTTAGCTCTTCTTTTTTCAAAATGCATTTCTTAATTCCTCTGCTATTTTTTTACTAATTCAGGTTCAGCAATAGAAATAATAATTGGAACAACTTCTTTTACCTCTTTTTGTTGTTCCTCATTTAAATCACCGTATTTTTTTCCGTACTTACCATTAGCGTACTCATCTCTAACTTCAAAATAAGCTAATTTAATCTGATCTAACGCAGCTATATAAATATTATATACAGTTTTTCTATCTGTCTTCAGTGAAACAATCATTTTCTTATTCTTTGGCAAATCGTTCTTGCTTGCTATTCTTACTTTCAATAGATCTTTTATCTGAAAAACCGGAACAACATTTCCATCGATCAGAACATCACCATTTTCATTCACAAGAACAGCAGCCATTCGATTTGGGTCAACTTTTACTTCCTCTTGATTTTCAACGATTTCTGGTAATGTTAATCCAAGACCTGTATCAACATCAATTACAGTTGCAACAAGAAAGAAAATCAATAGGAGGAATGCGATATCAGCCATTGATGAAGATGGAATTGAGGCTTCGCGTATTTTTTTCTTTTTTATCATTTTGATTCTCAGTATTTAAATATTAACTGAAACTTATTTTTTAACTTTTATTTCATAAAGAGCATCAATCAATTCGATTGAGCTTTGTTCCATATCACCAACTAATCTATCAATTCTGGAAACAAAGTAGTTATAAAAAACTTGGAGAATCATAGCTACAACAAGACCAAATAATGTAGTTAAAAGAGCAACTGAAATACCTTCGGCAACTACTGCTGGAGAAATCTGAGCAGCTTCTTTAATAGCATCAAAAGCTTCAATCATACCTTGCACAGTTCCAGTAAATCCGAGCATAGGTGCAATTGTAATAAATGTAGAAATCCAGATTAATCCTCTTTCAAGGAAACCCATTTCAATACCGCCATAAGCAACGATTGCTTTTTCTGCAGCATCAATACCCTCATCAAATCTTAATAAACCAGCATAGAATACTGAAGCAACAGGACCACTAGTGTTTTCGCATATTTTTTTTGCAGCTTCAACACCGCCTGAATTTAAAGCTTTTTTTACATCAACAATGAATTTTTTAGTATTCGTTCTTGCTTTTGTCAATGTCCATAATCTTTCAAATGAAAAAGCCAATCCGATGATTAGTGATGCAAGAATTGGGTGCATAAATCCACCACCTGCTGTGTATTTTTCGGTAAGGTAATTCAAAACTCCGCCATCACTAGTAGCTTGAGCTAAGACATTGAATATCGACGCGATTGTTGTTGTGAAGTCCATATAAGATAACCTCCTGGTAAATTAGATTTTAGTTCAAAATTGGTAAATGATCAATAATTTTCTTAAAAACGTGTGACTACAATAAGTATTTCAAAAAACAAAGTCAACAAAATAGTTTGGTCTTTATTATTTGGAATTCTCAAGTTTTTTTATTTATTAAACCTCTGTTTAAGCTCAATAATATTACCCGACAAAAAATTAAAATGAGTAAATAGCGAATGTGCAAGTTCTCCTATTTCCTCGGGTTTTATCCATGAAGCAAAATTTGCGTTTTTCATCCATTCACGATTTGCTGAGGTATCGATTATAAAAGGTGCTATCGCATTTACGGATAAATTGATACTATTACCTTCTGCAGAGAGAGTTTTTACAAGATAATTCAGTGCAGATTTAGCTGCACCGTAAGAAAATTTCAGTTCCTCAGGATGATTTGCTGTATAAGCAGAGGTAAAACATATCGATCCGCCCATACTTTTTTTAACTAATGCAGAAAAATGTTTAGCAACAAAATAATTTGTTTTAAGATTCATATTTATCATTCGATCAAAATCTATTTCTTCAGTTTCCCAAACCGAAGTTCCTCCGTAAAATCCACCAATTGTAGAATATAAAAACAATTTAGTTTTTTCAGTTGTTTTCACTTCAAACATTGCAGCCATAACATTTTTTTCAACACTCAAATCTTTTACTACAAATTGTTTTATCCGTGGATCGGAAAATGATTCATCAAATTTGAAATCAAATAAATAGATTTCATCATAGTCTTTTGAGATAAAAGATTTAACAACACCTTTACCTAACTGACCGTTTGAACCAAATATTATTAGTTTATTATCCATTACTATTTTCTGTTAATCAAAAATTTTGCGATAACCGGAAAATGATCGCTATATCCACCAAGATATCTTGATCCGCCATAAGTTGGAAAGGGTGCTCCTTGAAACTTTCCCGCTCTGGTTAGCATTAAATATGGTTTATAAACTTCAAAAGAATTACAGATATATTTAAGATCATCTTCCAACAAAAGTCCTTCTGAGATTATGATTTGATCAAGCATATTAAAATTATCTTGATACTTATAACTTCCCATTCCATCAAACCAGGCTTTATACGATAGATTAAACAAATCGGTTCCCAAATCTTCTGGCAAATTTTCATGGTCTAAAGAATCACAAAAGAAGGGTTGTGCTTTTAAATTTTCTGTTATAGATATGTTTGTTGGCTCATCATTAAAATCGCCAACAATAATTATTTTGTTTTTGCCGTTAAGAGATAATATGGATTCAACCTCGATTCTGAGTCTTTTAGCAGCCCTTATTCTTTTTGGTTCTGATTCTTGCTCGCCTCCTCTTCGTGAGGGCCAATGATTTACAAAAAAGTAAATCGTATCAGTTTTTTCAAATAAAAATATTCCTTCTAATATTAAGCGTGTATTATACCCTTCGCCCATTTCAACAGTTAAACCTTTAGTATCTAACAATTTCAATCTTTTTGAGTTGTAGATAATTCCATTATCTATTCCCCTCCCGTCAGGCGATTCAAGATAAGTAGTTTTATAATATTTATCTGAAAGAAACTTTGTTGCCATTGAATCCAAAAGAAACTGATGCTCAACTTCACAAACACCCAGCAAATCGGGTCCATTATCATTATTCATCGAACGAATAACTCTTGAAAGATTATATAATTTTTTGTCAAGTCTTTCATCTGTCCATTCTTTAGAACCAGTTGGCAAAAATTCCTCATCTTCTGTTTGGGGATCATCAATAGCATCAAACAGATTTTCTAGATTCCAGTGTGCTACAAATAAAGTATCATTGTTTTGCTGTGCACATCCAATGTTAGATATCGAAATGACTATAAATAATAAATAAAGGTTTTTCATAATTAATTATTAGAAATATTTGTTATGATTAAATTTCAATTCGGGTTACAACGCCGTGTAATTTATTGTATGGAAAATCAAAATAACTAACCCAGTTTGGTGCAATTTTCTTTAGCACAATAAAAAACTTGAAAAAGAATTTATCTGTTTTAATCTCTTCAGCGCCGTAAAATATAGCTTTCTCATTAAACTTCCATTCTTTAAATAATGCAGGAAGATCCGGTACTTCCATATATCCATAAGTAATTCTCACAATAAATAAACCAGGACTCACTTCTTCATATTTATCAAGAGTAACTCCGTATGGAACATCTGTATTTTCAACGGAAACTAAAATATTCTTTTCATACATAATGCCTGTTCTAAACATACAATGCAAGATATAAGGTGATACTATATTAACGTTCTTTGTAAAAAACATCGCTTCACCTTTTACATAATTACCTGTTTCATAAATCTGTTTAAAGCTTTCAACAAAAACATCTAAAGTTACAGAGCGTAAGAATTTTCTTAGTCTATTCATTCCAGTAATCCATAAACCCATTACTGATAAAACAAATGCAGCAATAATAATGGACCAATATCCGCCATATGGTATTTTATGTGTAACTGCAACAAGATAGATTGTTGTAATTATCAAAACAAAGATTGCGATAGACATTTTAACATAGTCTTTTCTATTCCATAAAATGGAAACAATAAAGATAGAACTTATAAACATCGTTGCAGTTACTGCTAGTCCGTATGCCGCAGCTAGGTTGGCTGATTCTTTAAATATCATTACCATAAGTAGCACGGCAAATAATAACAGCCAATTAACTGATGGAATATAAATCTGGGATCTCATTTCAGTAGAAGTATACTTAATTCTCATCAGTGGAAAGATTCCAATATTTATTCCCTGAAAGATTAAAGACATTACTGCACTAATCATCGCCTGTGAAGCTATTATCGTTGCAAACAATGTTAAGATCAAAAATGGTATATAGAAAACTTCTGAAAAAGTACTCACCAATTTGAATAGAACTTGATTAGTATCATTATGTTCAAGAATATATGCGCCCTGTCCAAAATAATTTATTATTAAGGCAATGAATACAAAAGTCCAAGCTTGACGAATTGGTTTTCCGCCTAAATGTCCCATATCAGCATAAAGAGCTTCTCCACCTGTTGCACAAAGAATAACTTCGCTTAAAACAAAAAATCCGGGCAAACCGTTGTGGATAAAAAATTTGATGGCATAAATTGGATTAAAGGCTAAAAGTATTCCCGGCATATGAATAAGATAAAAGAATCCGGATAAAAATAAGCTGATAAACCAAAGAAGCATAATTGGCCCAAATGATAATGCAACTTTTGAAGTTCCTTTAAACTGAATTGCAAATAACAATACAGTAATAATTGACGTAACCAAAATAATTGTGCTTAGTCCTGTTGATTCCAACCCGGGAATGAGTTTTAATCCTTCAACAGCGGAAAGAATACTTATTGCTGGTGTTATTACACCATCACCTAATAATAAAGAAACTCCGATGTAACCCAGAAAAGAAACGAAACCTACTTTTCTTCCTTTCTTCAAAGTTGTAATAAGAATTTCTTTAAGTACAATAATTCCTCCTTCACCTTTTGTGCTCATACTCATTGCAAGCCAGGCATACTGAATAGTAACAAGTGTGATGAGTGTCCAAAAAATTAAAGAAAGTACGCCATAAATATTTTCTTGTGATGGAATTGTTAGCGTAAATATTATGGAAAGAGTGTAGATAGGACTTGTCCCAATATCTCCAAAAACTATCCCCATTGCTTTAATTATATCCTTACCAGGACTTGATTGCGCGTTTTTCATTTATAAACTTTTTTACATTCACTAAAACTGCAAAAAGTTTTTTATACCTTCCGAAATTATTGTATGTAAAAATATGCTTTTGCATATTTCAATCACAATTATTATTGAAGATAAGCTAAATTTCTTTTTTACAATAATTTCAATATTGAAAAACTAATCTTTATTTTCTGGCAATAATTTTAATCTCAATAAAACCTCATTATGAAAAACAAGAAATTTGTAATTATTGATGCAATGGCTTTGGCATATCGTGCGTACTTTGCTTTTATTAACAGACCTTTAACGAATAGTAAAGGTGAATCAACATCAGCAGTTTATGGATTTTTAAATCAAATGATAAAGGTTTTTGAAGATCACAAACCGGATTATCTGGCTGTTGCGTTTGATTCCAAAGAAAAAACTTTTAGACACGAAAAATATAAGGCATACAAATCCTCTCGAGATGCCATGCCCGATGATATGATTCCACAATTACAAAGAATAAAGGATATTGTACTTGCACTAAATATTCCTCTTTACATTTTACCTCGTTACGAAGCTGACGATATTGTTGGAACCGCAGTTAAAAAAGCTGAAGAAAAAGGTTTACTTTCCTTTGCGATAACACCTGATAAAGATTACTTTCAATTAATTACAGATAGAGTAAAAGTTGTTAGACCGGGTAAAATGTCGGATGAAGCAATTCTGTACGATAAACAAAAAGTTATTGATGAACTTGGATTCGAACCCAAATACATGATCGATTATCTTGCTTTGATCGGTGATGCCAGCGATGATATCCCAGGTGTTAAAGGAATAGGACCGAAAGGCGCAGTTCCCCTAATTCAAAAGTATGGAACAATAGAAAATATTTATAAGCATCTTAATGAAATTGATAAAGCAGGAATAAAAAAGAAATTAGAAGAAAGCAAAGAAAATGCTTTTCTCTCAAAAGATCTTGCTACAATTTATTGCGAAGTTCCAATCGATTTTAATTTCGATGATGCAAAATTTTCTGATCCCGATTTTGATAAGTTAAAAGAAATTTTATTTGAGTTAGAGTTTAAAACTATTTACGCAAAACTATTAAAATTCTATCAATCTGATTCTAAAAGTCAAATTGAGGAAAAAGCCGAAACAGAATCAAAACAAGAATCAGACGAAGTAATAAAATCTTACGATAATAAAAAAGTAAAGTATCATTTAATCACTTCTGAAAAAGATGCTAAAGAGTTAGCAACAAAACTTATTAAATCTGAGCTGTTCGTATTTGATACTGAAACAGATGGATTGAATACATTCGATATTCGAATAGCTGGAATTGCATTCTGTATCAAACCGGATGAAGCATATTTTATTGCAACAAATCCGTTTGAAGAAGGCGGACTTTTTGATAACACTTATAATAACCGCTTGCCAATTTCCTCTTTTGTAAAATTATTTAAAAAGATTTTTGAAAATGGTGAAATTAAAAAGGTATGCCAGAATGGGAAATACGATATTGCGGTTTTAAGAAGCATTGGTATTGATGTAAATGCATTTTACTTTGATACAATGCTTGCAAGTTATGTCCTTGATGCTGATCAGAAGCATGGAATGGATGATCTTTCAGAAAAGTATCTTAATTATAAACCTATTCCTTTAACTGATTTAATCGGACAGAAAAAAGATCCGACAAAAATATTTGAAACTGATTTGAATGCACTCGCCAATTATTCCGCGGAAGATGCAGACATTACTTACAAACTTTATGAAAATTTAGATGCCGAATTAAAGAAACAAAAGATTGAAAAAATTGCTTATGAAATTGAGTTCCCGCTTGTTCCCGTTTTAGAAGATATGGAAAATGAGGGTATAAAGATTGATACTGCGGCATTAAATCAGTTTAGTAAAGATCTTCAAATATTGTTGGATAATTATACAGGTGAAATCTTTAACGTAGCGGGTACAGAATTCAATATCAATTCACCAAAGCAGCTTCAGGAAATATTATTTACAAAACTTAATCTCGCAACAGGAAGAAAAACTAAAACAGGTTTTTCAACTGATGCTCGTTCTTTAGAAAATTTACGCGGTGAACACGAAATTATAGATATGATTTTGAATTACAGACAAGCCTCAAAATTAAAATCAACTTATGCAGATGCGCTTCCAAATATTATAAACAAAAAAACAGGACGTGTTCATACAAGTTTTAATCAAACCGTAGCTTCAACTGGCAGACTTTCAAGTGTAGATCCAAATTTGCAAAACATCCCTATCCGCACCGAAATGGGAAAAGAGATTCGTAGAGCATTTGTACCACGCGATAAAAATTATAAAATCTTAAGTGCGGATTACAGCCAGATCGAACTAAGAATTATGGCTTCAATCTGTGGTGATGAAGCACTTATAAAAGCTTTTAGCGAAGGTGAAGATATTCATAGAAGTACTGCGGCTTTAGTTTTTAAAGTAAAACCTGAAGATGTTACGCAAGATATGCGAAGAAAAGCCAAAGAAGTTAATTTTGGAATTCTTTACGGTATTGGTCCGTTTGGATTGAAGACACGACTTGGAGTTACTCAATCCCATGCAAAAGAAATTATTGAAACTTACTTTTATACTTTTAAACGAGTTAGAGAATTTATGGATAACTCTGTTAGATTTGCTCAAGAAAAAGGTTACGCAGAAACTTTATCAGGCAGAAGAAGATATTTAAAAAATATTAATAGCAATAACAGAGTTGTAAGACAATTTGAAGAACGAGTTGCTATTAATATGCCGATTCAAGGAACTGCTGCAGATATGATCAAGTTAGCTATGATCAACATTCATAAAGAGTTGACTAAGAGAAAAACTAAGACCAAAATGATTCTGCAAGTACACGATGAATTGGTTTTTGATGCACATAAAGATGAGACTGACAAATTAATACCTGTAATAAAAGAACTAATGGAAACTGCATTGCCATTAAAAGTTCCTGTTGTTGCTGAAACCGGAATTGGCGAAAATTGGCTTGATGCACATTAGAGTTTGAGTGCAAGTTGAGGAATGATTATGGGGCAAGTTAAAGGTTCATTTAAAATCACAATGTTTATAAATGAAAATAAATCCTTCTGAAATAAAAAAGATACTTTGTATTAAACCACGTGGAATTGGCGATATTGTTTTATCAACAATCGTTCTTGATAATCTTCATAATCATTTTCCAAAAGCAAAGATTGATTATTTAACAGAACATTTTGCAAAATATTCTGTTGCAAATAATCCGCTTGTAAATAAAGTTTTAACTATGCACAAGACAGAATTTGTGGCAAAGGTCGCTTGGAGAGTTAGAAAAGAAAAATACAATCTCATAATAGATCTTTGGTCAAATCCAAGAAGTGCACAAATTACTTTTTTATCAGGCGTTAAGTATAGAGTTGGATATGCTTATCGTGGAAGAAAATATGCTTACAATATTTTAGGTACATCTGAAAAAGGCGAACATCATTCCGCCGAGCATAACTTAGAACTCTTGAAACCTCTTGAAATAAATATAATTTCTAAAAAAATACATTTTAATGTTGGAGTGCTGGAAAAGTTCTTTGCAGATGATTTCTTTATTGAAAATAATTTAAACGATAAAAAAGTTTTTGGAATAATTCCCTCCGGCGGATGGGATTCTAAGCGATGCAATAAAGAAAAATGGGTGGAAATATGTAAATCAGCTGTTGATGAATTTAAATGCAAGTTGTTAGTTTTATGGGGCCCAGGCGATGAAAGTGATGCCGAATTTATTAAAGCAAGCTTGGGTAATGATTGTTTGATTGCTCCAAAATCATCTCTGCCGCAAATGGCCGCTTTAATTTCTAAATGCAAGTTGGTAATTGCAAACGATTCCGGTCCAATGCACATTGCAGCAGCGCTTGATGTGCCAACTTTAGGAATTTTTGGACCAACAAATCCAAAAGCGCACGGACCATATTCACCAAATTCTGATTATATAATTAAAGACGATTTAGATTGTATTATTTGTAATAAACTTATCTGCCCATTGCAACACGAGTGTATGAGTGATTTAGCAGTAATAAAGCTAATTCAAAAGTTGAGATTAATGAGTAAAGATTCTTTGTAATTGAAAATGAGTCCATTATGTTGTTATTAGCTTAATAAATTTTGTAAGAGAATCTGTATAATTTTCTAATTGATAATTTTCCATTACAACTGTGTAGGCATTTTGTGATAGTTTTTGACTTAATAGTTTATCGTTGACAAATTTTATAATTGCCTCCTTTAATTCATCTGGATTGCTTGTATTGAATAACAATCCATTCTTACCATGAGTTATAAATTCATTATTACCGGCGATATCTGATGCAATAATAGGCAGATGTGCAGCAGCTGCTTCAAGTAATGCCAATGAAAATCCCTCAGATCTAGATGTTAGCAGAAAAATATCCATAGCCTTGTAATAATCCCAGACATTTTCAACATACCCGGGCATAATGATTTTATCGGCAGAGATCTTAAACTCTGATGCAAAATCAAAAACTTTTTGTTTATCGTTTTCTGGGATGCCAATTAACAACAAAATAAATCTATCATCCAATTCTTTAAACGCATTAAATAGAATGTCAAATCCTTTTCTTTCCTTATGAAACCATGTTGACATTCCAAGCACAACTTTATTGTTTAAATTATATTGATCTTTTATTGCCCTGCCCGTTTTTGTGTTAAGATCTTTTGGAATTGTGATAGAATTTCGAATTACTTTAACTTTTTCAACTTTTATTCCAGATTGAGTTAAACTATCCGCAACGCCCTGACTGCATGCAAGTAAGTTATCGAAATAACGATTATATAAAAAAGCTCCAATAATTGGAAAAGTTTTGCTAATGTTATGCCTATAACCAACATTTATAAAACTACTTTTATATTTTTTTTTAAGTTCAATTCCAATTTTTCGATCTATTGAATGATGAGATATTACAACAATTGGGTTGAACTGATCAAATATTCGATAAATCTTGCTCATTAAGTTTTTAAACTTCTTATCAGTATCAAATGCATAAGTGGGAATTTTAAGTTCAATGGCCCTTTTTTCAGTAAGGGAATCTTTAGAAACAAATAATTGCACATTATTCCCGTTTTGTATTAGTATCTTTGAACTGATCAGAGCAACTTTTGAACTGCCTGCGTATCCATCACCAAAACTGAATTGAAAAATATTCATTAAATTATTTACAGATAATATTTAATTTTATTGTTTGCTATATTTCGATTAGAAAATATTTTTACTAATCTTAAAAATGTTTTATCCATATTTAATAATATTCTTACTGTTAACAAATTTATCTAGATGAATAAAGATATACCATCCTGTAAAAATTTTACCGGTTATAAACCATGCTACCCTGATCACAATTGTTGGGTTGATGGGTGCAAAGACAACAAACCAATCGGGAAAAAAATATTAATAATAAATTTTGACGCAATGGGCGATGTGCTAATGACTACAGCACAACTTCCGGCAATAAAAAAGAAATTTCCTGATTCAACTATTTACTGGATAACACTCAAAATTGCCGCACCTCTGCTTCAACAAAATCAATTTATAGATAAAATATTTATTTACGATGCTGAATCAATTTCTATATTAAATCAAATTGAATTTGATATTGTAATGAATGTTGACAAATCTCAGCGCTCGTGTGCTTTGTTAAATTCTGTAAATGCTAAAACAAAATTGGGATTTGGTTTAGATAAAAATGGTGTAATAGTACCGGTGAATGAAGGCGCGCACTACAATTATAATCTTGGAATGGATGATAATCTTAAATTCAAAGTCAATCAACGAACTGGTCAGGATTATCTTGCTGAGACTTTTGAACTTGAATACATACGCAATGATTATACTTTTAATTTTACGACAGATGAATTGCGGTTTATTGAAGATTACAAAAAGCAAGTTCGCCTGCGTGATACCGATAAAATTATTGGGTTCAATACCGGATGTTCCGAACTTTATCCGAATAAAAAAATGTCTGTTGGACAGCATATATTTCTCATCAATAAATTTTTATCTAAAAGAAAATATAAAATAGTGCTACTCGGTGGGCCTGAAGATACCGAGCGAAATAAAGAAATTGCTGATTATTTTAGAGGAAGAGTAATTAATACTCCAACAAATGAAGGTGTAAGAAAAGGTGCATGTTTTGAATCGATTCCGCAAGTTATAATTACTGGTGATTCCTTTGGAATGCATCTAGCGATTGCTCTTAAAAAATATGTTATTGCTTGGTTTGGTTTGAGTTGTTGGACTGAGATTGATCTTTATGATCGTGGTGTAAAAATTTATCAGGAAGATTTGTTCTGTTCACCTTGCTGGAAAAAAGTCTGTCCTTATGATCTTGAGTGTATAAAAGATCTAGACTTAAACAGGATGATAGTAGAAACTGAAAAATATTTTGAAAGTTTTGACAAAGTAAAAGTTCAAGAACGAGAAAATCCATTTGAGAGAGCTAAAAAACTAAAACGTCCATTGATTTTAGATGGAGCAATGGGAAGTATTCTTCAGGAAAAAAAGCTTACACCAAACAAGCGTGTTTGGAGCGCTACCGCTAATGATGATTCCAAAAATGAGGTATTAACTTTACACAAAGATTATATTAGAGCCGGAGCTGATATTATTACAACTAATTCATTTAGAACAAATCCGTATACGCTTATTTCTACTGGAGTTACAGATATAGTTGGAAGTGTTTTTAAGGCTGTTGATATTGCAAAACGTGCTCGAGGAAAAGCGGCTGTAATGATTGCGGGTTCAAATCCACCTGCTGAAGATTGTTATCAAGCAGAACGAACAATCTCGCAAAAAGATTTAGAGTGGAATCACAAAGTTCACATTGATGCTTTGATGGAAAGCGGATGTGATTTTATTATGAATGAAACTCAAAGTCATTTTGATGAGATTAAATTTATATCAAAATATTGCGGGGAAAATCATATCCCATTTGTGATGAATTTTTTCTTTATTGATAAACCAAAGCTACTTTCAGGTGAAAACCTCACTGATGCAATCGAGTATGTTTTAAAATATCATCCGCTTGCGATTGGATTTAATTGTGTAACATTTGAAGCATTTGAAAATGCCGTTAAAAGATTAAAACCTGAATTAGCATGGGGATTTTATCTAAACTGCGGCAGCGGAAATTTTACAGACAATAAAATTGATTGTGCAGTTTCTCCAGTTGATTATGCAAAGCTTGTAAAACCTTATCTTAGTCAAAATCCTTCATTTATTGGTTCTTGCTGCGGTTCTTCACCAGAGCATACAAAGAAATTAAAAAGCTTAATTGATGGATGAAATTGTTGTAAAATCTCCTGCTAAGATTAATATTGGTTTAAATATTATTAACAAAAGAGATGATGGATTTCACAATCTCGAAACTATTTTTTATCCACTTAATCTTTTTGATGAAATAAGATTTACAAAATCTGATAATTTCTCATTTGACAGCAATGATGAAAGACTTAACAAAGAGCCAATAAATCTAATCATTAAAGCAAAAGAGGCATTAGAAAATATTTCTGGTGTGACTCTTCCTTTAAAGATTTATCTTAATAAAAATATTCCGATTGGTGCGGGTCTTGGTGGCGGAAGTTCTAATGCGGCTTCTACTTTATTAACAATTACTGACCTTTTTAATTTAGATATCTCTAAAAAAGTGTTCTTGGATTTAGCTCTAAAACTTGGTTCTGATGTACCATATTTTCTAAATGCTGTTCCGTCATTCGCTAAATCACGCGGTGAAATCCTTAATCCGATTAATTTAAAATTGAAACAATATTTATTAATTGTAAATCCAGGAATTCTTATCGCGACAAAATGGGCTTTTAGCATAATTACACCAAGGCCGCCAGTAGCAAGCTTAGAAACATTAATAAATAAAAGTGAAATAGAAATTAAAGATTTAATTAGTGTGGCAAGAAATGATTTTGAAGATATCGTTTTTAATCAATATCCTGAAATAAAGAGAATAAAAGAAAAGATGTTACAATTCGGAGCAAGTTTTTCGATGATGACAGGAACGGGCTCAACTGTTTGGGCAATGTTTGATGATGAAGAGGCAGCATATCAAACAGAATTATATTTTAAGTGTAAAAATTATTTTACTTTTATACAAGAACCTATTTTACAGCACCTTCCATAAATTCCACAGTACCTTTAGTAGCGTTTAAATTTACTTTCAATCCAAAGGGAATCGTTACAAAATCTTTAATGTGGCCATGTGGAAAAGTATAGATTGAAGGTATTTTCAAAGTAGCAACATAATCCGAAATAACTTCGCCAAGAGTTAAAGTTTTTTTGTTTGGATCGTGTTCGTGACAATCAACAAATCTTCCTAATATAATCCCTTTAACTTTTTTAAACGTTCCGGAAAGTCTTAATTGATTTAATAATCTATCAACTCTATAAGGCAATTCACCTATGTCTTCAATCATTAAAATCTTCCCAGTTAGATTTGGAAAATAACCTGTTCCAAGCAACGCTGCAAAAACAGCCAAATTGCCCCCAATTAATTTACCGGATGCAATTCCCTTTTGTAAAAAAGGAAGTTTTTGATCATCAGGAAATTTAAGTTTACCAAGTTTTTTGTTAGAGGTTATTGTTGCCCAAAAATTTTCTTCTGTATAAGAACTTATTTCATCATAAAAATCAACAGCAACCATTGGTCCGGCAAAAGTCATCAACCCGGCTTTTTCAAAAAAAGCCATTTGCAAAGATGTTATCTCACTGTATCCAACAAATATTTTAGGATTATTTTTGACTACACGATAATCAATTTTATCCAACAATCTAAAAGCTCCGTATCCACCACGAAGAGTAAAAATTGCTTTAACATTTTTATCCTTAAACATCGTGTGAATATCATCAACTCTTTCCACATCTGTTCCAGCTAAATAACCGTGATTTTTACCAACATTTGCACCAATTTTAACACGATAACCTAGACCCTCAAGATATTTCACTCCTCTTTCAACTCTGTTAAACTCATCTGGCGATGAAGCTGGAGAAATAATACCAATAACATCTTTTTTGTTGAGTTTTTTTGGTTTTTGAAGCGCCATAAGTTATCCTTTTCTTAGTCTTTTGTAACTGTAATTTAGTAAAACATTAAAATTTGCACAAACGGTGTTTTTGCTGTTTTTCTGTAGTTATCCATAATTAATTGACCTCCGATATTATGATACTAATCACGATTTACTTAGGTGTTTTATAATAAATTTTTGCAAATTTACATGGTTCTAAAAATAAATTGACACAAGCAAGCTTTTAACTATTTAAGAAGTCATTAAATAAAGATTGATAACTTCATAAAGTAATAAAGATGAATAAACCCAGAATATTATTTATCGGTGGTTCGTTAAATCAAACCACAATTATGCATCAAATCTCTAAAGAGCTTCCAGAAATTGATGCTTATTTCACTCCTTATTACGCCAGTGGACCATTATGGTTGATGACAAAACTCAGAATGCTTGAGTTTACAATTATGGGTGGACAATTCAAACGAAAAACCCTTGAGTACATAAAAACAAATAATCTTAAGTTAGATTTTGAAGGTAGAAATGATAATTATGATTTGGTTTTTACTTCTCAGGATTTAATTGTTCCAAGGCAAATCAAAAAGTTTAAAACAATTCTTGTGCAGGAAGGGATGACTGATCCACCTGATTGGCGTTATCACGTAACAAGATTTTTGGGACTCGGGCGTTGGTGCGCAAGTACATCAATGACCGGATTATCACATATGTATGATTACTTCTGCGTAGCCTCCGAAGGATTTCGTGAGCAATTTATTGATAGAGGTGTGAATCCAAATAAAATTCGTGTTACCGGTATTCCTAATTTTGATGCCTTTGATAAATTAAAAATACTTGAATTTGAACATAAGAATTTTGTGCTTGTTGCAACTTCTGATGTAAGAGAAACTACAAAATACGAAAACAGAAAAAATTTTTTGTTGGATGCAAAAAAGATTGCCGGTGATAAACAAATAATTGTAAAACTCCACCCAAATGAATTAGTAAAAAAGCGAACTGCTGAAGTAAAAAAATATTTACCAGACGCTTTAGTTTATCACGGAGTTAGTATAGATCCAATGCTTGCCAATTGCGATGTTTTAGTTACAAGATTTTCAAGTACGATTTTTCCGGCACTCGCAATGGGAAAAGAAGTTTATTGTAATATTGATTTGGAGGAAATTAAAAGATTATTTCCAATTCAAAATGGTGGAACATCTGCCAAAGCAATTGCAGACGTTGCAAGAGAACTACTTACATCAACTAATCCTGTTGTTAGATATAAAGAAAAAAATAAATATATGGAAGATCTGAAATTAGAGATCAAATATTTATTTAAGCAAAAACTTGCACGAGCAAAATAATTTTATAGATTTTATTCTTATTATTGTGAAAAAAACTATTAACATAGTTACTGTTATTCAAGCAAGGACTGGTTCAAATCGCCTTCCAAATAAAATATTATTGCCACTTGCAAATAAGCCTTTACTTTTTAGAATGTACGAACGAGTTGCTGCATCAAAATTAAAAGGTACAATTGTTATTGCAACAACTACGGATCAAAGAGATGATAAAGTCGAAGAACTCTGTAAAGAATATCAGATAAATTGTTTTCGCGGTCATCCAACTGATTTGCTTGATAGATATTATAAAGCTGTAAAATTAATAAACGCTGATGCTGTTGTTAAAATACCTTCTGATTGTCCACTAATCGATGCAAATGTTATTGATAAAATTCTAAAATATTATTTGGATAATAATGATAGTTACGATTATGTAAGTAATCTTCATCCTCAATCTTACCCCGATGGAAACGATGTTGAAGTAATGAGTTTTAAAACACTAGAAAAAGCGTGGTTAAATGCCAAAAAGGATTTTGAACGCGAACATACAACTCCATATTTTTGGGAAAATCCCGATAAGTTTAAAATTGGAAATGTACTCTGGGAAACCGGACTGAATTACTCTATGTCTCATCGATTTACGATTGATTACGAAAAAGATTACAATTTCATAAAACAAGTTTACGATGAACTTTATCAATTAAACCCTAATTTTACACTTGAGGACATAATAAATTTATTAGTCAGAAAGCCTGAAATTAAAAAAATAAATGAAGAGTATTGCGGCGTAAACTGGTACAGAAATCATTTAAATGAGTTAAAAACAATTACTGCCGACCAAACAAAAATTATTTAGAAAAGAAATTAAAATGCCAAATAACGTTGGATCAAATAAAGATTATCCGATTATAAAGAAATCCGATGAATATTATAAAGTTGCGCTTGATTTAATTCCATGTACAACTCAGACACTTGCAAAAGGACCGCAGCAAAATGTAAAAGGAGTTGCGCCAAAATACTTACAACACGGAAAAGGCAGCCATGTTTGGGATGTTGATGGAAATGAATTTATAGATTATCAAATGGCTATCGGTCCCCTATCTTTAGGATATGCCTACGATAAAGTTGATAATGCAATTAAGGAACAATTAAAAGATGGTATTACTTTTTCACTTATGCACCCACTTGAAGTTGAAGTTGCAGAACTGATTCATAAAGTTGTTCCTAATGCTGAATCAATCCGTTATAGCAAGGTTGGAGCTGATGTTACTACTGCTGCTGTTAGATTGGCTCGTGCGTTTACAAAAAGAGATAAAGTATTATGCTGTGGTTATCATGGCTGGCACGATTGGTACATTGCAGTTACAGATCGCAATAAAGGAATTCCTCAAGCGATTCAGGATATGACCTACACAATTAACTATAATGATATTCAATCAGTTATTGATTCCATAGATGAAGACACAGCCTGCGTTATTCTCGAACCTTATGTTTTTGAAGAACCAAAAGATAGTTTTTTGCAAAAGTTAAGAGAAGTTTGTACACAGAATGGAACTTTATTAATCTTTGATGAAATGTGGAGTGGATTTAGAATAGCAATTGGCGGAGCGCAGGAATATTTTGGTGTTAAGGCCGATTTAGCCTGTTTCTCTAAGGCAATCGCTAATGGAATGCCAATCTCAGTTCTTACAGGAAGAAAAGATGTAATGTCTTTACTTGAGCAGGAAGTTTTTTTCTTTACTACTTTTGGTGGCGAAGCACTCTCACTCGCTGCAGTAAAAGCTACTATTACAGAAATGATTGAAAAAAATGTTCCAACTCAATTGGCTAAACAAGGTAACAAATTGAAAGTTGGATACAATAGAATCGCCGAAGAATTTGGAATGAACTATACTAAATGTGCAGGTTTTGATTGCCGCACAATTATTACGTTTGATGCTTCTGCAGGCAATCCTCTAGAAATGAAATCACTCGTTCAACAAGAAATGATAAAACGGGGAATTCTTTGGGGCGGATTTCATAATATGTCTTTCTCACATTTAGATTCAGATATTGATTATACTCTTCAAGTATATAGAGAAGTACTACCAATTCTAAAAAAAGCCATTGAAGAAAAGAACGTAAAAAGTTATTTACGCGGAGAACCTGTGGGTCCTGTTTTTAGAAAAGTTAGTAATTTTAATATGAAACCAAAGAAGAAATGACCGTTGTGTCATTCCGAACTTGTTTCGGAATCTTCAAAATAATTTAAAAGAAGCTGAAACAAGTTCAGCTTGACGACTAAAAAATAATCTATAAATAAATGAACTCACTAGAACTATTTTCACTAAAAGACAAAGTTGCAATTGTAACAGGCTCACTTGGTTTGATTGGAATAAATCATTGTGCTGCATTAGCTGAAGCAGGAGCAAATGTTGTCGTTTGCGATTTGGATGAAAACAAATGTAAAGAATTTGCAGCTACCCTTCTAACAAAATCAATTGGAGTTGGAGTTAATATAGTAGATAAATCTTCTGTTGAAAATCTTAGAGATATTATTTTAAAAGAATTCGGAAAAATAGATATTCTTATAAATAATGCCGCAATAAATGATATGTTTGAAAATCCACAGGCAGCTTCTGAAAAATCTAAGTTTGAAAATTATCCACTAGAAATGTGGCAGAAATCTTTGGATGTTAATGTTACAGGAACTTTCCTCTGTTCTCAAATTGTTGGAAATGAAATGGCTAAGGCTGGAAAAGGAAGTATAATTAATGTTGCATCAACTTATGGGATTGTTGGACCAGACCAATCAATTTATAAAAAACCGGATGGTTCGCAATCGTTTTATAAATCGCCTGCCTATCCTGCCACAAAAGGAGCTATCGTAAACTTTACAAGATTTCTTGCAGCTTATTGGGGCAATAAAGGAGTTAGAGTTAACACACTTTCTCCTGGCGGTGTTGAAAATAATCAAGATCAATATTTTATTAATAATTATTCCCAAAAAACTCCTTTAGGTAGAATGGCCTATCCAACTGATTACAAAGGCGCAATAATATTTTTATCAAGTGATGCTTCCGCATATATGACGGGTGCAAATTTAATTGTTGATGGAGGCTGGACAGCATGGTAATTGACACAAAACTGAGAGACAAAAACCTTCATTTAAGAGAAAAGGCTGAAAAAATAAAAGTTATTTTGACTGATGTTGACGGCGTTTTAACTGATACAGGAATTTATTACGGTCAAGAAGGTGAAGCACTGAAAAGATTTTCTATCCGCGATGGAATGGGTGTTGAACGATTGAGAAAGTATGCTGGGTTGGAAACAATTATCATCACCGGTGAAAATTCCAACACAGTTAAAACTCGAGCTGAAAAATTAAAGATTAAAGAATTTTATCTGGGTGCAAACAAAAAAGAAGAAGTTCTTGAAATCATAAAAAAGAAAAATGGATTTGTGAAAGAAAACATTGCATACATTGGTGATGATTCAAATGATTTTGAAGTGATGCAGTTATGCGGACTTACTGCCACTCCAGCTGATGGAATGAATTTTATTAAAGATATTTCAGATTATATTTGCGAAACTAAAGCTGGCTATGGTGCTTTTCGTGAATTTGCAGAATTGATATTGGCATTTAAGCAGAATTTTTAAAATAATTTGTAAAGAAAAATATGAGCAAAAGAGAAATTAAAGTTGGTGCTCGTTTTATTGGGGATGGACATCCGGTTTTTATAATTGGAGAAATTGGAATAAACCATAATGGTGATATTGAGATAGCAAAAAAAATAATTGCTGGCGCAAAACACGCTGGTTGCGATGCTGTTAAGTTTCAGAAACGTACTCCTGAAATATGCACACCGAAGGATCAGTGGAATCTTGAACGCGATACACCTTGGGGCAGAATGACCTATATCGATTACCGTCATAAGGTTGAATTCAGTGAGTACGAATATTCAGAGATAGATAAATATTGTAAAAATATTGGGATGATCTGGTTTGCTTCTTGCTGGGATGAACCATCCATTGATTTCATTGAACAATTTAATCCGCCACTTTATAAAACAGCTTCAGCATCCTTAACGGATTTTTTGCTTCTTGAAAAACATAAATATTTAAACAAGCCTATATTGATGTCAACAGGAATGTCCACGTTGGAACAGATTGATAAAGCAATTTCTTTTATGGATAAAAAATATTTAATGATTGCCCACGCTACCTCCGCCTATCCTTGCAAAAACGAAGAATTAAACTTAAAAATGATAGAGACATTAAAAAATAAATATCCAGATACTCCGATCGGTTATAGTGGACACGAAGTTGGTTTAGCTCCAACGTGGGCCGCGGTTGCACTTGGCGCTTGTTTAGTTGAAAGACACATAACATTAGATCGTGCTATGTGGGGCACTGATCAAGCGGCTTCTGTTGAAGTTGGAGGCATGGAAAGATTAGTCTCAAACATTCGTGATATTGAAAAATCTCTCGGAGATGGAATTAAGAAAGTTTATGAAAGCGAATTGGGACAAATAAAAAAATTAAGACGAGTTAAGTAAATAATAATATTAAGTCTCCCTGAACTTGTTTCAGGGTCTTATTAAAGAAAATAGAAAGATGCTGAAACAAGTTCAGTATGATATTTGATGGAAGCAAACATATTTGAAATTTTATTTCAAGGAATAATAAACTATATAAACGGGTTATCCTCTGCAGAAATTTTATCAACTTCATTAATAATTTTTGCAGCAATATTTTTTGTGATATTGGAAAGATTATTTCCATATAGTAAAGACCAAAAGATTTTGCGTGAAGGTTTTTTTGATGATTTTGCTATGTATACAATCGCTCAAAACTATGTTCTTAGCATTATAATTTTTAGCGGAATAATTTATTTTATTGACAATACAACTGGCATTTCGCGCTTAAAATTATTTTCTACCATTCCAATTTGGGCACAATTGATTTTTTTTGTTATAACTCACGATTTATACATTTACTGGATGCATCGATGGATGCACAAAAATAAATGGCTTTGGAGGATTCACGAAGCGCATCACTCACCAAAAAAAGTTGATTGGCTTTCCGGATCACGTTCACATCCATTAGAAATTTTGTTAAATCAGACAATAGAATTTGCACCTATAATTTTACTTGGTGCACCTGTTGAAGTTATTGCATACAAAGGTTTAATTAGTGCTATTTGGGGAATGTATATTCATTGTAATATTGATATAAATTCTGGCTGGCTACAAAAAATAATTAATGGACCCGAAATGCATCGCTGGCATCATTCAACTGGCAAGGGAAGAAATAGAAACTTTGCAACTAAATTTGCTTTTTGGGATTGGATTTTTGGAACTGCCTTTTTGCCGGAAACAAAAGCAGATGAATACGGATTGAAGACTTACTTCCCTGCCCACTATATTTCTCAAACACTTTTTGCTTTTAGAAGTTTTAAGAAATCTAAAAGTAATGTTGACTAATATTTAAACTTAATATTAAATCATTTTTTATTAGCAGTGTATTTTATTATTTGTGCTTTTTCTATCGTAACCAACCCACCAATATTAGCAGTTTCAAAAATGTTGTTTATGGTTGGGATGAAGTTTTCAATCTTTTCAAGAGTATCAACTATTTCTATAATAAACGGCAAATCTTCGGAGAGTGTTAGAAGTTTTGAAGTATGAATTTTACTATTAGCACCAAATCCCATAATTCCTTTTATTACTGTAGCACCTGCTAATCCAGTTTCTCTTGCCTTTAAAACAATTTCTTCATACACTGGCTTACCTTTTATTCTGTCACTTTCACCAATAAATACTCTAAGAAGTTTTGCTTCATTATTTGTTTGCATAAATCAACCTATAAATTTTGAAATGAGATAAGCCAGATAAATTCCTACCAAGCATAAAACCAAATTCAGTAATACATTATAGAATGCGAGAACAATTTCTGAATCACGAAATAAAGTTAATGTTTCATAAGAAAATGTTGAGAAAGTAGTAAAGCCGCCGCAAAACCCAACAGTAAGAAATAATCTTAATTCGCTTCCTATTAATTCTTTTTCATTTAGATAGAACATAATAACACCGAGAATAAATGATCCAACTATATTTACAACTAAAGTGCCGTAAGGAAATATTACAGAAATGTTTTTTTGAATATAGTTTGAAATTCCGTAACGAAGGGCGCCGCCAATTGCGGCTCCAGTAGAGACAAGGATGTAATTTAGCATCATTAAAATTATTTTTTGCCGAAAGATAAAACTAATCAGACAGTGAGCAAAATTATTTAAGAAGATTCATCTTACCGCTTTTTATTTTTTCTCCAACTTTAATATTATAAATATAAACTCCGCTTGCTACATTTTGATTATTTTGATTCTTTCCCTCCCATCTCACAACATATTTGCCAGTTGCAAGTTTTTGATTTACAAGTGTTGCAATTAAACTTCCCTGTATATCAAATATTTTTAATTCTGTGTATTGATTTGTAAGTTCGTTCGGAATCGAAAAGACAATTAATGTACTCGGGTTAAAAGGATTGGGATAGTTAGCAATTAAAATTTCAGATTGCGGAATGATGTTGCCATTAGGATTATCTTTAACATCAGTGATTAACGATGGACCATTGCCTCTAGAATTACCTGTCGAATCAGCTAAATAAATATTAACCCAATCAGGTCTTAATGCTGCTTGCAAATATTCATTATTCCATTCTTGATCCGTTAATCTTAAGAAGTTAGTGGTTGTGTATTCATAATAACTCATTACAGGCCCAATAAAAGCCGTTTCAACACCATCATTCCAGGGGGCAACAAACACACCAAGATTTATAGGACCGGTACCAACATGCTTTACCCATCCCATAATTGTTCCGCCACAATCAGTTGGAGTAGTGTGCATATCGGCGACAAGATGATCACTTTCTAAAAGGCCTGGATTTGAATAAGATTCATTACCCGCTAAATATTCATCTTTATAAAACAATTTTGGATACCATCCTTTATACGGGGTTTCACCGGAACCGCCATTATAATCTTCATATATCATACTCTGTAAGAAATGTATTTCTTGTGCAGTTAATAATTCCTGGTTTAATTCTTTTTCAGAAATCATTCTCAGTGTATCCATAACATTACCTAGCAAAGTAAAATATGCAGTAATTTCAATTTGATAACCCGGATCAGAAAAATTTATTGATTGTACTTTATTTGCAGCACTTGCAGAAAATTCCTTTAAAGTCTGATAAAATTCCGGGAATGGCTCAACATAACTATATGGATATGAACAAATGGTTCCGCCGGTATAAGATTGTTTTGCATAAAGTAAGTTATCATGCCTTAACTCTGCCCAGGAAGCAAGTTGAGTATTCATTTTCTTTTGCCAGAATGCCGCTGTCTTCATAAATTGAGGCAGATAATTTCTATCCTGCGGCGGATTTAATTTCCTAATTATACTTAACCAATTAGAATAAAAATTTGCCTCCCAAAATTCATCATCGTAGGAATCAATTAGATATCGCAATGCGGCAAGGTTGGTGGCATAGTGATACTGATTTAATTCATCAACAAGTAATTGTGCTGATGCTGAGTTACCAATTGAAAATAGTACATCTAGTAAAGATGGAAATAAACGGCAATATCCTCCTGCAATCCTATCATAAACAACACTGGCGGTGATGTAAGAATCAATAACAAATCTTTGTCCGAACAACATAAATGCTGAAGCAGGAACAATGCTGTCAGGACTCATTGGATCCCCGAATAAAATCTGTGACAAAATAAGTTGATATGCAAAACTTTGATTTTTTAGAGTGTCCTGGAATTCGACAACTTTCATACTATCTAATAATTCATCTGCATCTGTTAATGAAACGGCATTTTTTAAATATCCAAGATTATCTAAAGTTACGTTATCCTGTTCGCCGGCAAATATTTTAATAGCATTTTCAATTTCTGTATAATCGTCATAAGAATTTGAAGCATCAATTAATTCTTTAATTAGATACGAATCAATTATTTGACGTTTAACATCATCAAAAGAAGGAAGCGGGCAAATAGTTGAATCGAGTGCAATAGGTTTTGTTAAATACAATTCTGTTCTTCCCAGCCACATCATTACCCTAAAGTAATTTGGCAATTGTGTGGGATTCATTATACCTGGTTCTTCATAATAGTGGCCGCGTGGTTTAAACTGGCTCCAATCAATAACTCTGCAAACATCTGCAAATAAATTATACGAACACATTTGTTCATCATTAATTAATTGTAATATGGTATCTACTTTTCCGGTATTGTCGCTGTAGTAAGGATTTACGTTTAACTCGAACAATTTTAGCGGAACGGTTAGATAAACATCTACATCTTTAAGCATCGTTAACATTTCTGGATTGTTCCCGTACTTTGTATTCAGATAACTTTGTTGCGAATGTAACGTTTGCAAAAGTGATTTTACTTTCTTTATCAGAAATCCGAGTTCAGCATCTTTTAAAATTCTATCGTATGAGATGTGAAAAGCATGCAAAATTGCATCTGTTGAAACAAATACCGGTAAATCTTTATGGAATATTTCAAGAAATGATTCACCAAAAGATAACTTTTCCATTCTTTCTGAAACGATAAATCCATTACGCGAAATTAAATCTAACTCATTAGAAGTTAAGCTATACTTATTAGTAATCGAATCTAAATATCTAGTATTGGTTAAAGGCAAATTCAGATCCCCATAAAATAAACCAGCGGAATACATCTGCATCAAATCCTCTGAACTCATATTTTGATGATTCTGAAGAAATTGTCTGTAGGCATCTATATTAAAGTTAGATTGGCTGAACGAAACGACAGATAGCAAAAGAATAGCGGTGATTAATAAAATTGATAGCTTTTTCATTTTATTCACCTATTTTTTTTGTAAACGTAATGAATTTAAAGAATAATATCAATTGCCAGATAACAAATAAAAAAATCCCGACAAGAAAAATACTTGTCGGGATTTATATAGTGACCCCAAGGGGATTTGAACCCCTGTTACAGCCGTGAAAGGGCTATGTCCTAACCACTAGACGATGGGGCCAATACGTAAAAGAACTTCTGAAAAAATGCAGTTTTAAATGTTTGGGTGAGCGATGGGGATTGAACCCACGACCCCCAGGGCCACAACCTGGTGCTCTAACCAACTGAGCTACGCTCACCATTTAAAGAACAAATTTGTTTAGTACGCCCGAGTGGACTCGAACCACTAACCCTCAGCTTAGAAGGCTGATGCTCTATCCGATTGAGCTACGGGCGCTCAAAATCCACAAAATCTTAATGAACTACTAAAGAATTGTTGTCGGGGCGGCAGGATTCGAACCTGCGACCTCCTGCTCCCAAAGCAGGCGCGATAACCGGACTACGCTACGCCCCGAAATATCATAAATCTTAAAAAACGAGGTGAAAATATATACGTTTGCCTTCTAAAAAACAATTTTTTGGTACTAATAGAATCTTTAAATTGCCAATAACAAAAATCAATCGTTTTGAAATGAATTTCGCCTTTTTTGTATCTCGAAGATATATCCTTTCTAATAAAGACTCCAGATTGCTAAATCTGATTTCTGTCATCAGTATTGCAGGTATCTCTCTTGGCGTAGCAACTCTTATTATTGCTTTAAGTGTTTTAAATGGTTTTGAAAAAACGCTTACTCAAAAAATCACTGATTTTGATACACATATAAAAATATTTTCTTATAAAGAATCTCTGCCTAATGCTGAAACTTATTTAGCTGAATTAAAACTGAAGCATAATGCTGAAATAGACTACATATCCCCGTCAATTTCTAAGCTTGCAATAATTAGTGCGAAAAAACGTAAAGAAGGCATAAATATTAAAGGTGTTTCTGAATCAAACGAAATTAAAAAGATTAAATCAAACCTAGTTGAAGGTGATTTAAATCTGGAAAAAGAAAATTCTATTGTTATCGGAAAAACATTAGCAACAAAACTATTATTAAAAATTGGGGATAAAGTTACTTTGTTTGCTCTAAAGAATGATAAAGTTCCATCACTAACAGAACTGCCAAATATTCAAAACTTTTTTGTTCAAGGAATTTTTGAAAGCGGTATGGCTGAATATGATAATATGATTGGCTATACTGGAATTGCAGCCGCTCAAAATTTATTTTCAATGCCAGGTGAGATTAATGGAATTGATATTAAACTAAAATCTGTAAGTAAAATTGATAGTCTTGCCCATGTTATCCGAAAAGAGTTGCGATATCCATACTATGCCAGAACTATTTTTGAAATTTATAGAAATATTTTTTCGTGGATTGAACTTCAGAAAAAACCAATACCAATTATTTTAGGATTAATAATTATTGTTGCGGTTTTTAATATCATTAGCGCATTGTTAATGCTCGTGCTGGAAAAAACAAATTCAATAGGTGTATTAAAATCATTAGGTGCTAAAGGCAGAGCAATTATTAAAATATTTATTTATCAAGGAATTTATTTAGCTTTCATTGGAATTGCATCCGGCAATATACTAGCATGGCTGTTGATGACAATTCAACTGAAGTTTAATGTTATTAAAGTGCCATCTAGTGTTTATTTTGTAACTAAAGTTCCTATCGAAATGAGCCCGGATGTATTTCTATTAATCTCAGTGGTCACGTTTTTTCTTTCTATATTGTCTGCAATCATTCCAAGTTATTTTGCATCAAGAATAAATCCTGTAAAAGCTTTGAGGTTTGATTAATGAGCTACGAAAAATTTATTGCAAAACGTTATCTCCTATCAAAGCATAAGATTAATTTTATAACAATTATATCTTTTATTTCGATAACAGGAATTACCATCGGTGTTGCTGCGCTTATTGTTGTTCTATCCGTATTTAACGGATTTGGAAGTTTAGTTACATCATTTCTAATGAACTTTGATCCGCATCTTAGGGTGGAATATAAAATTGATAGCAAGAATGAGGATTACAATAAAGTTGCTGCAATTTTAAAAGATACTCCCGATCTAAAATCATTTGCCCCTTTTGTTAGCGGAAAAGTTTTGGCATTCAATAGCGGAATTACACAGGTTATTTCACTCAAAGGTATTGAACTTAAATATGCTGACAATCTCTATAATATTAAGGACAATATTTTATTTGGCAGCAGTGAATTAAATGAAGAAGATAAAACACCAGGAATGTTAATCGGATTAAGATTAGCGGATCGTTTACAAGTTCTCGTTGGTGATACGGTTACTGTTATTTCCCCTGCCGGTATTGAAAAAATTATTACTCAGTTTGGAATGCCAAACACACAGCAATTTGTCGTAAATGGAATTTTTAGTTCTCAAAATAATGAGTACGATGAAAGTTTAGCTTTTACTTATTTAAGTGAAGCACAATATTTATTGGGCTACAAAAACAGTTATCAAGGATACGAAATAAAACTCAATAACTCCGATAACTCATTTAAAGCTAAAGATTATCTTGAATTAAAATTGGATAACAATAAGTTTGAGATAAACACATGGTACGATTTTCATAAAGAACTTTATTCTGTTATGCAAATTGAAAGATGGGTTGCATATATTCTACTTTCACTAATTATCGCTGTGGCAACTTTTAATATTCTTGGCTCCCTCTCAATGTCTGTAATCGAAAAGAAAAGAGATATTGGGATTCTAAGATCGATGGGTGCTAAAGAAAATTCTATATTAAAAATATTTATGTACGAAGGTTTGATGATTGGTTTGATTGGAACAGGGTTAGGAGTTCTGCTAGGATATTTTGTCTGCTTCCTCCAGTTGCAGTATAACATTTATCCGCTCGATCCAACACAATACAAAATTGATTCGCTTCCACTGCAATTAAGGTTAGCAGATTTTTTTGTAATAGCCGGAGTTTCATTGTTCCTTTCGTTCATAGCATCGCTTATACCTGCCAAAAGAGCCGCTAAAGTTGATGCATTACAAGCAATCAAATGGGAATGAAAATATGAATATCATTTTATCATCAGAAAATATTTCTAAATCATATCAATCCACTAAAAAAAATAAGCTGGAAGTTTTAAAATCTATTTCGTTTGAAATTGAAGCAAATAAAATTTCAGTTATTGTTGGAGCCTCCGGTGCCGGTAAATCTACTTTACTGCATTTGCTTGGTGGACTTGATAGACCCGACACTGGCAAAGTATTTTATGAACAGAAAAATATTTTTGATTACAACAACGATAAACTTGCCAAGTTTAGGAATGAAAATATGGGATTTGTCTTTCAGTTCCATCATCTACTGCCAGAGTTTACTGCTGTAGAAAATGTTTCAATTCCACAAATGATAAAAGGTGTAAACTTAAAAGCTTCTTCTAATAATTCTTTACGGTTATTAGAAATTGTTGGATTAAAAGATCGTGCGGATCATAAACCTGCTGAACTTTCAGGTGGTGAACAACAAAGAGTAGCAGTTGCACGTGCACTTGCTAATGACCCTAAAATAATTTTTGCGGATGAGCCAACAGGTAACCTCGATTCTGCAAACAGTGAATCTTTACACAAATTACTTTTTGATTTACGAGACAATTTTAACAAAACATTTGTTATCGTTACTCACAATCCTGATCTGATGAAGCTTGCAGATGTAATCTTTGAAATTAAAGACGGTATCATAAGTAAGAATAAGTGATTAATTCAGTTTATCTAATCAGGCTTCTTCCAACTGATCAAAGTCATAAACCAAACATTTATTCAATTATTGAAATAAAAACACGAGCACAGAGTTTTATATCAAATAATTGTTGCTTGTTGACAATTAATATTTTAGAAACTATGTTAATAATGAATAACTAATAAAATATATTATCTCTTTTTTGGTTACAAACTAACTTAAATCAATTAATTTCATTCGGAGGCAGTATGAAATTCCTTAGTAAGCTCTCTTTAGTTCTAGTACTTTTCTTAACGTTTTATTCTTATGCACAAGATGTCGATCAAGATGCTATGATGAAAGAATGGCAAACCTATATGACTCCGGGTCCAGAGCACGAAATGCTTGCTGGAATGGTTGGCGAATGGGAAGGCGATATTACAATGTGGATGGATCCATCTCAACCACCTCAAACTATGAAAGGAACAACGACCTACGAATTAGTTATGGATGGTAGATACTTAGTTGGTCATTTCTCTGGTATGATGATGGGAATGCCATTTAATGGAATGGACTTAACTGGTTTTGATAATGCTTTAAAAGTATATCAGAATGTTTGGATTGATAATATGGGCACAGGTATGATGATAACAGAAGGAACTGTTGATAAAAGTACAAATTCAATTACTTACAACGGACATATGGTTACACCAAACGGCAGTAAAGCAAAAGTTAGAAATGTTGTTAAAATAATTGATAAAGACCATTCAACTTTTGAAATGTTTGTTGATATGGGTACAGGAGAAACCAAGTCAATGGAGATTAAGTACTCAAGAAAATAATATCCCAGTTTAATCTTCACTATTCCCTCTCCTTCCTTTAATTCATTTATTCTGAAGGAGAGTGATTTTTTATCCAAGCATTGTTAAGAGTACCTGATTTAACTATTTTTTGTATAGTGCGATTATAAAATAAATAAAGTGGAATTCAATTTGATTAGTGATCAGCAAACTAACAGCTTATACAAAGCAGAAGATATCTTAAACAAATTACAAAGTGTTTCCAATCTGCCTCCAATTCCTAAAGTACTTCAGGAAATCTCTCAATTATTTAATTCGCCCGATATATCTGCCCGAAAAGTAGAGATGATGGTTGAGAAGGATCCCTCTTTAACGTTAAAAGTGTTATCAGTTGCCAATTCCCCGTTGTATGGTTTACGAAGAAATGTAACAAGCATAAAAACGGCAGTTGTATTACTTGGCATGACAGAAATAAAATCAATCGTTACTTCTATCAGAATGGCTTCTACTATGAGAATGAAATCGGATAAATATTTTAATCCCGATAAATTCTTAAATCATTCGATGGTTGTTGGAATGCTTGCGCAAAGAATGTCTAAAGATCTGGGATTTAACTTTGAAGGAGATGGTTTTGTAGCAGGTATGCTGCACGATATGGGAATTCTTATTATCCACGAATATCTTGCTAATGAATTTCTTCAAATTGTGGGGTACTCTGTTCAAAATCAAACTACGTTCTTGGAGGCTGAGTACAAAGTCTTGGGATTATCGCACCAGGAAATCGGTGAGTTTCTCACGGATAAATGGTCACTTCCTTCAGTGCTTTCCGATGCACTACAATTTCATCATATACCTTCTAAATCAAAAGAAAATAATTTTCTTACCGCAGTTTTACATGTAGCTGACTATGCCACCTGTAAATTTAATATGCCCGGTATTACGTGGGATGAAAATTACATCTTCGATGATTCCATAATTGAATTATTGAATTTTTTATCTCCCGAAGGCGTAGATGAATTTGTTGAAGCGTATAAGGTAGATTACCTTGAAGCTGCTAAAGCACAAATGATATAAAAACAGTGATAACTGATTATCTTAGTTCTTCCTATTCACATTCTGACTAATTCTGGAATGTTTTCATTTATTCATAAAATAGTGTTGTTTCTTCATTCGCAAAATAATCAACAACTTCAATAATTTTTTATAAATTCGTGATGAAAATTTGATCCAAGTCCTACAATCCAAATATTTCCATTTTGGTCGATATCCATACTTAAAAATCTATTAATATTATACTTATTCAAGTTCTTTTGAATCTGTTGAGTGGAATAATGAGCCACTAAACCTGTTTGTAAATTAAGAATTACTATGCCATTTTCGCTTGAAAGAGCCCATAGATATCCGGATTTATCTGCAACCATACCAACTATATTAAAATAGTTAACCATATGATTTACTCGAATTAATTTTTCCCCTTCCCGAAATGAATTCTGGTTAGGCTAGGTGTTTCCTCTCCCATTTCCCTTTATCTTTGCTAAGGATGACGAAGAGGAATGAGCAAGGATTTAATGCAAAATTGCGGAATGACTAAATGGCAATTTTGGTCCTTTAGTAATCTTAAATCCCGCTTGTTCTGCCTTCTTTAAAGTCGATTCAAATTCTTTTTTAGAAACGTGAAATAGTTTTGGTTCGATCAGAAGAAATCGACCATTTTCAAGAAGAGTATTTTTTAACAGTTTAAATAAATTATCTTTATCCGGCACTTCGTGAACCATATAAAATGCTAAAATAAAATTAACTTTTTCCGGAATACTAAAACCATTTACCTCACTTTTAATAAGTTGAATTCTTGATTCTAATTCGGTTCCAGCAATTTTCTTTCTAATTAAATTCAACATTCCTTGTTGAAGATCAACAGAAAATACTTTTCCATTTTCTCCAATCATTTTAGCAATGTCAATAGAAAAGAAGCCAGGTCCGCAACCAACATCAAGAACTTTCATTCCATCTGTTAAATAAGGTGATAATAACTTTTGCGGATTTTGCAGCCACCTTCTAATTTTACTATCCAACGAGCCTGAAAGTTCTACAGGACATACCCTAATTTTGGGATCAGTCATAATAACCTCTAAGTTAAATTATTCTTATCATAGGTTCTTAACTCTAACGCTAATGAGAGATAATTATTAAATGAACCTAAGAAACTTAAATTTTTATTATTATAATCTCAATTAACAATTGGCAAGTGATTAATCCGATTGCCAGAAAAAAGTTTTAATCAGAGGTAAACAAAGCGGAATTCTCACTCATATAAATTATTTATATCTTCATTAGCAATCTCAATAATTAGGTGTGCAATTTTATCAACTACATCATTAAAATATTTTTCACCTTTTTCTTTTGTTGCTTTGGCAGGATTACCTATACCAGTATCTGCTGTAACCTTTGACCATTTTCTTTCAGTCCACGCCCAACCTTCCTGAATTCCTTTAATCTTTATTATTTTCGCTTTCCCATTTCCTGCTTCAGTTAGAGGTAGAACTAAATCAGGTGACAAGTGCATAAGCAAACTTGTTTCCATTTCATCTGCGTGATCACCGTTATTCTCAAAATAACTTTCTTTTGGAAGAGCCGTAAACCAATTACAATAGCTTAAAAACATTTTTGGAAATTTTAGTCCAAGTTCCCTAAGTATAGGTTTAAAATCGTTACCTCCATGTCCATTAACTATTAAAAGTTTAAGAATATTTTGCCGATTTAGAACTTCAATTAAATCATTTAATATTGCAGCCTGCGTGCTTGGGTTAATATTCATATCAAGTTTAATATCAGTCTGCCCTGTATTAACGCCAAATGGAATTGTTGGAAGAACTACAATTTTTGCGCCTTTGTTAAAAGCTTTTTCGGCAGCAGATATTGCAATATTTTCAGATTCAATAACATCAGCGGAATATGGTAAATGATAGTTGTGAGCTTCTGTTGCTCCCCAGGGTAATATTGCAAGATCAATTGAACGTTCTTCAATATCTTTCCAGTTGTTTTCAGCAAGTATATATGGGCGCATTATCTTATTCAATTCCTATGTTATTAAAATATTCTTTGAAAACTTAGCGCAATAAAAAGTTTAAGTCAATTAGTAAAAGGCGTATAACAATCCCCTTTCAATTATCAAATCATCAAATAAACATTTTTATCTTTTGCCATATTTCATCAATTTTCATTTTCGGTTTACGGCATATAAATATATCAACATTTTCAAACGGCATACCGTATTTATCTGTGTGAGAAGCTGCGAATTCAACAGACTCAAAAAATTCTCTATTATCCTTTTTGTTTGATCCAATCACAATCCAGACAGTATTTGTGTCTACAAAATCAGGGTAACCCCAGAACCAGTAACTGTTATGCGCGGAAACAACAGGTGGAAGATTATAGGTCTTCCTATAATAATCTATCGCCCCTGCTTCACCATAATTCTGTCCGAATATAACAACATTATTTTGTTCGGATTTAGGTAGAGACTTAAAAACTTGACTGGTTTGTAACGCAAGATTCTCCCATCCAAATCTATCACTGAAAAACTGAGGCAGAAGACCCAATTCACTTTTTTCAGAATTTTTTGGAGTCACTCCATGCCTAGCACTATAATTAATAAAAGCATCAACATTTAGCACCGGAATTGCAAAAGGTGTAGTAAAGATATAAAAAGGCAAAAGTATTATTAAAAGAACATATCCTAACCACTCACGCAGATAATTTTGAAACAGAATAGCAGCACCTGCAGCACCGATGGCTAATATCACGGGATACAAAATTCCCATATAGTAAGGTTTGCCATTATTGAATACGAAGATCAGAAAAATTGTAATATATATAATTCCAATTGCAATAAAGCGTCTACCCTCTTTATTAAAAAATAAAAAATAAAATGCGGTTAGGAGAAAAAGAGAATTAAAAGGATTTAGTTCGTTTATAGAAATAAAGAAAAATTCCACTAGGCCCATTGCTTTATTTTTATACAACGCAGCATTGTGAATGAAAGTGAGCGTTGGAAAACCATTAGCAAATTGCCAGATTATATTAGGAAGGAATATAATAACTGCTAATCCCGCCCCAATCCATAATTCTTTAGTAAGATAATTTTTTCTTAAACCTGTAAAAAGAAGAGCAAAAGTAAACCCTACACCAAGAAACAGGAATGTTAATTTATTTTGTAATCCAATTCCGAAAAGAATACCAATATAAATCCACAATTTTTTATCATCGGTTTTTATTAGCCTGATGAAATAATAAAACGTAATTGTTGAAAGAAGAACATCAAATACATTCATAGAAAAATAACTTCCACCACCAAGAACAACACCGCAAAATAAAACGGAAACAGATGCTGTAATTTGTGCTAATCTTCCTCCTCCTAATTCACGTGTTATAATTCCAGCCATAAACACAGTAACACAAGAAGCAATATAAGCGAAAATTCTAATACCTAATATTGAATCTCCAAATAAACTGGTTGATATATTTAGAATTAGTAATGATAAAGGTGATTGATCTACATAACCGAATGCAAGATGACTAGAGCATTGCAGGTAGTAAAACTCATCCCTGAATAACCCGTAATTACCGGCAAATACAAGAAGCAAAATTAACTTAAAGAGTGAAATCGAAATAAGGATTACATTGTCTTTTGCTGAAGAATTTAATTTATTCATATTAACATATCTCTAAAGTTTTCACCCTAAGTTATAAAATAAAAATCGATATATAGTAAAAATATTAATAAGAGATAATACTCATAGGCTTATTTTCATCACTAAGTATTTTATAAAGAATTGGATCTTGAAGAACAGATTTAATTTTAATAGTTTCACCATCAATCAACATTTCTGCATTTAGCAATCGAACACCATGACTGTAATCCACATAAGTATTTTTATGAATGTTAGTTAGGGGCTGTATCGGAGTGCCATCAAGTTTATGCCAACCGTAAATTACCACGTTGGCAGTTCTTAATGTATCAGCTATTTTATTACTAATAACAACATCTTTTTTTATTCCTCCAGTTAGTTGTCCAAGCATTCCTTCTGCATCAATATATTGATTTTGAATTTCTTGATTATGATCCAGGAACTTTGCAACTAAAGTATTTTCATCACCAACAGGTTTATATGTAACCGGATCAAGTTTTACGATGCAATGAGCATAAATATCATTAACAAGTTTGCGTGTAGGCATTACAGCACCAAAAAGATCAGCAATTTTTTGGGCTGTTTGTGGTCCCATCGGGATTCTGCAAAAATCTTCATCTGATCCTACTGCAAGATAATCCGGCATAACTTCGTAAGTACAAAAGTGATCTTTACCAGCTGAATCCTTAAACGTGTTTGTAATCTTTGTAAGTGTTCTTAGAAATTCAGGAACGTTTCCAGCTGAAATCTCGTTATAAATTTCCTGTTCCCTTTCTTCAAAGCTCAAACTCATTATCTTATTCATAAACTGGGAACCTGTTATAGAGCTGGTAGGTCTTGGTGGAATCATTAAAATATTAGTTAATATTTTCCCATCCTGAACTAAATGTGAATATGCACGCTCACCAAAATATTTATAACCAACGCATTCCTGCTTTGTGCCTGAAAGTATTGATTGGATAAAACCGTTTAACTCAACTTGTACAGTATGTAGAATTAATCTTTCAGGATTTTTTTTAAGAATAATTTTAATGCGTGAATTTAAAGCGGTGTAAGTTATAAACTCATCATTTTCATCAGTGGTAAATGTAAAAAAATTATCCAGATAATCTTTAAGCATTTTGCTTCTAAACCACGTTCCACCTTTAGCACTTACAATCGGATTATCATTGTAAAGTGCAATGCTGTCGTTGTATGCTATAACACTTAAATAATGTTCATCCGATTCGTTAAGCCAATTAACTATAAGCGGTCCATATTTATCATCATATCCGTAGTTACTATCTAAAAAAGAAATTCGCTCAATATTCATTGGTATTTCTCGAACACCATCTAAATAACCAAAAGTAAAACTACCGCCGCCGCTATGTCCTGTTAGAACAATGGAAGGATTATAATCCATAAATAAAACTGTTAAATAATTAACTATGGAATCAATAATTGTAGCGTAATCAGAATGTTTGGATTTCCAGGAAGGCCAGCTTTTTTGAGAAGTTTCTAAATATGCAATTACCACATTATAATTTGTTAACTGGTTGCGAAGAAACCTGGTTTGTGCCCCGAGATGCTGAATATCGAAATGCCAATCATCTCCATCTTTTACTTTCTTCCCGATTGTTTGTTCGATTGAATTTCCATTCGGCAAGGCAAACAGAATTAATTTAGTAGGTTTGTTTATAATAAATTCTTTAACTGGTGGCGCATTAATTAGAATTTTGATATCGGGATTGAAATTAAAATTACAAACCTGTTCATTAAAATATGAGCTTGTTATAAAACCGGAAAGATTTATTACGTTAGATAATATTTTAGTCTCTGATTGTAAGATTTTATTTTGTTGAGGAATACTAAAAGGATTTATTAAGAGAATAGTTAAAAGGTTTATAATTAGGAATCGTTTAGTTTTAATTAAGATCATAATAATTAAGAGCAACTAGATAATAATTAATTTATTACGCAAAGTATCATATTTGTATAGCAAGTAAACTTTGTAAAACATAAAATATTTACATTTTAAATAACTGTTTATAGCTTTCTCTGTTGTAGTATGCTACAAATGAGATCGCTAACACTAAAAATATCGCAATTGGTAAACCTTCAGGCGCAACAAAAACGTGAACAAAAAAGATATTAATAATTATTGGTGTAATTAAAACAGCGGCAAATACAACGAATCTGCCTGAAACAAACGCAATACCACAAAGCAGTTCAATTAATTTTACTGTCGGCATAAGGTAAATAGATGCTGCAAGCCCCTCGCCAAATATTTTCATGGCGCCTGTAGGTTCCGGCGGAGTAATTAAGTTAAATAAAAAAGTAATCGAGGCAAATAGAAACAAAAGCCCCATTAAACTGCGTACAATAATATAAGTAATTTTCAATATTTATCTCCTTAATAATATTTCAATGCATAATTAATACTTGCATTATAATGGAATTGGAAATTTATATCAAATTAAAGAAGTAGTTGATTTATTTTATCAAATATTAAAATAGAAGATCCCGAAATAAATTCGGGATTACAGAAGTATTAAATTCTGTGTGATAAATAATCAAACAAAAGACGCACACCAAAACCCGTCATATATTTTTTAGTATAACTTCTTGATGAATTATTCATTGCCGGACCTGCAATATCTAAATGCGTCCAAGGAATATTTTTGTCTACAAAATGTTCTAAGAATTTAGCCGCGGTAATTGCTCCAGCCCAGCGTGTACTGCCAAGATTTGCAACGTCTGCAACATCACTGTTAATTAACTCATTGAAATCATCCCACATTGGTAAACGCCACACGCGATCATAAGTTGTAATTCCGCTTTTATAAAGATTACCTGCCATAGCATCATTCTTAGTAAACATACCGGCAACAAATTCACCAAGTGCAATTACACATGCGCCTGTAAGTGTTGCAAGATCAATAATTTGATCCGGTTTTAATTCAGAAGCATAATGCAAAGCATCGGCTAAAACAACTCTTCCTTCAGCATCAGTGTCTTCAATCTCAACAGTTTTACCGTTTGATATTTTAATTACATCACCTGGCCTGACTGATTCTCCGGAAACCATATTTTCAGCGGAAGGAATTATTCCGTACAAATGAATGGGTAATTTATTTTTTGCAGCAGCAATCAAAGTTCCAACAACAACAGCGGCACCGGACATGTCAGCTTTCATTTCGCCCATTCCTTTTGAGGGTTTTATTGATATACCTCCTGTATCAAAAGTAATTCCCTTACCAACTAATGCAATTGTTTTGGTTTTATTTTTTTTATTCTTTTTAGATTTGATAGTCGGTTTGTATTCTAGAACTATAAATCTTGGTTTGTTACTGCTCCCCTGCCCGATTGCAATTAAGCCGCCCATTTTTCTTTTTTTAATTTCAGCATCACCAAAAACTTTTGCTTTTATACCAGTCTGTGTTACTTCATTAACAATCCGTTTGGCAAAAATATCGGGAGTTAAATTATTGGCAGGTTCGCTTTGTAAATCTCTTGTTAGATAAACTGATGTAATTAATTTTTCAGCAACGGAAATTGAAGTTTTTATTTTTTTTTCGTTATCAGCATAAAAATAAACGTCAAGAACTTTGTTTTTATTTTTTTTTGATTTGTATTTATCAAATGAATAATTACCGAGTAAAACGCCTTCTGCAAATGTCTGATAATAATAGTCCTCAGAATCAAAATACTTTTTAATAGATGAAAATGAAGGAATAATAATGTGCAGATTTTCTGTCATCTCATTTTTTAGATTAGCAATAAATTCCGCTAAATGATTTCTGAAATAATCAGCATTAAATTTATCATCTAATTTTACTTTTGATAAAATCAGAGCATCAGGTTTACCCGATGGTTTAGTTACACGAATTTTACCGCCATCGTTTGATAAGAAATTTTTTCTCTGTAGTTCTGAAAATTTTATGTTAAATATTTTTTCCAAGTTTGGTAAGCTTTTGGCTAACTTATTATCATCAATTAAGTATTTAAGACTTATTGATAGTGGATTGTAAATAATTTTAGATCCACCAGTTTTAAGATTTATTTTGTACATAAAATTTACTTTCTGTTATTAAGATAAAGTTCTGCTTTAGAAAGGATTACAGGGATCATTTCCAACATATTATTTGTAAAGAATCGAGCACCTGCAGCATTTGTATGTCCTCCGCCTCCAAATTCATTTGCAAGTTTATTCACGGGAATATCCCCTTTAGATCGAAAACTAACTTTAAATCCATTTTTAAGTTCTATGAATAAAATTCCAACAATAACATTTTCTATAGACAAAGTATAATTAACAAAATTTTCTGTATCACTCTCTATCGCGCCAAGTTCTTTAAAATCTTTTTGGGTTATAACCATGTAACCTAATTGTGCATTATACTTAAGATTGATTGAATTTAAAGCTCTACCCAGCAATTTAACTTTACTAAATTTGCTCTGATCATATAGTTTATCATATACTTGTTCAGGATTTACGCCAAGCTTTAACAACTCAGCGATAATTATGTGAACCTCAGAAGTAGTTCTATCAAACCTGAAAGAACCTGTATCCGTCATAATAGCAGCATAAAGAGGTTCTGCAATATTAAAATCTAATTCCACAATTTTAGTTTGCTTAATAAAATCATAAATGATTTGACCTGTTGCACAACTTTCAGTATCAATAAAGAGATAATCAACAAACTCTTCAGGATCCTGATGATGATCAAGACAAATTTTTAACTTACTGGATTTTCTAAAATGGTCTTCCATTCTAACTGTTCTATCAGCACGGTTAAAGTCCAAGGCAACTAATACATCAACTTCATTCAAAATACTTTTATGTTCTAATTCATCAAATCTCTGAATTATTTTTTCAGTATTTAAGAATTCCAGATTGTATGGAGTATAACTGTGATTTATTATATAAATCTTTTTACCTAGTTTTTTTAATAAATGATAAAATGCAACTTCGGAACCAATTGCATCAGCATCTGGATTAACGTGTGTAGTTAATAGAAACGATGAATTGTCCTGTATGATATGTTTTAGTTTTTCAAAATCAATCATAAGTTTTCTAAAAAATAAAAATGGGCTTGAAGCTGTTTCAAGCCCATAAAAACGAAATAAAAAAGTTTTAGTTTAATCTACTTTTTATCAATTAACTTCCCAAGTATTACCGCCAAAAAGGACTTTGGCTAACTCACCCTGACCTTTTTTCTTTTTTACATCTTCTATCTGGTCAACCATACCTTGATCGTAAGTTGGTTTTGATACCTGTCTAAAAACACCAATTGGAGTTGGGAAACCCGGAGTTTCTGTAAATGATGAAAGAATTGCCGCACGGACATAACTTTCTTCAAATTCATCGTGTATCCACAAATCATTTACAGAATATTGCCCGCTAGTTAAATCAACAATCTTTGGTGTAAATCCATCCAGTTTAATTCCCTTATTTCCATCTTTACCAAACACCATAGGTTTACCTTGTTCAAGAATTAAAATATTATCTTCTTTTGTGTCTTTTTCGGTAAGAATCGAAAACGCACCATCATTAAAAATATTACAGTTCTGATATATTTCTAAAAATGCTGTTCCTTTATGCTTTCCAACTCTCTTAATCATTTCCTGCAAATGCTTTGTATTTCTATCAATTGATCTTGCAACAAATGTTGCTTCAGCACCGGTTGCAAGCATGGTTGGATTAAAGGGATAATCAACACTACCAAAAGGTGTTGTCTTTGTAACTTTCCCTCTCTCAGATGTTGGTGAGTACTGACCTTTTGTTAATCCGTAAATACGATTATTAAAAAGTAAAATTTTAATATCAATATTTTTTCTGCAAGCATGGATAAAATGATTTCCACCGATACTTAATAAATCCCCATCACCGGTTGCAACCCAAACAGAAAGTTTGGGATTTGCTAATTTAACTCCAGTAGCTAAAATTGGTGCTCTCCCATGTATTCCGTGAAAACCGTAGGTATCCATATAATAAGGAAAACGGCTTGAACATCCGATACCGGAAATCCAGACAACATCTTCCTTTGGCACATCAATAATTTCAGGAAACGTTCTTTGAACCTGTGCGAGGATTGAATAATCACCACAGCCCGGGCACCATCTAACATCCTGATCAGTAGTAAAATCTTTAGCAGTTAATTTTACTGTTTGTATTTCATCTTTATTTTCCATTTTTTCCTCCGAGTGTTTCCTTAATCTTTTCTAAAATATCTGATACTCTGAATGGTAATCCACGAACTACATTAAACTGAATAACATCAATCAGATACTCGCTTCTTATTAATTTAGCTAATTGTCCAAGATTGATCTCCGGTATAAGCACTTTTTCAAATCTTTTAAGAACATCTCCCGTATTTTTAGGAAATGGATTTAAGTATTGAAAGTGAGCTTGAGATATTTTCATTCCCATCGCTCTTGATTTTAGAACAGCTTCTTTTATTGCGCCGTAAGTTCCACCCCAGCCTAAAATAAGAAGTTCACCTTGTTGATCCCCATCAACTTCTAAATCAGGGATATCATTTTCAATGTTTTTAATTTTTTCAGCCCGAAGATTTATCATCTTATGATGATTATCCGGATCATAATTTACACTTCCATAAATGTGTGCTTTTTCAAGTCCACCGATTCGATGCTCTAATTCAGGCGTTCCGGGAACAGCCCATGGTCTTGCAAGAAATTCATCTCTCAAGTAAGGATAAAATCCTTCTTTTTCAGTTCTGAATATAACATCAATTTTAGGTAGTGAATCAACACTTGGAATTCTCCAAGGTTCACTTCCATTCGCAATATAACCATCTGTCAATAAAATTACAGGTGTCATATATTTTACCGCAATCCTGGAAGCTTCAATAGCCATATAAAAACAATCGCGTGGTGTTTTTGCAGCAAGTACAGCAACAGGTGCTTCACCATTTCTTCCAACCACAGCTTGCAACAAATCAGCTTGTTCTGTTTTTGTTGGTAAACCAGTACTTGGTCCGCCACGCTGAACATTGATGATTACAAGTGGCAGTTCGGTCATTACAGCAAGTCCGATTGCTTCAGTTTTTAAGGCTAACCCTGGCCCACTTGTAGTTGTTATAGCAAGATTGCCTGCAAAAGCAGCACCAATCGCAGATGTTACACCTGCAATTTCATCCTCAGCTTGAAATGTTTTAACACCAAAATTCTTAAAATTACTAATGTATTGAAGAATTTCAGTTGCTGGTGTAATAGGATATGACCCTAAAAATAATGGCAATCCACTTTGAACTGAGGCAGCAAGGAATCCAAATGCAGTAGCTTCGTTACCAGAAATATTCCTGTAGGTACCTTTTGGTAATTTTGCAGATTCAACATCATATCTTGTTGTAAATGCTTCGGTCATTTCACCAAAATTATATCCTGCATTTAAAGCTTTAGTATTTGCATCTACAAACTGAGGACTCTTTTAAATTTATCCTGAATCCAATCCACAGTATTCTGAATTGGTCTGTTATATAACCAGTACATTAAACCGAGAGCAAAAAAGTTTTTACATCTTGCTACTTCTTTAGGTGAAAGTGAAGTACCTTCTAAAGCATTTTCTGTTAGATGACTAATTCGGACTTGAAAAACAGTGTAACCTTCAAGAGCTCCATCTTCTAATGGATTTGTTTCGTAGTGAGCTAACTTTAAATTCTTTAAATCAAAGGCATCGGAGTTAACTATAATAATACCATTCTTTTTTATTTCAGCCAGATTTTTCTTTAAAGCTGCAGGATTCATTGCAACTAAGACATCAGGTTGATCTCCTGGAGTGTGGATATCTTCACTACTAAAATGTAATTGAAATCCGCTAACTCCATAAATTGTTCCGGCAGGGGCTCTTATTTCTGCAGGGTAATCAGGAAGAGTATTTAAATCATTACCGACAAAAGCGGTAGTATCACTGAACTGAGAACCAGTAAGCTGCATTCCATCACCCGAATCGCCTGCAAAGCGAACAGTAACTTCACTTAGCTGCTGCATTTCTTTTTCTTTAGCCATGTTTCTCTCTTTAAAATTAAAATATTTGCTATTTCAAAACTAATAAGACTGTTATGAATTTACAATTGATTTTCACATCACTTTCATAAAAGAATCAGGAAAAATTCAATCAGATTATTTTCTCCATCCTTGGACAATTGGATATCTTCTTCCATAACCAAATGCTTTGGATGAAACGCGCAGTGCTGGAGCGGCCTGATTTCTTTTGAACTCGTTAATATCAACCATTTTAAGGATTTTCTTCACCAATATTTCATCGCCAATAATCTCTTTTATCTCATTATACTCTTTGTTTTCTTCAAGATACATTCTTAATATTTTATCTAAGGTTTCATATGGTGGTAAGGTATCCTGATCAGTTTGATTTGGTTTTAACTCTGCAGATGGAGCTTTATCAATAATTGTTTGAGGAATAATTTCTTTTTTTGTGTTAATGTAATTAGCAATTTTATAAATATCAGTTTTATAAACATCTGCGATTACAGCAAGTCCACCGCACATATCGCCATATAAAGTACAATAACCAACTGCCATTTCAGATTTGTTACCGGTTGTTAATAAAAGATGGCCGTAGTTATTTGAGTATGTCATCAAGTATAATCCACGCACTCTTGCTTGCAAGTTTTCTTCTGTTAAAGATTTTATATCATCTTTTACAATCGATTTTATTTGCTTCAGTGTTTCATCAACAACAGGCTGAATGCTAACATTATTTGATTGAATTCCCAGATTGCGAATTAGCTCTTCCGAATCGCTCACACTTCCTTCACTTGAATATTTTGAAGGTAACAAAATTACGTGAACATTTTCTGCTCCAAGTGCATCGACAGCAATGCATGTTACAAGCGTGGAATCCATTCCACCGCTTAATCCTACTAAAACTTTTTTAAATCCTAATTTGCTGCAATATTCCTTTAACCCGAAAACTAGTGAGTTGTAAACTTCTTCTTCAAAAGTTCCTTCGCAATTTACTATTGGTTGATAGTCTACTTTTGTATCAAACATAATAAAATCTTCTTCAAACGCATTGCCGAGTTTTACAAGATTTCCTTTTCCATCTAAACACATACTTGCACCATCAAAAATCAAATCTGTTTGTGCACCAACACAGCAAACATATGCCAGCGGAATTTTATCTTCCTTTGTAAGTACGGACAACATTTTTTTCTATCAGCACGTTTGCCATAAGAATATGGACTAGCTGAGATGTTTATAAGAATTGATGATCCCTGATTAATCAAATCTTTTACTGGATCTTTATGATATCTTCTTCTGTACCAATAATCGGAGTCATTCCAGATATCCTCACAAATAGAAATTCCAAGTTTCTCACCTTTAAATTCAAAAACGGAAACACTTTCAGCTGAATCAAAATACCGCATCTCATCAAAAACATCGTAATTAGGAATTAATGTTTTATGCTGCACAAATTGAATCTTTCCATCAAAACATAAAATTGCGGAGTTGTGAATATCTGTTCCTATCTTATCATTGTCTTCAGTGATTGCCCCGAATATTAATCCAACTTTTCCCGTTTGGGATGCAATTTCTTTTGTAAATAAATTAACGGTTTTTCTAAATTCCTTTTTTTCAACCAGATCTAAAGGCGGATATCCAACAAGTGATAGTTCGGGAAATATTGCAATATCAGCATTTGCTTTTATTGCGTTTTTATATCCATCTAAAATATTTTGTTTATTATATTCAATATTTCCGATTATGGGATCTATTTGGCAGAGGGCAATTTTCATTTAATGATTTATCTAAATAATTATTAAAGTTTTGCAACTAAAATAAACTAAGTTTTAATTATTACAACAAAAAATTAAATTTTCCTGCTATTCACCGATTCCACTGGCCCGACAATAAACTGATTTTCCCCTATTTAACATTCATCTGCCGTTGATACCATAAAAAAAGCCTTCTATGTATTTCTTAACTATAATTGCAGCAGAAATTACAGACAGAAAGGAGTTCTGAAATGTACAAGAAACTATATCGTTCGGTAACAGACAAAATGTTAGGTGGGGTTTGCGGAGGATTAGCAGAATATTTTTCAATCGACCCGGTTATTGTTAGATTGATTTTTGTTCTAGCAGTTATCTTTGGTGGCAGTGGAATTATAGCATATATTATTTTGTGGATTATTATTCCCCAAAAGCCATATATAATAACCCCATTTAACAATGAATATGCAAAACAGGATTCAAACCCTGGTTCAGAAGAAAAAAAAAGTGAAAACACAGAATTCAATATGAATATAATGAATGAAAAACCACAAAATAATAGAAGTATTTACGCAGGTGCATTCTTAATATTTTTGGGCGGTATCTTTCTTTTAGATAATTTTGTTCCACATTTTCACTTTGGTGATTTTTGGCCATTAGTTCTTATTGGATTAGGCATAGCAATTATTTTGAATTCTAGAAATAAAAATGTTAGCGAGGTATCACAATGAAAACTTCAAATATTTTCTGGGGAGTATTTTTTATTTCGATTGGTGGATTAGTTCTCCTAGGCAACTTAACACCTTTAAGTTTTACTTGGCATTCTGCATGGAAGTTCTGGCCAATGGTTTTAGTCTTAATTGGTGTTTCAATTTTGGTAAAAAATCAGGTTGGAAAAGGTATTGTTGCGGGATTAGCTGCATTGGTACTAGCGCTGACTCTTTATGCTTCAGTAAGCGCTACAACTAATCTTATAGATGATGATTTTGAAATTCACTTTGGAGATGAAGTTGCTGTTTTTGATACAACTTACTTTTCACAAGAGTATTCTGATTCAATAAAAACTTCGAAATTACAATTCAGTGGTGGAGCAGGCGGATTTAAAATGCTAACTCCAACTGATAAATTAATTGATTTTAAAACTGAAGGCTTAAAAGAAAATTACAAGTTGATCAGAAATGATTTTGGTTCACATTCGGATCTTGAATTTAAGATGAAGAGTAACCATGTAAAATTTGGAAAAAACAATTATAAAAATTCAGTTGAAATGTCGCTTAATGCAAATCCTGAGTGGGAACTTTTCTTTGATGTTGGAGCAGCGTCGCTTGATTTGGATTTGACACCCTATAAAATTAGTAAATTAGATATCGATATGGGAGCTGCAGCATTAAATGTAAAGTTTGGTGATCAATCAGATATTACAAGATTAAAAATAGATGCTGGAGCTTCGGATATGGATATACTAGTTCCAGAATCTGTTGGATGTGAAATAAATTCTGATGATGCCCTATCAAGTAAGAATTATAAAGGATTCAATAAAATAAGTCACAATATATATCGCACAGATAATTTTGATACAGCAACAAAGAAAATATTTATAGAAATAGATTGTGGTGTTTCATCCATAGATGTTAAAAGATATTAAAAGCGATTTAATGTTATCTCAAAAAAGCGATTTGAAAGAATCGCTTTTTTTATTTTCTTTTTGGTATCCACAAATGTTTTGCCAGATTAACACATCCTTTTTCATCAAACTCAATTCCCTCGCTTCGTAAAAGTTCTTCCATCAAATTCGGGTCGCCGAAATGTATTTTACCGGTTAACGCTCCAAAACGGTTAACGACTCTGTGTGCCGGAATATCGGGTCCGCATCCATTTAGAGCCCATCCAACTGTTCTAGCAGAGGAACGAATTCCGCAGGCTTCTGCAATATCACCGTACGTAGAAACTTTTCCGTATGGGATTTTTTTTGTAACAGAATAAACTTTCTTAAAAAAATCTTGTTTCTTTTTTTCAGAATGATTTTTTTTTTCTTTTTGGAAGTTGTTTTTTTAAATGACTTCATTTGTGTTTGGATAATTATTAAAATAATTTCAAAAGTAAAATCAGGATAAACTTTTATTATGGCAAGTTTTAATAGAAAATTAGTCTTACTTGGAGTTTGGTTCAGAGAGCTTTTTAGGTTTTGTCCGATAAGCAAATTAAAAGTAGATAAAGAAAATTTATTTCTAGTATGTGGTCATCGCGGTTCACCTGTTAACGAACCCGAAAATACTATTCCATCTTTTGAAAGAGCTTTGCGCGAAGGTGTTAATTCTTTAGAAACTGATTTGTGTGTTACAAAAGATAAAGAAGTAATTCTCTGGCACGATTGGAATCCTGATGAATTAGTTGCATTAATTCGTGAAAGTGGCATTGAACCTGAGGTCGCTTACAAGCCTGATTTTCCTGCTCCATTTAGTGGTTTTAGAAATAAAATTAGTGAACTTACTTTAGCGGAATTTAGAAAACATTTTAATTTTATTAAGAAAGGTGAATCAGAACCGATAAATGCACACATACCAACATTTAGAGAATTTTTAGATTGGATAAAAGATAAACCTCAAATCAAATATGTTTTTTTAGACATAAAAGTTCCCAAGGATGAGAAAGAGTTAATTATTGTAATTCTCGATAAGTTAGATACATTAATTAAAGAATTTAATCTATCAACAAAGTTTATTATCGAAACCTTCTATCCGGAAGTGCTTGAGGTTGCAAAAAATAAATATCCAGATCTTATATACAGTTTAGATGTTGAAATTCCCCCGGGTTTTGTTTTTCTACCAAGGATTCATAGTACCGTTAAAGTAGCGGCGAAAAATAAAAATAATGTTGCAATAATTATGCGCCCAAGACAAATTACAATTGCAAATTGGATAACATTCAGAAGAGTTATCTGGTATGATGTGCGAAGAAGGTTGCACCTTAATAAAAAACAGGATAAAGCTAATATAGATTTTCTAATTGGATGCACAATTAATGATAAACGTGAAATGGAATGCTTAATTAAAAGCGGCATCAACGGTATGCAAACAGATTACCCACGAAGGTTAACAAACCTTACGAATCAATATAACTTAAATAGAAATTGAAATATTAATTCTGACTAAACTTTAATAAAAATGCTTTTATAAATCTATTTATATCGCCATCCATCACACCTTGTGTATCAGAGGTTTCTTCATCGGTGCGATGATCTTTTACCATATTATAGGGATGAAAAACGTAACTACGAATCTGACTTCCCCACTCTATCTTCATCTTACTTTTTTCAACTTCATCTAATGCGGCGTTTTGTTTTTCTAATTCAAGTTGATAAAGTTTTGATTTTAATAACTTCATTGCGTTTACACGGTTTTGAGCTTGCGATCTTTCACTTTGGCAAGCTGCAACAATACCAGTTGGAATGTGAGTAAATCTAACAGCGGTTTCAACTTTGTTAACATTTTGTCCACCTTTTCCACCCGACCTATAGGTATCCACTCTAAGATCTGCTGGATTTACTTCGATTTCAATTGTATCATCAACTTCAGGAATAACGAATACGGATGCAAAAGAGGTATGTCTTCTTTTATTGGAATCGAATGGAGAAATTCTAACTAAACGATGAACGCCATTTTCTGCTTTCATATAACCATAAGCAAATTCACCCACAACTTCTACGGTAGCAGATTTAATTCCCGCACCATCGCCATCTAAAATATCTACTATTGTCATTTTGAAATCGTTTTGTTCGCCGTACCGTAAATACATTCTAAGCAGCATATCCGCCCAATCTTGCGATTCTGTTCCGCCGGCACCAGAATGTATTGTTAAAATGCTGTTCTTATTATCATCTTTACCGCTCAGCATGTTTTTAAATTCTGCTTTGTCAATTGCAGTATCAAGTGCATCAAGTTCTTTGGCTATGTCTGCAGAAAGGGATTCATCATTCTCCATCTGTGCGATTTGAATAAACTCATCCACGCTTTCGGATTTTTTATTAACATCTTTCCAAAGTTCCACCCAAGTTTGTAGAGTTTTTATTTCTTGTAAGATTTTCTGAGCACCCATTTGATCATTCCAAAAATCAGGGGCCTCCGTTTTCTTATGTAATTCTTCTATTTTAAATTCTTTACGATCGACGTCAAAGATAACTCCGTAAATTATTGACTCGGATCTTGTGTTTATTAAGAGACTTTATTTCTTCTTCAAACATGCTTACTCCCTAATTTTATTCTATTTCAATTTCCATTCTTAAAAGTGCTGCAGCAAGAGTTTTACCTTGTGCATCGTGTTTTAGTGAAACAGTACCTCCACCACCTAATGTATTGTGCAATAAAAAGTTTAATGCACGAAGATTTGGAAGTTCAAATCGCTCTACCTTCCCTAAACAAATTCCCTCAAAGTGTTTTTTAACATTATCAACTGTAAGATGCTTTTTTATAAACTGATACCCCTTATCATCGTAAGCAATAATTCCTACATTCGCGGCATCTCCTTTATCCCCGCTCCTGCCATGCGCGATATCCATAAGTTTAATTTTCATTTTTTAACTCCATAATTTCAACAATAGGCTTTACTAATTTTTTTGAAATTAAAGCTGGCCAATAAGCAACAACTTCACTGGGTTTTGGTCTGCCACCAGCAAATCCTGTAACGGCTGGAGGACCGGTTAATATTAGCGGAGCAATCTCTTTTCCAAATCTTTCAACAGATTTATAATCGTGAGAACGGACGGCTATTCTTAGCATAATTTCATTTATTTCATCTTCATTTAATTCTTTTGCCAATGGACCGTGAGTTGAATTATATCCAACAAATTCTGTTCTAATTTCATCAAACTGTAGAAAAAGATTAGCCAATCTTTTTCTTAAAATCTCATCTGCAACTTTTGCTTTTGTAAGGGCTTGCGGCCATGAATATGTTAATGATGATACAGCACTAAAGCCATCAGAGTATGAGCAGGAAACTTTATAGAATTCTGTTTCTGGAAATCCTTTTACATCGTACATTTTTACTCTATCATTTCCTAAATCTTCAAGTTTTATTGAAGTAAAATCAGCGACACAATCAGGTGTTATATAAGATTTAGGATCACCAATCTCATAAAGTAGTTGCTCCGCAACAGTTTCAAAAGATACTTTACCACCAGTTTTTTGATGTTTAGTAATAATAACTTCACCATTGGGAAAAGCTTCAGCAATTGGAAAACCGATTTCTGCCATGTTTGGTATTGATTGCCAATCACCCAAAAAATTCCCTCCACTTGATTGAGCACCACACTCTAAAATATGTCCGGCAATGGTTCCAGCAGAAAGCAAATCGTAGTCATTAACTCTCCATCCAAATTCATAAATCATGGGGGCAAGAGTTAAGCCGGTGTCAGTTGTTCTTCCAGTGATAATAATATCAGCTCCTTTTTCCAATGCCTCAACAATCGGAAATGCTCCAAAATAAACATTCGCGCTAAGAATTTTATCTTGAACAGTACTTATTGGTTCGTCTGTTTCCATATTTTTTAATGTTGCCCCATTTTTCATCAGCTCATCAATTTGATCTTTTATATCATCTCCAAGGACAACACCAATTTTCAAATCTGTTATAGATAGTTCTTTGGCAACTTTCATTACAGCTTTTGCGCACGCAATGGGATTAACTCCCCCTCCATTTGTGATCACTTTAATATTCTTAGAAGTTATGATCGGAAGAATTCTTCTCATTAAATCAGGAATGTCTTTTGCATAACCAAGATCTGGATTTTTATTCCTCTGTTTTTGTAGAATAGACATTGTAACTTCTGCAAGATAATCCATTACAAGGTAGTCAATATCTCCTTTACTTACTTGATGATACGGTGCATCAATTAAATCCCCCCAAAACCCTTGTCCGGAAGCAATTCTAATTTTTTCTTTCATTTATTTCCTTTGCAATGTTTTTTGCAAGTAGTTGCAAATCCTTAATTGAATTAATCTTTGTCCACTTAATTCTTTTATCTGCGTTAAACCAAGTCATCTGTCTTTTGGCGAATCTTCTTGTATTTCTCTTAATTAACTCAACTGCACGGTCTAAAGAAATTTCATTCTCTAAATATTGAATAATTTCTTTATATCCAACCGTATTTAAAGAATTAAGATGTTTATTATAACCCGATTTTAGAATCAATGATACCTCATCTACCAGACCTAACCTGATCATTTCATCAACTCGTAACTCAATATTTTTATAAAGTAAATTCCGATCCCACAATAAACCTATCTGTTCGTATTCAATATATAATGGCCGTTTCTGGACCTGATAGTGCTGCCAAATTGGTTTACCCGTTAATCTAAAAACTTCTATTGCTCTAATAACTCTTTTCCAATTTTGTGGAAGCATTTTAGCCGCACTGATTTCATCTATCTTTTTTAATTCTTCATAAAGATAATCATTACCATAATTTTCACGCAAACTTAAAAGTTCTTCTCTCAATTCACCATCAGAATCAGCAGATTCACTTATTCCATCTGTCAAAGCTTTTATATAAAGACCAGAGCCGCCAACTATAATTGGAGACATATTTTGCTGCTGTAACTGTTTTACGATGAGCTCTGCTTTTTCAGCAAATATGCTTGCATTAAAATCTTCATCCGGATTTATCGCATCAATAAAATGATGCTTTATTTTATTTAATTGATCCGTTGTAGGTTTTGCTGTCCCAATATCTAGCAATTTATACACCTGCCTGCTATCGGCAGAAATAATTTCAGTATCTAATATCGAAGCCAAATGCAAGCTTAGATATGTTTTGCCCGAGCAAGTAGGACCAACAATTACTATTACTTTTTCCAACCTTCTCTTCCAATTAAAGGCACAAAAGCAAACTCAGGAATTACTTCTGATTCAAATTCATCCTCAGAATTTTTTTTTAAAAGATATAGTTTTTGCGAACTTCTATCTCCTACTGGAACTATCATTTTTCCACCAATAACCAATTGCTCTCTTAATTTATTTGGTATGGATGGTGAACCAGCTGTTACAATTATTCTATCAAAAGGTGCAAATTCTGTCCAACCGATAGTACCGTCACCATATTTTGCGTGCACCCTTATAGATAGCTTGTCAAACAACTTTGTTGCACGATGATGAAGGTCGATATTTCTTTCTATGCTGTAGACATCGCATCCCATTTCAAATAATATTGCTGCTTGATACCCGGAACCAGTTCCTATTTCTAGAACCTTTATTCCTTTTTTTTTGATCCCTAGCATTTGTGTCATATAAGCAACTGTATAAGGCTGAGATATAGTTTGCTCATATCCAATTGGCAATGCAACATCTTTATAAGCATGCTGATGCATCGTAGTTGGAATAAATTTCTCTCTTGGGACATTGCCTATAGCATTAATAACTGCAAGATCACTAATACCCTTTTGAGTTAATTGATCAACTAATTCTTCTCTTTGAACTTTAAACATTTGGTAAAATATTTTATAATTTGGTAATCAAAGATAAAATAATTTGAATTAGTATTTAATAATTTTTAAAGGTTCGAGATGTTGGATATAATCGGCGGCGCTCTGTTGATAATGGGAATGAGAATTTGCGACGTTTCTATTGGTACAATTAGAACAATTTTGGTAGTTCAGGGAAAAAAATATTTAGCTGGATTTGCTGGTATGATCGAAGTATTAATTTGGGTATTTGCGATGAGATTTATTTTCCAAAATCTTGATGAGACGTTAAACTTATTTGGGTATGCGATAGGATTTGGACTCGGAAACATTTTAGGGATAACTATTGAACAAAAAATCGGATTGGGATTTGCACAGTTAAATATAATTTCTAAAATATCTACAGATAAGATTATTGAAGCATTAAGAAAAGCAAAATTTGGAGTGACTGTCTTACCTGCTTATGGCGTATCTGGTAATGTATCAATTGTAGTTGTAATTGTGCCAAGAAAACAGCAAAAGAAAATCATTAAACTTGTTGAATCGATTGATGCGAATGCATTTATAACCGTTCAGCATTCACTTCCCTACCGAGGGTTTATTCATGGAAGTAGAAAATAATTCTAATTTACTATTATTGATAACTTGCGTTAAATTATTTTTTTCGGTAAAATCGTTGTGTCAAAAGATCAATGTTCTAATTATTTCATTTCAAATTATTCGGAGGTGTTATGTTTAAAAGAATCTTTACTGTTTCTCTCCTAAGTGCTTTGCTTTTGGGAATTAATATTTTCCCCCAAACTTCAAGTATGGAAGTTAGTCCAAATTTAGAGCAGGTTAAGCAAACCCAAACGCCAATTGAAGCAACCTGGGATGTTGAATTTAATTATGATGCTGCTACAGTTACTTTACTTGGTGGTAGTACAGGGGCTGTTTATATCCCCTCTTTAAACAAGTTCTGGACAAGCAGATGGGCTACTGCCCTTGCACATCAGTGGAATATGGATGGTACATTAGATATGGAATTCACTTTGCCATTTACTGGCACTAGAAATATGGTATTTGATGGTACATTTATTTATTGTTGTAATTCCACAACTACAGTTCAAATAGTTGATCCAGTAACCAGAACTGTTGTTGGTACAGTTTCTGTTGTTGGCGCTCCAAATGGTTTCAGATCGATGACTTATAATCCGGACGGTGATGGAGGCAATGGCTCATTAATCGGTGGAAACTGGACTGCCCCAAATTTGAATTTCTATGAATTCAGTATGACAGGTGTTTTATTAAGAACTATACCAAGTACTGTTACAGGTGTTTATGGAATTGCATACGATAAGTGGTCTGCTGGAGGTCCATTTTTATGGGTTTGGGGTCAGGGACTTGGAGCCGGAACACCTCAGATTATCCAACAAATGGATTTTAATACCGGAACATATACCGGTGTTCAACATGATGTTATGACAGATGTTGGCGTTGGTCAACCAACAACAACAGGAATTGCAGGCGGTATGTTTATTACAGACCAATTAATTCCTGGTGAAGCAACAATGGGCGGCGTGTTGCAAGGAACACCTAACTCATTCTTTGGTTATGAATTGACAACTACAAATGCTCCTCCTGTATTCTTTGATAATTTTGATGCATATACAGCTGGCAATTTAGTTGCGTGTTCAAATCCTACAGCTTGGACTACATGGAGTAATGCACCTTGTGGTGCTGAAGATGCAGAAGTTTCAAGTGCTTTTGCTTATAGTGGTACAAATTCAGCAAAAGTTATTTTTAATGATGATTTAGTTAAAGATTTTGGAACAGCTTTTACAACTGGAAAATATAAGATGAGCTTCCAAGCATATATTCCTGCAGGAAAAGCTGGTTACTTCAATACATTAGCTACATTTGCTGGATCGAACAGCTCTTGGGGTTTAGATGTATATTTTAATACAACAGGTGTTTGCAGCGTTTTTGCTGGTTCTGCAACAGCTATAGTAAGTGCTACTTATCCACCAGCTACTTGGTTCTTAGTTGAGCATATAGTTGATTTAGATGCAAATCTATCTGAATTAATAATTAATGGCACTTCTGTTCATACATGGCAGTGGACACTTGGCTCAATTGGTTCTGGATGCCCATTGACTTTGGATGCAAATGATTTCTTTGGTGCAACTGCAAATGATGAAATGTATTTTGATGATTATTCATTGGAATTATTATCTGTAGTACCAGTAGAGTTAACATCATTTTCTGCAAATGTTAATAATGGAAATGTTATTCTTAATTGGACAACTGCAACTGAACTGAACAATCAGGGTTTTGAAGTTGAAAGAAAAATCGCTGATGGTCAGTTTATTACAATCGGTCACGTTCAAGGTAATGGAACAACTACCGAGAGAAAAGAATATTCATTCACAGATGCTAATGCTCAAATAGGTAACTACACATATAGATTAAAACAAGTTGATTTTAATGGTGCATTTGAATACAGCAACGAAATATTTGTTGACGTAACTGCTCCATTGGAATTTGCATTAGACCAGAATTATCCTAATCCATTTAACCCAACAACGACAATTAATTTTTCACTTGCTGAACCATCATTTGTTAAATTAGCTGTTTACAATTTATTGGGTGAAGAAGTAAAAGTTCTTGTTAGTGAAAATAGAGGTGCAGGTTCCTTCAATGTTACTTTAGATGCATCATCACTACCAAGTGGAATGTATTTATACAAAATTGAAACTGCTCAGTACTCAAGTGTTAAAAAAATGATGTTGATGAAATAACTTTCATTCAATTTTATTTTCAAAAAAGGGCCGCTTCTTGCGGCTCTTTTTATTTATCATCTAACCTTCCTTTTAAATTATATTTAATAAACATCTATTATCAAAAATATTATTGCTACATATTGATTATTTCCTTTTACTGTGCTAATATTTACTCAGATAAAAACTAGTTATTCAATTGCTTAACTTATAGTCAGATTCATTTTATTATTTTACAGGAGGTTCTTATGATTAAATATATTTACACTTCTTTTTTCGTAATAGTCATTTTTAGTACAATTAGTTTTGCTCAAATTGGCTGGCAAGAAGTTACAACTCTTCCAAATGTTGCAAATATTAATTCAATTTCTGTTGTTGATGCAAGTGTTTTATGGGTTTGCTGCGATGGTGGTTCAGTATTTCGTTCAACTGATGCTGGGACAACTTGGAGTTTGAGAAATACAGGTGTTCCTGCTGTTAATCTTTATGGTATAGCAGCTACAGATACAAGCAATTGCTGGGTTGGTACAACGGCAGGTGCTATTTACAGAACTTCCAATGGCGGTGTAAATTGGATTCTTCAAGTTAGTGTTGCAGGCAGCTTTATCAATGGTATTCATATGTTTGATGCTAATAATGGTGTTTATACTGGTGACCCAACAGGTAACAGTGCACCATACCAAAATAGATTTACTACCGATGGTGGTACAACATGGACATTGGCAACAAATTCACCAATTGCAACAAATGAATTTGGTGTTATCAATGCTTGGGATTGGACTGATCAGAATCATTTCTGGGTTGGATCCGCAAACACAACTGCAAGTTCAACTACTTGTAAAATTTATTACACTACTACTGGTTTCAATGGAACCTGGAATTCAGCAACGGTTACTGGTGTCGGAACAACTCAAGGATTATACTATCAAGCTATTGGAATGACTGACAATAATAATGGAATGGCAGGTTCAAACAATGGGACTGTTGTAAAAACAACGAATGGTGGTGTTAGCTGGACTGCTGTTTCACCTCCATCAGCTCTTACGACTTTTGCTGTTATAAATATGAATGCACTAAAAGATGGATCAAATTTAATCCGTGTCGTCTTTAACAGCGGAACATCATATATGATTTATGCAACCACTAATTTTGGAACTACATGGAATCAGGAAACAATACCTGCTTCTGCAACATCTTTAGGTGTACAACATTTACAATTTATTGATGCAAATCTAGGGTTTGCTGGCGGTGGTAGCGGCGTTGTTTTGAAATATGTAGGAGTAGTACCAGTAGAGTTAACATCATTTTCTGCAAATGTTAATAATGGAAATGTTATTCTTAATTGGACAACTGCAACTGAACTGAACAATCAGGGTTTTGAAGTTGAAAGAAAAATCGCTGATGGTCAGTTTATTACAATCGGTCACGTTCAAGGTAATGGAACAACTACCGAGAGAAAAGAATATTCATTCACAGATGCTAATGCTCAAATAGGTAACTACACATATAGATTAAAACAAGTTGATTTTAATGGTGCATTTGAATACAGCAACGAAATATTTGTTGACGTAACTGCTCCATTGGAATTTGCATTAGACCAGAATTATCCTAATCCATTTAACCCAACAACGACAATTAATTTTTCACTTGCTGAACCATCATTTGTTAAATTAGCTGTTTACAATTTATTGGGTGAAGAAGTAAAAGTTCTTGTTAGTGAAAATAGAGGTGCAGGTTCCTTCAATGTTACTTTAGATGCATCATCACTACCAAGTGGAATGTATTTATACAAAATTGAAACTGCTCAGTACTCAAGTGTTAAAAAAATGATGTTGATGAAATAACTTTCATTCAATTTTATTTTCAAAAAAGGGCCGCTTCTTGCGGCTCTTTTTATGCCAAGAATATTGCATAAATGAGAGCACAATATTATATTTCGCTCGTCTTTTTTAGACTATGTTTTAAGTTTATTGTACGCGGGAATAGCTCAGTTGGTAGAGCGCAACCTTGCCAAGGTTGATGTCGCGGGTTCGAGTCCCGTTTCCCGCTCTAAATCCACTTAAAGTGGATTTTATTTTTTATATTTGGCGCTGTACCCAAGTGGCTTAAGGGGAAGGTCTGCAAAACCTTTATTCGTCGGTTCGAATCCGACCGGCGCCTCAAATTTACTTCAATTCTATTTTCCTTTATAATTTAACTCCTAACCGACCAAAATAATTTTGTATTCATTTGTAACATTTTTTTTAATCTCTTCATTTGAGATTTAAATTTAGAAATTAATCGTTTCTAGCGACATTTTTTAATAATTTATTGGCATTACATTGGTAATATGGATTAAATCAAACTATTTTAATTTCATCAAATGTTTAAAATATCTTTCTTTTTATTACTTATTGTAATTACATCAACTAATCTTTTTTCTCAGCAACAGTCTGATACCTCTAAGGTTCTAGTTAAATTCAACGAACCAATGTCTCGTGAAGGCATTTTTAATATAAATAACTACGTTATTTATCGTGATGAAGCCACACCAATTGCAATTTACAAAGTAGGAATTGTTCCTGGTGATACTGCCGTTGTCTTATACACGGAAAGATACATTCCACAGTCATCTTATATGATTATTATTAATAATCTTCGTGATAAAGCTGGAAATATTATCAATGAGAGTCATAAAATGGCTTTTTATTGATTCACAACAATTATCACATCAATTCCCTAACCTAAATAACTTTTTTTTCTTATTTTTAATACGTTAAACAATGTATTTATATGCAATATTTATTTAGTGCTGTTATAGGATATTTGTTTGGATCAATTCCGACTGCTTATATTTTGCTTAAAAAAACAAGCGGAATTGATATTACTCAAGCAGGGACAGGCAATGTTGGAGCAATGAATTCTTATGAGGTTACTAATTCAAAATTAATCGGAATCTTAGTTTTAATAATTGATTTTCTAAAAGGAATGATCCCAGTTTTTGTAGTTTTGTTTTTATTCGAATCATCATTTTTCATCGCCTCCCTTTCGGTTCTTTTCGCTGTATTTAGCCATTGCTTTAATCCCTGGTTAGGGTTTAAAGGCGGCAGAGGATTGGCAACTGCTGCAGGCGGAAGTGTGGTTATCTTTCCGGTATTGCTAGTCGCCTGGATAATATTTTGGATATTAGTTCATTTCATAAAAAAAGATATTCACATTGCAAATATTTTTGCTACAGTTTTGTCATTACTTTCCATTTTATCATTTTATAAATACTTAATTCAATTCGCTTATCCCCAACCGGTTTTAGTGAACGAATTATTACTTTTTACTTCCGCAGGATTATTGATAATTTTTATTAAACATATTGAACCATTACACAAAATTCTATCAAACAAAAACAATTAAAGATATGATTACCAGAAAAGCATTTGTCTCAACTATCGTTGTTCTAACAATTTTATTTTCAACTTCATTTTTTTATCTAAACTCAAAACTACCAGATAATTTTTTTGCCACCACAAATTCTAAAAATGTTTCACTCGCATCTTTTGAACAGTCGAAAAAATTTAATGATGAGATTACCAATTCAAGAGAAAATATTATTACTAGCACTGTTAAAAAGGTAAGTCCTGCAATAGTAGGAATAAATGTAATAGAAATCAGAAAATACAGAGATCCTTTTAGCTCTTTTTTTGATGATCCTTTCTTTAAACAGTTTTTTGGCAACAGAGGTAATTCCAGTCAGAAAGTTCAAGGATTAGGTTCAGGATATATTATCTCGCCAGATGGATATATCGTAACAAACGATCACGTTGCGGGTAACGCAACTGAAATTACAATTACAATGACGGATGGCAGCCACCATGAAGCTAAAATTGTCGGTTCAGATCCTGTATCAGATATATGTTTACTTAAAATTGATGGTAATAATCTTCCCTTCGTTGAGTTAGGAAATTCCAAAGATATTATTATTGGTGAATGGGTAATCGCATTAGGAAATCCATTTGGATTATTTGAACTCAATGATAAACCAACCGTTACCGTGGGTGTAATCAGTGCAACAGGAATGAATCTTGAACCAATTAACGAGCGGTATTATTTAAATATGATTCAGACAGATGCTGCAATTAATGGTGGAAATAGCGGTGGAGCATTAGTGAATTCAATTGGAGAAGTTATTGGAATGAATACATTAATTTATACTGCCAATGGTGTTCAAGGAAATATAGGACTTGGTTTTGCTATTCCAATTGATAAAGTAAAAAAGATTGTTACAGAACTTAAAGAAAATGGAAAGATTGATAGAGATTTTCAAATCGGTATGAGCATCCAGTCTATTGATGCTGGCATAGTTAGTTATTACGATTTGAAAAGTAATAAGGGTGTAATAATTACTAAAGTTTTACCTAATACACCGGCAGCCGGTGCAGGATTAAAAAGCGGCGATATTATTCTGGAAATTGATGGATTCAAAATCAGTAATGAACAAACCATCTTTGGAGTTTTCCAGGAATTTAGAGCAGGACAAGTAATAGAAGTAAAAATTATTCGGGAAAACGCTGAGTTAACAAAAAAAATGAAATTGGAGAGAAATAAATGATAGAGAGATATACGCTTCCCGAAATGGGAAATATTTGGGAAGATAAATTTAAGTTTGATACTTGGTTACAAATTGAAATTCTTGCTTGTGAAGCTCGTGCTGAGATGAACGAAATTCCCAAAAGTGATGTGGATATAATCCGTAAGAAAGCTGATTTTGATGTTAAGAGAATACTAGAAATTGAAGAAACAACTAAACACGATGTAATTGCTTTTTTAACAAACGTTGCTGAATATGTTGGGCCAGAATCACGACACATTCATTATGGAATGACTTCTTCAGATATTTTAGATACAACTCTCTCCTATCAAATGAAGACTGCTGGTGAGTTACTCTTAAAAAGATTATATGAACTTAAAGATGCCTTAAAAGTAAGAGCTATTGAGCATAAAAATACTGTTTGTGTTGGTAGATCACACGGAATACACGCTGAACCAACATCCATGGGATTAAAGTTTGCTTTGTGGTATGAAGAAACAAAAAGAAACATAAAAAGATTACAAAGTGCTATCGAGATAATTAGCGTTGGTCAAATCTCTGGAGCTGTGGGAACCTTTGAACACTTATCGCCAAAAGTTGAAGAGTACGTTTGTGACAAAATGGGATTAAAACCTGCTTCGGTTTCAACTCAGGTAATTCAAAGAGATAGACACGCTGAGTTTTTAACAACTCTTGCTATTGTTGGTGCAACTTTAGAAAAAATATCTGTTGAAATTCGGCATTTACAAAGAACAGAAGTACTTGAAGCGGAAGAATATTTTTCAAAGGGGCAAAAGGGTTCTTCAGCAATGCCTCATAAACGTAATCCAATTGTTAGTGAACGAATAACTGGCTTGGCAAGAGTTCTTCGCAGCAACTCTATTGCCGCTTTAGAAAATGTTGCTTTGTGGCATGAGCGCGATATTTCACATTCATCAGTTGAAAGAATTATTGTTCCGGATAGCTGCATAGCTTTAGATTATATGCTTGATCTTATGGTGAAACTAATATCAAGACTTTTAATTTATCCAGAAAATATGATTAAAAATCTTAATCTAACAAGAGGATTGGTCTTTTCTCAAACGATACTATTAAAACTTGTTACTAAAGGTATCTCAAGGGAAGATGCATATAGAATCGTACAAGATTCAGCTATGAAAGTTTGGCAGGATGATAAATTAAATTTGAAAGATGAACTGGCTAACTCAGATGAACTTCGTAAATATATTTCCGTTGAAGAATTAAATGAGATATTTGAAAACAAAAATATGTTGAAAAATGTTGAGTTTATTTTTAAGAGAACAGTTCTAATTAAGGATTAATATGAAACTTTTTAATTTCTTGACAATCGCAACTATCGTCGCAGCATTCATAATATTGCAAAGCTGTGGTGGTAATGCAGATAATTTAGATATAGGAAATGCAGCTCCAGATTTTACTTTGCAGGATTCTGATGGAAATTATTTTCAATTGTCAGACTATAGAGAAAAAAAACCTGTTGTAATTTACTTCTATCCAAAAGCAAACACACCAGGTTGCACTAAACAAGCCTGCGACATTCGTGATTCGTTCAAAATATTTGAAGAAAATAACGTTGCTGTTTTGGGAATCAGTGTTGATTCTAAGGAATCAATTAAAGAGTTTATCGACGATCACAACCTCAACTTCCCTCTTCTTTCTGATGAAATGAAAGAAGTTAGCAAAGCCTATGGTGTGTTAAATACAATTGGAATAGATTCTCGAATAACATTTATAATTGATAAACAAGGCAATATTGCAAATATTTTACTCGATGTTGATTTAGAAACACACGCAGAAGATGTTTTTAATCTAGCAATTAAGTTAAACTAGAATTATTTATCATCTTCTTTTTTAGTAAACATTTTATACAATCCGTATCCCGCCATTGTCAATCCAAGTAATCCACCTGTAGTTTTTAAAACTTTGGAGTTAGCAAATTTCTCAAGGCTCATTCCGCTTCCAACCTGCTTCATTTCTTCACTCGAGTAGATTGAGTTCATAAACTCTACACGATCTTTAATAGATTTGAATGCAATAATAACTTCTGCGGAATCACTTAAAGGTTTAAATTGAATTGCACTTTTGTCTGAATCATTTTCATCGATATCCTCGAGTGGTTCAAATTCCCATTTACCTCTAAATATTGAATAATTAACAGTACTTCTTGGCTCGCGAGAATATAATGGATCATTAAATACAATTATCTTTTTTCCATTTCGGTCAAGTACTTCAATTTCATCTTTATGATCAATTTCATTTTCGATTTCTGCAAAAATGTCTTCTACTGATGCGCTTAAAGTATCTGAGATTTGAGATTTTCTTCTTAATATTTCTCTAGATTTTACCATATCCTTTTACCAATCTGAATTTTTTCACAGTTAAAATTTATAGAATATTTTGTCCATTTCTATAAAACCAAATCAATAATTGTTAGGGAACACATTTAATCTAAGTATAGTCTTATTAGCTTGAAAATATTTGAGTATTTATATATTTATAACAGGCAAAATCAATATTTTAAATAAAGTTTTCAAGTTAGCATCAAGAAAGAGTTAAATGATCAAAGAACAAAGTAAAAAGATACGCAGCATCGAGTTTTTGGCGATTGTATTTATTTCAATCAGTGTTTTTTCAGGAAATACTTTCAAAAATGTATCAATCCCATCTTCAACAGACAGTCTAACGATTTTAAAACCGGCAAGTCAATATCAATTAGAAAATCAGTTGATCACTTCAATTTTAACTAGATATCATTTTAAGGAATTTCAAATAAATGATTCGCTTTCTAGCAATATCTTTAGTAGATATTTGGATGTTCTTGATCATGGAAAAAACTATTTTCTTTTGTCTGATATTGAATCATTTAATTCTGAAAAATATCAATTGGATGATAATTTGTTTAAAGGTGACATTCAATTTTATTATGATGTATTTAATGTTTATATAAAAAGATTGAATGAAAGAATGGTATACATTGATGACCTTCTAAATTCAGAATTTGATTATACGATAGACGAAAATTATTTGTATGATCGCGATAAATCAGATTGGGCAATAAATAAATCCGAATTAAATGAACTGTGGCGCAAACGATTGAAAAATGATGCATTGACTTATAGATTGAATGGAAAGGATTGGGAGTTCATTCAAAAGACTCTTAAAAAGAGATATAAAAACTTTGCGCAGTTCTTAAATCAGTATAACTCTGAAGATGTTTTTCAACTTGCTATGAATTCATTTACAGAAGCTATTGATCCACACACAAATTATTTTTCGCCCGTTACCTCAGATAACTTTAAAATAGATATGAGTCTTTCTTTAGAAGGAATTGGCGCAAGACTACAAACTGAAGATGACTATACAAAGGTTGCAGAAATTATTCCCGGTGGGCCAGCAGATAAAAGCGGATTACTAAAAGCCGATGACAAAATTATTGGTGTTGCACAGGGTGAAGAAGGAGAATTTGAAGATATTGTTGGATGGAGAATTACTGACGCAGTTAAATTAATACGCGGCGCAAAAGGAACTTTGGTTAGATTACAATTACTAAAAGCAGGAAGCGATTTAAATGCAAAACCTATCGAAATAGCAATAATACGTGACAAAGTTAAGCTAGAAGATCAGGCTGCAAAAGGAACTGTTTTGGAATTACTTAATGAAGAAAAACCTTATAGAATTGGTGTGATTGATATTCCGAAATTTTATAATGATTTCGAAGGCCAAAGAAATGGTGATGGTAATTTTAAAAGTACAACCAAAGATGTTAGAAAGATTTTGGATTCATTAAAAACAGAAAATGTTGATGGGGTAATTATTGATTTACGTGAAGATGGTGGAGGTTCACTCCAAGAAGCAATTGAATTAACAGGTTTATTTATAAAGAATGGACCTGTTGTTCAAGTTAAAAATTCAGATGGAAATATTGATATTGCCAAAGATCCTGATCCCTCGATTGTTTATGATGGCCCATTGGCAGTTTTGGTAAATAGATTTAGCGCCTCCGCATCAGAAATATTTTCAGGTGCAATTCAAGATTATGGAAGAGGATTTATTATTGGTGAACAAACTTATGGCAAAGGCACCGTTCAGAACTTAATTGATCTAAACAGATTATCATCGCAAAAAAATTTGAATTTAGGTCAAGTAAAATTAACCATAGCAAAGTACTATAGAATAAATGGAGGTAGTACACAAAATCTTGGTGTTGTTCCGGATATCTCTTTCCCATCAATGATTGATCCTAAAGATTTTGGGGAAAGTTCTGAGCCCAGCGCTTTACCTTGGGATGAGATTAAGTCCGCAGATTTTAATAAGTTTTCTGATTTATCAAAATATATACCCGATTTAAATACTAAGCATTTAAATAGAGTCTCAACCGACAAAGATTTTAAGAATCTGCTAGAGGATATAAATATCTATAAAGAGAATAAGAAAAAATCATTTTTATCATTGAATGAAGAAATCAGGAAACAGGAAAAACAAAAAGAAGAAAAAAGAAAAAATGAGAGGGATGGCATAAATCAAGAACAAAATGAAGCCGAGTTGTTAGACGATGAAGTTCCAACTGTAAAGAAAGATAAAGAGGATTTTATTCTCGATGAAACAGCTAAAATTCTTTCTGACTATATTCTTATGAGCGTTAGTTAGATGTAAGGTATTAAACCGTTTATAGAATCTAAAAGCTTAGTCTTTACAATTGGTAAAAGTGTTTCGTTGAATGGAAAGTCTAATTCAGTTTCACATATATAAACCATTGGGTCATATAGGTTTTGAGAATGTTTTATAAAATCACTCATCAATTGAATCGGATTATCATTTACCAGCTTAAATGGAATTGAACGCAACAATTCAAGATCTAAATATTCGACTGGTTCATCAATAGACCAGTTTATTGAAAGTTCGTATAAATAGATTTTATATGCACTGATTTTATTATCTGGTACAAGCGTGTATCCTTTGCCTCTATACTTATCTGTATTACAACAAGCTACAACTTTTATGTTCTCGTAAACAAATTGTTTAATAATTTCAGCCTCATCTAACAGATCAATATTCTCATTCAATCCCCACTTCACAAAGTCAATTAATCTATCAAGCTGATAACTTATTTGGTGTGCCTTTTCTAAGATCACTAGTCTGTCGTCAATAAATGCACCTTTAACTTCTTTTTCCAACCAGTATTTTGACTCAATATTTTCTGAAAGAATATCATTGAATCTATTCTGCAGCTGCCAAGCATAATCTAAAGCAGGAAAAAGTTTGTTTTTCCTAATATCATTTTGCCATCGCCTCATAGTCTGCAAAAATGTGTATCTATTGGTCTCCCAATCGGAGCCGCAAGAAGTTATTTTTGATATGTCTAAGTTCATTTTCATAATGTTGATATCAATAAAGCAAATGTCAGGCCAGTAGAACAGGATTGTAATTGAGAAGACTGATCTCTCAGCAACCAAATCTGTCAGACATTATTTCTTACTATTATTTGAATAAACGTAAATAATGAGGCAGGAAATTAATGCATGTAATTATTTCTGATTTTATTCCAGGCAAAAAAAGTAAAGGGAAGTAAATTTTTACAATCTTACTTCCCTTTTTTTACATCAAAAAAATAATGAGATATTATATCTCAAACTTAATACCCTGAGCCAATGGAAGTGCGGTTCCATAGTTAATGGTATTTGTTTGTCTTCTCATATATGTTTTCCATGAATCAGAACCGGATTCCCTGCCGCCTCCGGTTTCTTTCTCTCCGCCAAATGCGCCGCCAATTTCTGCTCCCGATGTTCCGATATTTACATTAGCTATACCACAATCAGATCCTTCGGCTGACAAAAACATTTCTGCTTCTCTCATATTGTTGGTAAAGATTGATGAAGATAATCCTTGGACAACACTATTTTGTAACTCGATAGCATTTTTAACATCACCACTGTATTTAATAAGATATAAAATAGGCGCAAAAGTTTCCTCTTGAACTATTTTAAAATGATTTTCAGCTTCCACTATGGCGGGCACAACATAAGAACCTGATTTGTATTGATCACCTTCAAGAACATTTCCACCATAAATAATTTTTCCGCCTTCTTCAATAACAAGTTTTAACGCATTTGTAAAATCTTTAACAGCATTTTTGTCTATAAGCGGACCAACATGATTTTTTTCATCAAGTGGATTACCAATTTTTAATCCGCTATACGCTTTAACTAATGAATCTTTTACCTTAGTATAGATTGAATCATGTACAATTAATCTTCTTGTAGTTGTGCAGCGTTGTCCAGCAGTTCCAACAGCTCCAAAAACAACCGCAGGCATTGCCATTTTAAGATCAACGTCTGGAGTCATAATAATTGCATTGTTACCACCGAGTTCAAGAATTGCTCTTCCAAATCTTTTAGCAATAACTTCTCCTGCATGTCTTCCAACGTTTGTTGAACCAGTAACAGAAATTAATGGAATTCTTTTATCATTTAAAATCTTCTCGCCAATTGTAGATCCTTTACCAACTATAAGTGTAAATATTCCTTCAGGTAAATTATTTTCAACTAAAACATCTTTTATAATATTCTGGCAAGCGATTGCAGATAGCGGAACTTTTGAAGATGGTTTCCAAACGTTTACATCTCCACAAACTGCAGCTAACATTGCGTTCCAAGCCCAAACTGCCACAGGAAAATTAAATGCTGAAATTGTACAAACAACTCCTAATGGATGGTATTGATCATACATTCTGTGATTTGGTCTTTCGGATTGCATTGTAAAACCATAAAGTTGTCTTGATTGACCTACTGCAAAATCACAAATATCAATCATCTCTTGTACTTCGCCCATTCCCTCCTGCAATGATTTACCCATTTCAAAAGAAACCAAAGAGCCAAGATCTTTTTTATGCTGGCGAAGTTTATTACCTATCTGTCTGACTATTTCACCACGTTTTGGTGCGGGAACTGTTCTCCAATATTTAAATGCTTCTTCTGCAGTCGCCATCACTTTGTTAAGATCAGTTTCTGATGCCTGATAAACTGACGCTATAAATTCACCTGTGGCTGGTGAATATATCTTAAGTTCACCCTGATCTGTTGTTTCATTCCATTTAGTTCCTGTTGATGATCCAAAATTCTTTTCTTTGATACCAAGATTTTTTAAGAATTCCATTTTGTAACTCCTTCTAACTGTTATTTAATTTTATCTAATATTGATTTTAAGGTTATATCTGTCATTTTATTTTCAATCTCCACCTGAATTTCTGAAAACAAATCGAGAAAGAAGTAATTTATTTTTTCAGATGAACTATTCTTTTCAAGTTTATCATCGTTAACATTTAAATAAAAAGCTTTACGATCTTCTATAGCACAATATATTTCTTGTAAGTGTATTTCATTTGGATTCTTTGCGAGAGAAAAGCCACCAAGCATTCCGCTATCGCTTTTAACAATTCCTGATTTACCAAGCAAAGAGAGAAGTTTTCTAAGTTTTGAAGCGTTTATTCCCACTGATGCAGCGATCTCAGCACTATTTTTAGGTTTAGCTTCTTGAGCAAGATAGCATAAAGCCTTTACGGAAGTTGATAATTTTGTTGAAGCGGACATAATTTTTATAATTGTTATAGTAAGTGTAACATATTAAATTAAAAAAAACAAATAAAAAAAAGCCGCCCAGCTGGACGGCTTTTAATGAACTTTTCTACATTTTACTTAATCAGCGTCATCTTCTTAACAGAATTGAAGTTCTTCAATCCATCTAGTGATTTTGCCTCTATTGTGTATATGTATACTCCGGATGCAAGACTGCCTGCATTCCAGCTCACATTATGATATCCAACTTCCTTTACCTGATCAAATAGAATTGCTACTTGCTCTCCTAATAGATTGTATATCGTTATTCTTACATTACTATCAAATGGTAATGCAAATTTAATCGTTGTACTAGGGTTAAATGGATTCGGATAATTCTGATACAATGTATATTCTTTTGGTGTAAAATCAACTTCTACTGATATTGCCTTTGAATATGTTATTGTTCCATCAAAGTCTATCTGTTTTAGTCTGTACTGTAATGTCCCCTGGAATCCATCGTACTTGAATTTATCGGAATATGTATAATCACTCTTTTCTGTTGTTGTTCCCTTACCTTCTATAAAGGTTACTTTCTGCCATTCTCCGTCTAACTTTCGTTCTAGTTCAAAGCCTCTGTTGTTTAGCTCTGTGGCTGTTGTCCACATTACTGAGATTTCTTTATCCCCAACATTAGCTGAAAATGAACTTAGCTCTACCGGAACTATTGTTGTGGCGGTTACTACGTTACTATATGGTGATACTCCAAGTAAGTTGTATGCCTGTACTCTATATGTATAGGTTGTATTTGGGGTTCTTCCTAAATCATTATAAGTAACTACATCAGCTCCAACTGTATCTATAACTGCAAATGCATTTACACTTAGCGAATCTCCATCTTTTCTTTCGACGTAGAATCCTAATTCATTTGTTGAGTTATCCATCCAGTTTAGAACTACTGCAAATGTATCTGCTACTGCTGTTAGATTTGATGGCCCATTGATCTGAAGCAATCCTGCGAATTCATCTGCACCAATATCTGGAGTACTTGTATTTCTTACATCTCCATCAATATCGGTTGTTACTAATACTGTTGGAGTCCCACCTGATTCTAGTGGGGTAAGTGTTCCATCAGGAATGTGGAAATCTAAAGCTGCTGTGAAAGGAGCAGCAATGTTTACTGAATTTGCATCCTGACCTGTTGAATCCTGCCACGTTTGGAAAGATTGTCTTGCAACACCAGAGAAACCAATATTAGCAGTTGCCCCGGATACATATAAATCATTATAGTTTGAAGTGAATGTTCCACCAGCACTATAAAGTGCGAAAGCTGTTGGAGCATCATTCTCATTTATTACTATGTTGTTTTCTATGTTAACATTTGCTGTTCCGCCCCAACGGATACCTGTTAATCTTGGTGCTGTTGGTTTGTTTATATTATTAAGTACTATTGTATTATGATATACATTAGCCTGTGGAATATTATCCTGGAATGATATCACATCAACACTTGCAGGAATACCTGTTCCAGTATGTTGGAAATCACCACCAAGGAAGTTGTTGTAGATGTTTACTACTGTTCCTGGCTGGCTAGTTAGGGTTCCTATTCCATATACTCCATTTGTTGCCGTTGAAGCACTGATTAAATGATGCATCTTATTGCTATGTATGTTTACTGTGCCACCATAAGTGTTAAACAACATTCCCCATACCACATTACCTGTTACAGGGGCATAAGTTGGATTGATAATATTTCCACTAATTTCAGATTCAGTCCCTGCAGCTCCTCCATAGAAGAAATATACTGATCTAAGCACGCCGCGTAGCTCATTATTTTTAATATAGATTTTTGAAGCGTATAATAGTGAACCGCTAGATCCTGTTATGCTTACTGAATAAGCTGGTGCATAAGTATCATCACCAATTTTACAGTTTTCAACAATTAAACTGTCTGCAACACCACTTGCCTGTCCATTTGCATAAACTCCTCTTGTTGAAGAATTAAGAATTGTGATTTTTTGGAAAATGATATTAGTATTTTTTACAACATTAAAATCTGTATTTCCAAATAATGTGATTCCAATTCTGCCATTTACGCTATCATTCATTGCAATTGTTAAATCACGAGTTGTTCCGCCATTAGTATTTGATCCATCAATTGTGATATAATTTGCACCGCTGTATGCTATTCCCGAATATTGTGTAGCGCCTGATGCAGTTGCACAGCCGGTAATAGTGATAGTTGGAGTTTTTGTCGGAGCAGGTTTGATGATTAAATTATTGGTTTCAGTCAAATCACTTCTTGTGATAAGAAGGTTTGCACCAACTTCATTTAGATTATCATCAATTAAGAATCTAACCGCACTTGATACACCAAAGGAATTTAATGCTGCCATAGCATCAGCAAGTGTAGCAAATCCCTGTGGATTTATACCCTGTGGTATAAAATAATCACCTGCTAGTACATCTGCCGGATTTACTCCTGCAAATTCATCCGCACCGATATCTGGTGTTGATGCATTTCTTGTCTGACCATCTATGTCTGTTGTTATTCCAACAACAGGGGTTCCAGCAGATTCTAATGCTGTTACTGTTCCATTTGGTATGTGTAGATTTAATGAATCTGTGAACGTCGCATCAACACTGATAGAATTTGCGTCCTGCACAGAAGCTGTTTGCCAATCCAAAAGTGTTGAATATCCTATAGTAGCAATCTGGCCAATAAGTTTACCAATTGTTCCACTTGGATTTATATAAATATCATTATAATCAGAAGATTCTAATTGAGTAGAACTTGTTTGTAAAAAGACACCTATACTGCTTAATCCAAGCGTTGTTAATGCGCCAAGATTATTAACTATGATATTATTTTTTATATCAGCTGTACTTCCAGTTCCTAGTGCGATTCCAGCGGATATAGCATTGGCTCGATTGAGAGTGTTGCCAAATAAATAAATAGAATTATAATATACTTTTACGCCTGTCTGAGTACTAAAGATATACATTCCAAAAGGATTGTCACCTAAAATACTTGTTCCCCAAGCATCACCAGAAATATCAGAAATCATATTGTTCTGGATCGTAATATTAGCATCTGTTGTTCCAGTAGATACAGCAAGACCGTATGCACCATAACCACCTGTACCAGTATATTTAATTGAATTAATAGTGTTACGTTCCACAACTGTATTTCTGGTACCAGTAGCCAACCATATTCCACGATCGTCTTCTGCCGAGACACCATCAAAATTAGCTATTTGATTTTGAGAAATTATTGCACTATCAACACCTTGTAAATAAATGCCTGTAAATCGTACTGCATTTGTTCCAGAAGTGTTGAGACTATTATGAGTAAAAGATATTCCACTTCCATTACCAGGTACAACAACAGCATTACAAAAAGCACCTATATATGCTTTTTGAATGCTATTATTTTGGATCATTATATTTTTGAAATAGCCTGCTGTACCAGCTATATTTGTTAATACTAAAGCTGAGCTTGTGTTTATACCATTAATCAAATTACAGTTTTTAACGGTTACATTCGTTCTTGTTGCTGTGCCCACAGATGAAATAGATATTACTTGTGGAGTTGTTGCACTTAGATTTTCAATAGTCAAATCCCTTGTTGCAGTTCCAGAATTAGAGCCATCAATTGTAACATAGTCATTGAGTATTCTAAATATCTGAGTGCTTGCTGCTAAACCTGAAACGCTTGCTACGATTCCAGTATTAGGTTTTATAGTGACAGTGTTTGAACTAGTTGGAATTGCTGTATTAGTAACATCAACAATTAGTGGAAAAGTTTCAGTTGAATAAAGGGTATCAACTAATAAGAAAGTTGTAGCTCCACTTACACCACGTAAATTAAGATCATTTACAGCAGCTGTTAAGTTAGCATAGACTCCTTCAATTCCTTCGGGCAGGTTAGCTAAGGCATTATCTGCCTTCTTTAAATAAAGATCACCAATAAAATGTGTTCCGTTTTCCATTGGAATCCAGCTAATTTCTTCAACTTCTACTAACTTGGTATTTGTACCAGCATTAATATTAGAGGTTGTTGGTTCTACTTGATTCGTTTTATTTGTTGAATTATCTTCTAGAGGTACTTCAACCATTACTCTTTTTGTAGACTTTTCAAAAGAAATATTTCTTCCGGATATTCTATTAAATAATGCTAATCCAACAGTGTATGATCCGGATAAACCATCTTGAGTTACTAAATAATAACTTGGTGAAGTTGGTGGTACGCTAGCTGCCGGAGGATTTGATGTATATCCACCTGCACCGCCTGAAGGAAATGACCCAACATTAGGAATAGTAGCATTATCCTGAGCAACTACGTAATAATATACTGTGTCATTTGAGACCACACCAGAACCAAAATCAAATGTATAATCGCTTCCAACTACTGTGGTTGGTGTAACTGCAGAATAGGTTCCGGCAAAATTAATTTTCCAATATAAGTTTGGATATCCCGGTGCAGTAGTTGGAACACCACTAGCATCCGTTACATTTGCAACTAAAGTTCTATTTGTTAAAGAACTAGAATTTGTTATTGGAGTATAAGAAATAATTGGAGCTGAAAGATCTAATCCAACACCTGCAAACTCATCGGCACCAACATCAGGTGTTGTAGCATTTCTTGGATTCCCGTCATAGTCATCAGTAATTGTTATTGGTGTTGTTACAGGCGCTCCACCTGATTCAGTCTGTGTCGAAGTGATTGCGCTAACATGTAAATCATAAGGTGCTGTAGTTGAATTTGCAAAAGGCACGTTTTCTGAGAAAGATGCTGCATCACGTGGGGCAACTCTTCCTTTGTAATCACCAATTATTTGATCTGAATTTGTACCATCGTAAAAGATTAAATTATTACTTCCAGGAGTACCTGCATAAAATGAATTATTATTTGATGCTGATGCATAACTTGTTAAAGTTGTAGTACTTCGTCTGTAAGCAGTTGTAAATCCTGTTGCTCCAACTGGAGTGGATAGATTAACAACAATATTATTACGCAAATCAAGAGTTGGTGTTGTGGAGGCATTTATTCCTGAACTTCCAAATAAAGCACCAATACTGGTTGCATTTAGAAATATTGTATTGTGATATAATCCGACAGTTGTGCCACCAGAAACATTTATACCAAAAAGTGAATTAGCGGCATTTAGATTTGGGGCTCTAAGATCGCTAATAAAATTATTAAATAAATATATACTTGTGCCGCTTGAAACTAACATTCCGGCTACAACTCCACCTGCATTAGTATTTTCTAAATTATAAATGTTATTGCGTGAAATATTACGATTTCCACCAGCAGCTGAGATACCATAAACAGCTCCGGTTCCGCTAGTTGACAATCCGAAAACAGTGTTTTGTAAAGCAGAAGTTAAACCTGCTCCTGAACTGCCGAAAGCAATTCCTGTAACCGCACCACCGCTTGTTATATTACTCACGGTATTTAGATTAGCTGTTGTAGTTCCACCGTCATAATTAATATTCAAACCAGTAACTGGGTTTGTTCCACCTGTCCAGTTTGAAAAAGTATTGCCTATAACATTTTTAATTGGTGAACCACCATTTGTATTTCCCCATCCTGCAATAGTTGTTGCACCAGTAACAGTGATGTTTGAAAAATTATTATTATTTGTGTTATTTGTTGCTGTAATTGGATCGCTACCATTATCGGTAAATAATGTTACAGTTCCACCTGCGCCTGTTTTGTTAAAACCAGTTACAATTGAGTTGCTGTTAACATTTTTAACACCACTAGCAGGTAATGTATTACTGTTTGATATAAAAGTAACTGATCCTGTAGTGTTTACAGAAATATTTGTAAATGTATTATTTATAATATTTTGATATAAGTGAACTCCAGCATTAAGTATAAAATATATCGTACCTGTAGCTGTAACAGTATGCCCGAAATCGTAAAAATTATTATCATTAATGTTAATCGTTGACGTAGTACTGGCAGATCCACTCGGATTGTTGATTCCATATGTTGAACCACTACTATTACCACTTTGAAGAGAAATATTATTATTATTGATTGAATTTGTAAATGTACCAGTTGGCACACTTGAAAATGCAGGAATTTGAATACCATTTAAAGTCCCGGCCGTTACACCACCAATAGAACTTGATATAGTGTTATAAGAAATGGTAAAGTCTTTTGTATTACGTACCAAAATACCATTTACCGTTCCTGAGACATTTGCATAACTTGAAAATGTTCCCGTTCTACCATAATTTGTTATTGTATTGGCAAGTGGAAGTGAGCCGCCAATAGTTAGACCTTCATTCATATCAGCTGCTGCAGTTGGACCAACAACAACAATTCCAATATTGACATCAGTTATGGTATTTATGAAAAGCTTTAAATTACTATTGCCGCCGGCAGCACCAGTTGCAGGCACTGAGGTAGAAACAGCAGTAGCAGAATGTGTGGAGTTACTGTAAATACCAAATGTATTCTGATAAGTTCTATCCAAATCAATATTACAATTTGTTATCGTATTATTCTGTGCACCATCTGTAGTTGTAACATAAAGTAACGCGATGCCCCATTCTGTCATGTTATTTGTAGCAGCATCTGTTATCGTGTTTGATGCATTTTCTGTAATATTAAAAGCATTAAGTGTAATATAATCTGCACCTATTATTTTAAATATTCCGTCATTTAAAGCCCCCACCGTTAGCGCACTATTTGCAGTTATTACATTGCCATTTCCATCTATAACTACAGGATTGGCAGCACTTGTGGTAGTAAGTAAAAGCGAACCACTACCTCCTATTATATAACCTTCAATCGGTGCCGTTTCCGGATTACCTACAAGAAGATTTATTGTTACACCACCTGCACCAACACCTTGAGTATTTAAATCAGTTATAGCAGCTGCAAGGGTTGCATAATCACCAGGAATATTTTTTGTACCTGTTAATTGCGCAAAAGTATCTTGCGAAAATATAAACAAGCCAAGCAATAAGGTGATAGAGAGAAGCTTCAGTAAGTTGTTAATCATTATGTTCTCCTAAAATTGATTGTTTAATTATGAGTTCAGTAAAATCATTAAATAGCTTTACAGTTTTGTGAACTAGATTTATTTCTGTAAAGCATAGAACAGGTAAGACTATTTGATGAGTAATTTTCATAACTCTCCTAAATATTATTCGTTTATTTGAAAGTTTAGATACAAATTTTGATCTTATCATTCTCAGAAAAACAGGTACAAAATTGAAAGATTTATCATTTTTAATAATCAAAAATCCAGAAGAAAAATTCATCTTAAAATATAAATATCTGATTTGATCACTCCCTTATTCAAAAATTCAAATCTAAAATCCAGTTTTAAATCTGGCTAAAATGAATGATATAAGCATCTGCATAAATCTTAAAAGAATAAAATTTACTTAATAAAGTATAGTAATTGATGTTATTAACAATTACCGAAAATTATCTACAAATATTTAGTCATTTTTAGTTGAATAATCAAAATATTTGAAGAAATTTTATAAAATAAATTTTTACATTCTTTTAGAATTTTTATGAAATTACAGTTCATCTTTTCTATATTGCATTAAAGAAATTTTAATTTATGAACGATTTGTTTAAATATTTTTCAACATTACAAAGAAGCTATTTTGTTTCAAGCTTCGAAAACGTATTCTAATTTCTACTCTTTTCTCATCTATTTATTAATCACTTAATTATTCACTCATTATCTATCAGGAGTAGAAAATGAATATATATACAACAGACGAAAACAAAATTAAAAAAAATTACGCCCCCTCAATTTCAGCGGATCAGGTTATTCCAACATTATCCAAATATATGCTTGCAGATGGTTTTGAAATTATTCTTGATTTGGAAAAAAGTAAAGGCGTTACTATCGTTGATGAGGTAACAGGTGACGAATATCATGACTTTTTTACATTCTTTGCATCTTCACCAATCGGTTTAAACCATCCCTATTTATATTCTAAAGAAGTTAAAGAGACTCTAGGAAAAGTTGCGATTAATAAACCTTCCAATTCAGATATCTATACAACTTATATGGCTGAGTTTGTTGAAACTTTTGCAAAAGTTGCAAAACCAAATTATATGAAACATTTATTTTTCATTTCCGGCGGTGCACTTGCTGTTGAAAATGGACTAAAAGTTGCTTTCGATTGGAAAGTTAGAAAGAATTTTCTTAAAGGATATAAAGAAGAAAAAGGTCATAAAGTAATTCACTTCAAAGAAGCTTTTCATGGAAGAAGTGGATATACAATGTCACTTACAAATACTGATCCTACTAAAGTTAAGTACTTTCCTAAATTTGATTGGCCACGCATTACAAATCCTAAAATAATATTTCCTCTAGAAGATCATTTAGAGGAAGTAATCCAACTTGAAGAAAAAGCAATAGCAGAAATTAATTTAGCAATCAAAAAGAATCTGGATGATATTGCGGTTATAATTATAGAACCAATTCAAGCAGAAGGTGGAGATAATTTTTTCCGTAAAGAATTTTTAATGAAGCTCCGTGAAATTGCTAATGAAAATGAAATCTTGCTCATGTTTGATGAAGTTCAAACTGGATTTGGATTAACAGGAAAGTTCTGGGCTGCTGATCATTATGTTAAACCAGATATAATTGCTTTCGGAAAAAAAGCACAAGTTTGCGGCATTATGGTTTCTGACAGAGTTGATGATATTGAAGATAACGTATTTAAAGTATCAAGCAGAATAAATTCCACATGGGGTGCTGATCTTACCGATATGGTTAGGTCAAAATTTATTCTTGATGTTATTAAAAATGAAAATCTAGTTGATAATTCTAAAAAAGTAGGTGAGCATTTAAAATATAAACTTATAAAAATAAAGGAAGAGTTCCCAAATTTAATTTCTAATGTTCGTGGATTGGGACTTATGTGCTCCTTTAATTTACCCACCACCGAAATTAGAAATACATTTAGAGAAAATTGTTATAAAGAAAAACTTATGATTTTAGGCTGCGGTGAAAAATCAATCCGATTTAGACCTCCATTAAATATTACAGAAAATGAAATCGATAAGGGCTTGACAATTATCCGAAAAGTTTTAAGTTTAATGTCGTCCAATAACTAAAATATATATTAACTACTTGCACGGTGCGGCTCCATTGTTGGAGCCGTAACTGTTTTAAACTATTTTTAAGTATGAAACTTTACATCGTTAGCACACCAATTGGCAATCTTAAAGATATTACACTTCGAGCAATAGAAACTCTAAAAGAAGTTGATTTTATTTTGTGCGAAGATACACGAACATCAGGGAACCTTCTTAATCACTTTGAAATAAAAAAAGAACTAATTTCATTAAATGCTTTTAACGAAAATAATAAAATTGATTTTATTGTTAACAGAATTTTATCGAATCAAACAGCAGCTTTAATTTCTGATGCAGGCACACCATTAATTTCTGATCCTGGAGTAAGGCTTGTTTCAGCTTGTATAAGTAATGGAATCGAAATTATCCCAATTCCTGGGGCATCTGCTTTAATTGCAGCATTAAGTATGAGCGGTTTACCTACTGATGCTTTCGTATTTGAAGGATTTCTTCCTCAAAAAAAAGGAAGACAAACAAAACTAAAAGAGCTAGCAGAAGAAAAACGCACGATAGTTCTTTATGAATCAACTTATAGAATTGAAAAATTATTAAATGAATTAAATGAGTATTTACCAAGTAGATTCCTTGTTGTTTGCAGAGAAATTACAAAAAAGTTTGAAGAAACATGGCGTGGATTTCCAAGTGAGATATTAGATAACTTTGATCAAAAAACTACTAAGGGTGAGTTTGTTGTTGTTATTGCACCGAAGGAATGGAAAGTTTTAGAAACTTCAAATTGAATTTAAATAAGTATAATCCTTAACCACTTTATCTAAAAATAATAAGGCATTCATTTCACTTTGTACGCCCATTTTATTTGAAATTCCTTCCTTCGCTTTATCTAAAATATTCTGATATGAATATATATTAGTATTTTTTCTATGATTAAGAACTTCCTTTATTATTTGAATATCCTTATCTGTAAGCAAACTTACTTGTGGAAATTTCACTTCGTAATTCTGGGATAATTTTGGAATAAGAATCTCTTCAAGTTTGACTTCATTTTTTAACTTGATGACTGTAGTATTTCCAGCAAGATCGCCTAGCCTCTGCCCTTTTCCATTAATAAGCATAGTAATTATTCCCACAGAACCGTAAGTAAAAAAAACATCTATTGGTTTTATCAACCATCTCAAAAAATAACTGCTTAGTCCGGGTTGTGAACCATCTAATTTAACAACTTTTGTTTTTAATATTTTTTTCCCAATTGATTGACCATTTAAAAACATCTCACAAAGAAAATCATAAAAGAAGAATGGCAGGTATAAAATTCCAAAGGCTGCTGTGGAATAATAAAATGCTGAGTTATAAAAAGCATTGTTTAATAATATTAGCACAAACATCATTGCATAAGCATAACCAAATAAAATTAACATATCAACAATCTGCGCTAAAACACGGTCACCAATACTTGCAATGTTGTATTGAATATCTACATTTTGTGTGGTTTCAATCCCAATATTTTCCATTAAATCATTCCCCGTGCTTTCAGCTCTAAATATTTATTAATTGTCTTTACAGAAAGCTGCTGTGGTGTAGTCAATATTGATTGAATGCCAAGCATTGCTAATTCTTTTTGAATAATTTTTTTCTCAAATGAAAATTTTTCAGCTATTGTTTTGTTATAAATTTCTTCCAATGAATCAGATCTTTTATTTAAAACATCATCAAGTCCGGTATTTTTAAAGAATATAACAATCAGTAAATGAGACGAAGCTAAACTCTTAAAATATTTTAATTGTCTTTTTAATGAATTTGCAGATTCAAAATTAGTGTAAAATAAAAGCAAACTACGTTGTTTAATTCGGGATTTAATTACTGATGCAAGTTTTTCATAATCAGATTCAAGATATTCTGTTTGCTGACTGTAAAGAAGCTCAACAATTTTCTTCATCTGCAAAGAATTTCTTTCTGCAGGCAAAACAGAAGTTACTTTATTATTAAATGTAATTACACCAGCTTTATCCTGTTTGAGCAATGCGATATTTGAAATCACCAAAGAAGAATTAATTGCATAATCCGCAAGTGACATTTTATCAAAAGGCATTTTCATAGTTCTGCCAAGATCAATGATTGAATAAACCTGCTGCGATTTTTCATCAACATAATGATTAACCATTAATTGTCTTTTGCGAGCAGTTGCTTTCCAGTTTATCGTTCTGTAATCATCACCATTCACATATTCTTTGATCTGTTCAAACTCTAATGAATGACCAATACGCCTTATTTTTTTTACTCCTATTTCAACAAGCCGATCAGAAACCGCCATCAACTGATATTTTTTCATTTGAATATAAGATGGATAAACTGCAACAGATCTATTCTGTTCAAATCTAAAGCGACGCGAAACAATATTTAATAATACTGATACATAAATATTTATAGCCCCAAATTGATATTCGCCTCTTTTTACTGGTCTAACATTATATGAAAATATTTTCGTAGTGGCTTTATCTATTTCAGAATTAATTTCAAAATCTCTAATCTGAAAAACAAACGGAAGTTCATCAATAATTTTAATAACGGTTTTTATTGCATAATTATTTGTTAAGATAATTTTGACTTCATTATCATCTCCATTTGAAAGTCTTTCAGCCATTACCCTTTCAGCAAACAAACCTTGTTTAATTAAGAATAGAATTATCGTTTCAATCAGGATAATTGTTATAAAGGAAATCAGTATAATCTTAGAAACAAAAAATAAGATTGGAAAGAAATATCCAAAGAAAAATAACAGCACAATAGAGATCGCCGATAATAGAAATTTTTCAGTAAGATAGAACTCCTTAACAACACGCATTATCGTGGAACCTCAACACGATTCAGAATTTGCTGAATAATTTCATCAGTGGTTTTACCTTCCATCTCTTTTTCAGGAGTTAAAATTATTCTATGCTTTAATGAAGGGAATGTAATTTCTTTAACATCATCAGGATTCACAAAATCTCTACCGCGAATTGCAGCCAGTGCTTTAGCGCCTGTCATAATAGCGATTGAAGCACGCGGGGAAGCCCCCAAATATAAATCACCATTTTTACGTGTTTGGTTAACAATATTAGCAATATAAGCAACTATTTTTTCTTCAATATGGATTGAACTTATCTGCAAACTAAACGCAGCAAGTTGTTCTTTTGTAAATATTGGTTGAATCATACTCAAGTCATTTTTTGATTTGCGATCATTATACTCAAGTAAGATTTTTGTTTCTTCTTCTAAAGTTGGATAACTCATTTCAATCTTAAAAAGAAATCTGTCTAATTGTGCTTCGGGGAGTTTATATGTTCCTTCATGCTCAATAGGATTTTGCGTTGCAAAAACTACAAATGGATTTTCTAATTTGTAAGTATGCCCATCCATCGTGATCTGTCGTTCTTCCATCACTTCAAATAGAGCTGCTTGCGTTTTTGCGGGGGAACGATTTATTTCATCAATCAAAATTATATTTGAAAATATTGGACCCTTTTTATATTCAAATTCGGAGGTTTTCATATTGTAAACTGATGTTCCAAGAATATCAGATGGCATTAAATCTGGCGTAAATTGAATCCTGGAAAAATCTGCCGAAATTGTTTTTGCTAGTATTTTTGCAAGCAAGGTTTTTGCAATCCCCGGAACACCTTCGATAAGAACATGTCCATCAGCAAATATTGAAGCAAGTAGAAGCTCAATTGTATAATCCTGCCCAACAATAATTTTTCTTATTTCAATTTTAACTTTTTCAACTGATTCTTTTAATGACGACAAATCAGTTCTGTTACCAATATTATTTTCCATAAGCACCTGTTTTAGTGTAAAAGTTTTCTATAAAATTATTTAATTCTATTAAGGTTACTTGTTTTATTGATTTAGAAATTGAAACCAGATTTATTAAATCAAACATTTTTTTAATTTCTTTTCGTTCCACATAACTTTTTTCGGATAATTGAGCAATCAATACATCATTTAACTGTATTGTCTTCACAGAATATTTTGTTCTCAGATAATCTAAGAAATAAGTGATTTTTTTTTCTGCAATATTTTTGTGATTGGATTGTTTGTAATAAAGATTACCAACTGTGTTTACAAACTCCATTGTGGTATTTGCTAAAGGCTTTATTAATGGAATAATACGCTGATCTCGTCTTCCTTTAAAGATCACAAAAAAGATTAATGAAACTAGCAAAGTAAAATAAGCCCATTTTAGTGAAGGCTGACTTAAAATAAATCTGATCGGTGAACTTTGATATTTATTCGCTTCTTTATAGTATTCATCCCAAATTACATCTCTCAATTTTAGATATGACAAACTTTTAAATATATAATCTCTATCTGCTTTTAATAAATTATAATTAGTGAAGATATTTGGGATGGTACTCAGATATAAATTTCCTTTTCCAAAATTTACTTTAATAAAATTAACATCATCATTATTATTTGTACCTAGTACAATTACTTTACTAGTATCAAAAGATGTAAAATAGTGATTATAGTTTCCTTTCGTAAAACAGTAGTCAGTTTCTCGCAAAAGATTAGGATTTGAAATATTTACTTTAATTGAATCATATCCGCCAAAAAAAGAATAATTTGTGGATAGTTTTAAAGTATCTGTAATAAATTTTCCAAAGATATTTGCTGCAATAAAAATATCGTTACCACTATTTAGTAATCCTTTTAAAACTTTTGCATCAAGATCATCTGGTTCAAAACTGCGGCAGATAATTATGATGTTTTTATTTTCAATTTTTCTTTCGCGAGTGATATTATAAAATGGAAGATTTGTTGATTCTATATTTTGATTCGGAAATAAATCCTTAAGTGTTTCATACAAAAGATAAGAGCCGTAGGGTATTTTATCATTCTTAGAATAAGTTGGATTCCAATCTGTCGGCTCAGGAGTAACAAGTTTCACTAAAACTAATATTATAAATACGATAGTAACGGGAAGTATAAATTTTAGATTTTTCATTCTTACACTGTTTCCAAAAAAGAATTAAAATCTGAATAACTATTTTGTAACTGATTATATGAAGTTTGATCAATCTCAAATTCGCCATACCATATATATTCAAAATCCAAAGTAATATTATTGAATTTTTCTTTTAGAGTTGAGTACTTTATTTCATTTATAAATTCGTTATTTGTTTTATCAGTTTTCCAATTGATAATCTTTTTATCAGAAAGAATTTTTAATGTTCTTAAATAATTTAATCTTATTGCATATCTAAAATTCTTATTAGCGATCGCATCTTCAATCATTTTTTCATAATCTAAAGAGTGAATATTTTCCAATGATTCCGAAACATTAAGTTGACTATTCTTTTTAATTGAAATCAACAATCCTTTAAACTCAGATCTGTAAAATCCAAAAATAATTGCGGTTACTGCAAGCGCAATTAAAATGTACATGAAAATATCCCACGCCGTATAATAAGAATCGTATTGAGTTAACTTAGCAAATTGTCTGCTGAGCCAATCCATCAATCTTTCCCAAAGTGTTTTAGAGTATTCGGGATCCTCAAAATATTTAAAGTCTTTGTCCTTTAGATGGATTAAAATCGTTGCTGAGTCAACAGAACGAAAAATTATATCAGAAGAATCATATTGGAGTGGAATATGAATTATGTGTTTGATATGTGAATTTTTAGTACTAGAGTCAACAACATCTACTTGCTGAAATGAATTATAATTGTCCCCATTTTCTGGTTTTGCAGGAGATGCGCCTTGGGCAAAATTGGTACCCACCAAAACAGTATTACAAAGCAACAGAATGATTGATATGAATTTAAATCGATTCAATTTTATTCAATAATCCTTTGGCTTCTTTCTGTTCAACAAGACTGAAATAATGAAATGCAATTCCAACAAAACTAATTGAATAAAATAAAAAGTTTAACGATGCGATAATTGTGGTAATTATAAAAATAATTTCTGTTGTACTATTCATTCCATTTCCATCAATAGAATTAAATGCCACAAAAAACATTGCTATGTACTGAGGAATTTGAAATAAAAATCCCATGAAGCCTTGAATTAACCCTAATACAATTAATAGACCAAAAGTGAACCACCATTTATTTTTTATAAGATAAAAACATCGGCTCATTGCATCAAAAAAACCTTTGTTTTCATTTATTGCAACAATATAAATTATCATTAACGCAACGCTCACATAAATTCCTGGGATTATTAAAAGTATTGATGCAAATATCGTTACTACTGTATAACCAATACTTAAAAGAATAATTTTTAAGATATTGCTCTTAGCAATATTCCATACTTCGTCAACTTGTATCTCTGATTCATCTTCTTTTCTAATGTAAATTACGATAAACGAATAGACAGTATTAATAAGCATTAACATAGTAAGAGATGCAGCCAAGATGTATAATCCAATTGACATACCGAATTGGCTAAGCGACGTAGAAGTTGGAACGAATGAAAACATTTCTTTTTGATAAAGTCCGCCAAAAATGCCAGTTAGTAATATAAATGGACCGACTAAAAATATTAACGACTTAGCTAATTGTTTAAAGTTTTCTCTAAGAAATTCAAATGTGGCACTGAGGATTTGTCCAAAATCTCTATACAGCTGGAACTCAATTTTCTTTGGATTCATTTACTTCTCTCCTGCTTAATTTTGTTGGATAAATAACAACATACCAAATAATAAAAGATAATGATGAAATAATAATGGTCAGATTTATAAACACCTGCATTTTAGTGTATCGAGTAACAAATGATTCAAGAAATCCTGCAATAATAAAAAGAGGAATTAAACCAATAATAATTTTAACTCCATCTTTTGCGGCAATTAAAAATGATTGTCTTCTTGAATAAGTTTTTGGAAATAAAATACTGTTACCCAAAATTAATCCTGCAGCCCCAGCAATAATGATAGATGATATTTCAATCGTTCCGTGAATCCAAATTATGGATAATGATTTAAATAATAAATTACGTTCAAAGAAAAAATGATGAAAGGTTCCGAGCATAATTCCATTGTAAAGTAAAAGCATAACAGTACCTACTGAAAGCAGCAAGCCTGACATAAATGTATAAAATGAAACTCGAATATTATTAAATGTTATTCCCATAAACATATCAACACCATTCATCTTTTTATAAACTGCAAGAGGGTCCCCCTGATCAATGTTTTCAAGCGTCATGTTAACATAACTATCACCAAGAATCAATCGAACAAAACCGGTATCACCCGCTGATGAAACAATGCCAATTACAACTGCAACAAAAAATATAATGAATGAAATCAATAATTCTTTTCTTCTTGCATAAAATATTTCAGGTAGCTCATATTTCCAGAATGAAATTATTCTGCTACCCTTTTCTTTTTTATTTTTGTAAACAGATTGATGAACTTTTGAAGTAAGGCTATTTAAATATTGAGTTGTTTTGCTTTGAGAATAAAATGTTTTTGAATACGAAAGATCATCAGTTAACTGGATGAATAATTCAGCTAACTTATCTGGATCTTTAAACGATGTCTTTTTTGAAAGGAATAATTCTACTTCCCGCCATCGTTCGGAATTATTTTTTATGAATTGTACTTCTTTCAATATTGGATTTATTTTTAATCTTCATTCATATAATCAACAATCGATCGGACATCATAAGATTTTAATTTATCACGACCTTTTAAAAATGATAATTCAACAATAAAAGATACCTGAACAATTTCACCACCAAGTTGTTCAATCAACTGGCAAACAGCATTCATTGTGCCGCCAGTAGCAAGTAAATCATCATGCACCAATACTTTATCTCCCGGCTGGATTGCATCTATGTGCATTTCAAGTTTGTCTTCGCCATACTCAAGCGAATATGAAATTGAAACTTTTTCTGCAGGTAGTTTTCCCGGTTTGCGAACAGGAATAAAACCACAATTAAGTTTATGTGCAAGTGGAGAACCAAAAATAAACCCTCGTGACTCAATTCCAACTACTTTATCTATCTTTTTCCCTTTCGTAAAACTTAGAAGTTGCTCTAACGTATAATTAAAAGCTTCAGGATTTTTGAGAAGAGTAGTTATGTCACGAAACATAATCCCCTGTTTTGGAAAATCATTTACATTTCTGATATGGGATTTTAAATCCATTTATTTATCCTTGCTAAGAAAATTATCAATCCCATTTTTAAAATCTTCTGTAGATCTGCTTATTGTATTTAATCCAACACAATAGTTTACTGCATCACATACAGAAAGATTTGAAATATTATTTATCATTTCTTTTGTAAGTCTCAAACTTTCCACAGAATTTTTATTAATTTTTTCAGCAAGACTGATAGATTCATCTAAAACATTTTCGACCAAATAATTTACAAATCCAATCTCATATGCTCTTTGTCCTGAGATAATTTCACCATCCATTAACAATTGTTTAGCCAAACCTTCTCCAACTTTTTTAATTAAAAAGATAGAAACGATGGCAGGAATGAATCCAATTTTTACTTCGCTGTAGCCAAATTTACTTTTTTCAGGATGTGCAAGGATAAAATCACAAACAGATGCTAGTCCGCAGCCGCCCGCAATTGCTGATCCGTTTACTGCCGCAATCGTTGGTTTTGGATATTCATAAATCGATACAAATAACTCTGCTAGTGATTTTGAATCATTGTAATTTTCAATTGTGGAGTTACTCGATAGGCTCTTAAGATATTCTAAATCAGCTCCGGCACAAAATGAATTTCCTTCCCCAGTAATTATTATAGATTTAATATTATCATTATTTTTGAATTCAATTAGCTTATCTTTTAGATTTTTAATTAAAGTAGGATTTAAAGCATTTCGTTTTTCTGGTCGTGCAAGAAATATTATTCCAGCATTATTTATTATTTTTGATTTTATCATCTGATAAATTAAATATTATAATTTTCACTTTCACTTAATTCAGAACACCTTCAAAATTTTCAAGTGTTTCTTTAATATTTTTCAAAAACATTCCACCTAACATACCATCAACTAATCTGTGGTCGTGTGACAGTGTTAGTGCCATAATATGTCTTACAGCAAATGTATCAGACCCGTCAACTTCAATTACAACCGGCTTTTTCTGAACTGCGCCAACTCCAAGAATTGCAACTTCAGGTTGATTAATAATTGGCGTTCCAAATATAGTTCCGAAAACACCATAATTTGTAATTGTAAAAGTTCCGTTTGAAATATCATCGGGAGTTAATTTTTTGGTTCTTGCACGATTAGCTAAATCTGCAATTGCTTTTGCTAATCCAACTACATTTCTATCGCCGGCACCTTTAATATTTGGTACGATTAATCCAGTTGGTTCAATCGCGACAGCAATTCCAAGATTGATAAATTTCTTTTGCAGAATTGAATTACCATCTATACTTGAATTAACAAGAGGATATTTTTTTAACGATTTAACAACAGCATCCGCAATAAAAGCCATGTATGTAATCTTTGCATTTTCATTTTTGATAATCTCTTCCTTATTAGCAGTTATAAAATTATGAATGCGTGTCATGTCAACTTCAATCAGCCCTGTAACGTGAACAGATGTATCACGACTATGAACCATGTGATCCATAATTCTCATACGAATATTGTCCATTGGAATTTTTTCAACATCAGCTGAATTATAAACAGTTTGCGAAGTAGTTGGAATTGATGAAGTAGTTTTAATTTCTTTCTTTTCTTGAACTTTTTGATCCGGTTGTGATTTTCGATTTTCTAAATACTTAAGAATATCTTTCTTAGAAACTCTTCCTTCCAATCCAGTTCCAGTTATAGATTTTAATTCATCAAAACTTATATTTTCTTTTTGTGTAATGCTTAAAACAAGAGGCGAATAAAATCCTGCACTTGTTCCATTTCCTTCAGGTATTATATCAACGCTTTTGGAAAAATTATCATGCATTGAAACTACGTCTTGAGCTTGAACTTTCTCCTGCTTGACTGTTTGGGAAACCTGCTCTTTAACTTTACCTCCTACTCCAAGTTTTGCAACGATAGTTCCAACTTCAACGGTTTCCTGCTCGCCAACAAGAATTTCTGTTAATGTTCCAGCTTCTGGTGATGGAATTTCTGTATCAACTTTATCTGTGCTAATTTCAAAAATTGTTTCATCTTTCTTAACTGCGTCACCAACTTTCTTATACCACTTAATAATAGTTCCTTCCATTACTGATTCACCCATTTTTGGCATTGCAATTTCAATCACATTACTATTTGCCGTATTTGATATTGTAGATGAGTTAGTTCCAGAATTAATATTGTTTTCATTATTTCGATCGTAGGGAGAAATATCATTAACTTCAGGTCGAGTAGATTTCTCAGTCGAAGACTCCTTCGAAATGACTTCTTTTTCTTCCATTCTATTTTTGGAAGAACTACTTATTGGTTCTGGTGTCTCTTTTTCAATCGGAGTTTCTACTAATTCTTTTCCGCCAGTATTTATTTTTGCAACAACAGTTCCAACCTCAACTGTATCACCTTCTTTAACTATTATTTCAGATAATATTCCAGCTTCCGCAGCAGGAATTTCAGTATCAACTTTATCAGTGCTGATCTCAAAAATAATTTCATCACGTTTAACAGCATCACCAACTTGTTTATGCCATTTTATGATTGTGCCTTCATTAACACTCTCACCCATTTTCGGCATTATTATATCCATAAGAAACTCCTATTCACAAATGTTAAATGCTTAATGTTCAATTTTTAATTATAGAGTCATAACGAGCAAAGCGAGATATCTGAACTCTAATACAGATCGACATCACTCGCATTATTCGATAAATCGATTTATTAATACTTAAGTAAATCTTTTATTCCTTTGTAAATATCATCACGACTTGGTAAAACTGCATTTTCCAAGATTGGTGCATAAGGAATATGCGCGTCCTTTGCGGCAATTCTTTTTACGGGTGCATCAAGATATTGAAAACAATTATCTGCAATACGAGCTGCAATCTCGGCACCAAATCCTCCAAACATCGTGTCTTCGTGGATTATAATTACTTTATTTGTTTTTTTAACTGAGTTGTAAATTGTTTCTTCGTCCAAAGGAACAATTGTTCTAATATCAATTACTTCCACAGAAAAATCTTCATCTTCCAATTTCTTTGCGGCAATCATTGAATCCCATAAAGAAACTCCCCAGGATACTACCGTAACATTAGTTCCTTCTCTAACTACTTTTGCTTTACCAAATGATAACAAATAATTCTCATCCGGCTCGGGTGTGATTGCAAAACTTTGTCTGTATAATCCTTTATGCTCGCAAAATAAAACCGGATCTTTAATTCTGCATGCTGTTTTAAGTAATCCTTTTGCATCCGCTGCATTACTAGGATATGCGATAAAAATTCCTGGAATGTGTGAAAAGAATGCTTCAATATTTTGACTATGACACAAACCACCGTGAATGTATCCGCCAACAGCAACACGAGTAACAACAGGTGCAGACCATGAATTATTAGAGCGATACCGCATTGGTGCCATTTCATTTTTCATTTGCATAAATCCGGGAAAAATGTAATCTCCAAATTGAATTTCTACAACAGGTTTCATGCCTGTTAGCGACATACCAACCGCAACGCCCATTATACTTGCCTCAGCGAGCGGTGAGTTGAAAACTCTTTTTTTAGTAAACCTGGTTGATAAACCTTTTGTTGCCGTAAACACACCGCCTTTTCCATCTTCAATATCTTCACCAAAGATGAACATCTCAGAATTTTTTTCCATCTCTTCGTGTAATGCGTGATTAATGGCATCAACCATAACAATTTTATTTCCACTTGGTGTTGATGATTCATAATCAAGTGATTCTTTAAAACCACTTTCATCAAAAACATATTTTGTTGCTTCATCAGGTTTTGGGTCAGAGGAGTGCAGTGCCTTATCAGCGGCTTCGCTAATTTCCTCGTTGATTTTAACCTTTAAATCCTCATAATCTTTCTGATTTAGAAATCTTTTTTCCAGTAATACTTGAGCAAATTTTTCAATCGGACATTTCTTTAAATCTTCTTCAAGTTCCTTCTTATCTCGATATTTTTTTTGATCATCTGAAGATGAATGAGATTCTAATCGCACAACATCTGCTTCGATAAGAGCAGGACCTTTACCACTTTTAATATATTCAATTGCTTCTTGAACCTTCTCAAAAGATTGGAAAAAATCCGTTCCATCAATTCTTGCACGATGAAGATTGTGAAATCCTTCCATCATCTCAGCAATTGAACTGTCTTTTCCTCCTGTTTGATTTGAAACGTGAACCGAGATTGCGTACTTATTATTCTGAATTACAAAAAGTACTGGTAATTTTTCACGGCTAGCCCAATTAACGGCTTCGTGAAATTCACCCTGGGATGTCGTTCCTTCGCCACTGCTTACATAAGATATATTTCGTTCTCCTCTTTTAACTGATGCTAATGCAGCTCCCACTGCTTGTAAAAATTGTGTACCAGTTGGAGATGATTGTGATGGTAGATTAAAATTTTTAGAACCCCAATGAACAGGTAATTGTCTTCCTCCGCTTGCCGGATCATCCGCTTTTCCGAAAGTTCCTAGAAATACTTCTTCCGGAGTTAGACCAGCTGTTAACACAGTTGCCAAATCACGGTAGTACGGAAAAAACCAATCTTTTTTTGGATTTAGTGACAAACCAATTGCAAGCTGCACGGCTTCGTGTCCTGCACCGGCAATGTGAAAAAATGTTTTTCCTTGTCTAAGTAAATTCATTGCTTTATTATCAACATTTCGCGCTCGCAACATCGTTTTTAGAACTTGCAATAATTTATCTTTTGTAAATTCTTCTTTACCAACTTTTACCGTTTCATTTTTTCCATTTGTTGGTTTAATCGAACTTTTTTCTTTCGATTTTTTTTCTGTTGATGTTGTTTTCTTTGCCATTAAAAAACCTTATTGTTTTAGGAAACTAAACTTAATATGTCTTCTTTCGATTTAAATTCAATCTGGTTATAATTAAAAACCTTACTAAAATGATGAATAATTTTTTCTTTCACCTCTTTAATAATTATTTCTTTTTGTGATTCTTTACTCAAAGAGGTAACAGCTTTATCGGATATTCCGCATGGAATTATACCATTAAACAAATTCAAATCAGTATTGATATTAAAAGCAAAGCCGTGCATTGTAATCCACCTGCTAACTTTAATTCCTATCGCACAAATTTTTCTATCTGCTATCCAAACACCTGTGTATTTATCAACTCTACTTCCATTCAAACCATAATCTGCACAAACTTGAATAATAACTTCTTCAATCGCTCTTAAATATTTGTGTGTATCCTGTTTCCAATTTGTAAGGTTAATAATTGGATAACCAACTATTTGTCCCGGACCGTGATAAGTAATGTCTCCACCACGATCTATATCGTAAACGGAAATTTTATTATCTTTTAAATAATTTTGATCACCTACTAAATTTTGTTTATCCGCAGTTTTACCGAGAGTATAAGTGTGCGGATGTTCGAGAATAAAAAATACATCATCAATTTTGTTTTCTACTCTTAACAGATGAATATTCTTTTGCAAATCCCATGCTTCTTTGTAATCAATTGAATCTAAATCACAATAAACAAATTTTCTCAAATATGTATCGCCTCACCATAAGCATTAGCAGCAGCTTCCATAATCGATTCTGATAAAGTTGGATGTGCATGAACAGTTTTAATTATTGAGTGTCCAGTCGCTTCCATTGCTCGTGCAAGCGCAACTTCAGCAATAAGCTCTGTTGCTTCACTTCCGATAATATGACCGCCAAGTAATTCGCCGTATTTAGCATCGAAAATTAACTTAACAAATCCTTCACGTTCCCCAACGGCAAAAGCTTTACCACTTGCCATAAAAGGAAACTTTCCAATTTTTAAATCATAGCCAAGTTCGCGTGCTTTTGCTTCGGTCAATCCAACACTTGCAACTTGAGGTTGGCAATATGTACAACCTGGAATATTTTCATAATCAATCTCCGGATTTTTAATTCCTTTTATTGATTCAACACAATGAATCCCTTCAGCAGATGCAACGTGTGCAAGCCACGGCGGACCAATAACATCGCCAATTGCATAAATATTTTTAATATTTGTTTGATAAGTTTTTTTATCAACCTTAATATGATTCTTAAATAATTCGATTTTCAATTCTTCTAATCCAAAACCTTCAACATTTCCGGTTACACCGATTGCACTTAATACCTTATCAGCGCTTAATTCTTTTTTCTGTCCGTTTTGATTTATCGTAACTAAAACTTTTTTTCCTTTTACTTCAGCTTTTTCAACAGTTGTCTTAGTAAAGATTTCAATTCCACGTTTCTTAAAATTCTTTTCAAGTGCCTGTGAAACTTCAACATCTTCAACAGGTAGAATATTATCAAGCATTTCAATCACAGTTACCTTTGTCCCTAAAACAGAATAGAAATATGCAAATTCAATTCCAATTGCGCCGGCACCAATTATTATTAATTCCTTTGGTTGTTCGGGAAGATTCATCGCCTCAGTACTTGTAATAATATTTTTTCTATCAATAGGAATATTTGGAAAAGTTTTTGGGCGGGCACCTGTTGCAACAATAATGTTATCTGAGTTTAATGTTTCAGTTTGTTTGCCGTCTTTGTCCAAAATAGCAATTTCATTTTGACTGATTAGTTTACCAAAACCCCGAATCCTATCAATCTTATTTTTCTTAATCAGCATCTCAACATTTTTTGTAATCTTATCGGAAATGCCACGGCTTCTCTTTATTATCTCATTAAAATTGAAGGAAAGTTCTTTTGTGTAGATTCCAAAATCTTTACCATGATTCTTAATATTATCAAAAATCTCAGCGTTTTTTAGAAGTGATTTTGTTGGAATACAGCCCCAATTCAAACAAATTCCGCCTAAATTATCCTTATCAATTACAACTGTTTTAAATCCTAATTGTGCTGCTCTTATTGCAGCGACATATCCACCCGGACCACCACCGAGAATAGCAATTTGATATTTGTTAGTCATAAAAAAATAATCCTGATTAGTTGCTTTTGGTGGGCAAATATATACAGCATATCAAAAAAATGAAATGAATTAGCTCGCTTTTATGACTTGCGAGTCATATTGAAGTAAATCTAATTATTTTCTTCATATAAGAGATGTTTTTGCACTTTTTTATCTCTTGAAATATTTTTATTCTATATTTGCATTCAAATTTTGCAATAAATATTTGGATAAAAATGAACGATGTTATAAATCTTAGTGCACCTGACTTTTCTGATAAAATTATAAATGATAATTCGGCTGTTATAATTGACGTACGCACACCTCAAGAATTTAATGATGGACATATTCCAAATTCTCTGTTAATCGATATTTACAATCCAACTTTTTCTGAAAAAATTACAAAGTTGGATAAAGAAAAAAAGTATTACATTTACTGCAGAAGCGGAAACAGAAGTTATTATGCTGGTGTTTTTATGCTTGAGCAAGGTTTTACAAATGTTCATCATCTTGAAGAAGGAATACTTTCCTGGACAGAAAAACTTGAAAAGTAGTTTGAATTTTTCAAATAAAATAATTTCAGAATTAGAAGGCATTTCTTACAACTATCAAATCTCCATTCTTAAATTAACCGCACTTTGGGCTTTTAGCGAATCCGCATTTGGCGGAATACTTCATGCACTTACAATTCCCTTTCGTGGTTTATTTATAAATGCAGCAGCAGTCCTTTTCATTTCGTTGATTGCATTGTTTTCTAAAAACAGTAAAGATATTCTAAAATCAACATTAATTGTAATTTTAATTAAAGCACTAGTAAGTCCTCATTCACCATTAACCGCATACTTTGCAGTTAGTTTACAAGGCTTACTCGGCTACTTATTATTTTTTTCAAAAAAATTTTATCGCTCGTCTGCCTTAATGCTTGGGATATTGACACTGTTTTTTTCAGGGATACAAAAAATTGTTGTGCTTACTATTCTATTCGGGAATACTTTGTGGAAATCAATTAATATTTTTATAAACCAAGTGTTAAAAGAGTTTTTAAGTTTAGGCATTTATCCCGATGTGCATTATGGATATTTGTTGATGGGTATTTATGTATCAATACATATTTTGGCCGGAATATTTATTGGATTTTATGCAGGCAGGCTGCCAAAAATACTAAAATATTATTCTCAGCAAATACCAAATAATATTTTGGATGGATCAGAAAATGAGATTCCTCGTAAAGACAAAAAGAAGAAAAAGAAAAGCTGGCTATTTCGACCAACCGGGATTATTGTACTTGCAGTTTCAATAGCTGTTTTAATTTTCACATACTTATCCCCTACAAATACCAATATTGCTGGGATTGACATTATAATAATGCTTATCAGGTCTGTTGTGCTTACTTTTATTTGGTATGTGCTGCTTGCTCCGATTGTAAAAAAAGTTTTTAATAAATATTTATCAAATAAAAAATCTATTTATGCAAAAGAAATTGATGAGATGATCAACATGTTTCCCCAGTTCAGAAAGATTTTATCTTATTGCTGGAAAAATTCACAGAGTAAAGCAGGATTAAAAAGAATTCATTATTTTTTATCAACTTCATTTTATTATTTAATATTAATTAAATAACAGATTGTCATTTCGTATTTGATACGGAATCTCAAAGGTTCTTAGTAGTTTTCCACTTTTGTGGAATTAACTTAAACTCAATTACAGTTTTAGTATTTTTAATATTTATTCTTAAAGGAGATCTCAAATGTCACAATTACCAAAACGATTTGAAAAGTTTCAGAAGGACTACCCAGAGGTTGCAAATGCCTATGAGCAGCTTGGAAAAGCAGTCCATAATTCTGGTCCTCTTGATGATAAAACACGAGCGTTGATAAAACTTGCTATCTCAACAGGAGCAGGATTAGAGGGTGCCGTCCATTCTCATACTAGAAAAGCAATAGAACTTGGGATTACAAAAGAAGAAATAAGACAAACAGTTTTGCTTGCTTTGCCAACAATAGGGTTACCACCTACTATGGCAGCTATGAGTTGGGTTGATGATATTATTTAAAACGTAAATATTTTAATTCTAAAAAAGAGTTACTTGACTAATCTTTTAATGCTTCTTCAACTGAATCATATTTTTGAAATATAATATCCACTTTAACTTTTTGAAGTGTCTCCATTATATTCTCAGGAACGGCAGCTAATTTAAAATTACTTCCTTGGTTTGTTGCTGTGGTATAACCATAGATTAATATTCCGATACCCCAACTAGATATAAACTTCACTTCACTTAGATCAACAATAATAGTTTTCTTATTATTCCCAAGACTCGATTGTATAGCCTCATGAAAATCGTTAGCCTCATACCCTAACATCATTTCACCTTCCAGGTTAATGATTACAGCTTTCTCAGTTTCTTTAGTTTTTACTTTCATTATAATTTCCTTTTACTTTTTACAGTTTAAGTTAAATATTATTTCACTTTTAATGCAACCATAGTAATATCATCCTCTTGCTCTTTGTTCTCTGCCCATTCATCATTTATCTTTATTATTTCTCTGATTATTTCATTAGCAGATAGGTCTTTCATATTAAAAAGCAATTTTTTCCCTTTATCCCACCCAAATATTTGTTTCTTTACATTCATTCTTTCAGCAATACCATCCGTAAGCACAAGTATAATATCACCTTTAAAAAGTTCGTAATTGTATAGCTCATACTTAAAATTTGGAAATCCGCCTAATGGTGGGCCACCGGATTCTATTTCAATAATATTTTTTGTGCTGCTTTGATAATATAATATTGGGGGCATTCCTGCACCAACTACCTGCAATTGATTATTACTAATTCTAAGAAAATGAAGAGACATATACATTGGTTGTAGCTTCATTGAAATTAGTGAATTATTGAATTGTGAAATTATATTATCAAGATCCGGTTGTGGAGATAAATTTAAAAATAATCCTTTGGAGACACTAACCAGCATACCAGCATTTAATCCATGACCAGTTGCATCACCAACAACTGCAGTCAAAGTATTTTTGTCAGATAAATGAAAATCATAATAGTCGCCACCAACTTCTGTAGCTGTTTTCATATAAACTGCTATGTCAAGATTTGGTAAAGTTGGTATTTCTTTTGGGAGCATAGAAAGTTGTAGTTTACGTGCCTGATCAAGTTCTTTGGTTTTTCGTTCATTCTCTGCTCTTTCTAATTGAGCCATTAATTTTAGTTCAGCATTTTGTCTTTCCTGTTCAATTTGTTTATCTGAAAGTTCTTGCACGGTCACAATTTTTTCTTCCAGATCACTTTGAGTTTTACCGTAAGATTTTGCAAGATATATAGCCATAAAGATGGGAAGTATAGTAATCGTCAATACCATTGTCACAGAAGCAATTGACTCCAATACAGTTTCTGGAAGTTGAGGAATAATTAATATTTGTCCTAATACAAATACCAGGAATAAAATAGCTCCAACTGATAAAATCCATATATTATTTACTTTTCTTATAATACCTATTACAAAAACTCTGATACTTTCAATTGTCATTATCGCAATTACAATAGCAAAAGGCATGATATTATCAAAAATTCCTACTGTGCCAAAGAAAGCAAAAACATTAATGACGATGAAAGCAGTTAAGAAAAGCCAGAATAATTTAATAATCCGCTTATAGACAGATTCGTAAATGAACAAGAGGAAAAAAGTAAAGACTAACGAAAATGCAATGAATTGTACTATTCTATAAATAGCCACAAGCTTTAGAGCTGGATTTCCTATAAATTGTAAATCAGTCGAAGCTGACATTAAAAAGATTCCGAAAACAAAAAGCGCAAAGTAGAGATTTTGTTTTTGTTTCAAATAGAAAAAATAAAGTAGAAAAAATATTAGTGAGAATGCAAGAGTAAATCCGTTTATTCCCCAATCGGTTGAAGTTCTTTCTTGTTTAAGAACAAGTTCTGATTTGATATTATTATTGAAGTCAAAAATACTTATAGAAAAACCTAAATGGCTAAAAAATTTATTATAGAAATATTCCCAACCTAAGTGACTATGGTTTGAGTACCGCACAGCTATTGTATATACCGTATTTGAATCAAAAGAAAAAACAAAGGGTGTATTGAATGGATCAAAAAACTCTTCATCTGCTTTATTCTTACTTACTTTTCCAAATTCAAAAATCTTTTTCCCGTTAAGATAAATCTCAGAAGCGCCATCTTGATGGATATAAGCACCAATAGTTTTATTTAAAAGAGTTGAATCAATTTTTATTACTTTCCTGAACCACCCAATCCCATTCCATTTTTCTGCTTCTGGTTTTAACATATCCATCCAGGGATCCACTAATTCCCATTTACTATCATCATAATTTGGTTCTGCCCACAAAGTATCATCACCCGGGGAATATCGCCATTTAATCTCATCTACAGGTAGCGAGCTAGGCGCAGCTAAATAGAAGCCAAAGCTTCCATAGAAAGTTCCAGTCATTAAGGATTCTTCGGAAATAAATAATGCATCTTTTGATTGAGCATAAATATTTGCAAAGAATAAAATGAAAGAAATAATTAGCAGCTGAAGGAAGCGATTCATTTAATTTAAATTGATGTTTTTAGATAATAGATTAGCTTAAATAGATTGCATTATTTATTTTAACATAAATATAGTTCAGAATAAATCCAATGATCTTTTTGATTATTTTCAGCTAATTATTACTATTTAACAGATTTATTAAGCAATAAAATTTAGAAAATAATTTTAAATTTTTATTCTTAAAATACGCTAGGCACTACTCTTTTAAATTATAAAAGAAGTTTATAAAAAAAATTTCAGTGATTTACCATAAATAAAATTACCAGCGTAATTGTAAATAATAACTGGAGTTGTAATATTTAAAGTATGTAATAATAAAAGGGCATCACTGAGATGCCCTTTTATAGACTATTAGAAATTATAATTAGAAACTGCTGAAAGTATAACCAACTTCGATCTGCCATTGTTTCATTCCAATTTCAATCGTTTGCTGATTCGGTGCTTCTAATTTATTTGGTCCTTTTACTGAGTTTTCAAATGCATACATAAATGCAACCGTAATTTCATTTTTATTGGCTATTTGTTTAGTTACACCAAATGTTAAATGATTCTGAATTACTGCTGGTGCAAGTATATTAAACATTACGTTTTCTTCTGTTACAGGATTCTGATTGAATGAATATCCAGCCATTAAATCCCATCCACAAAAACCTGAATACATGATACCATATTTAATCGCAAAAACATCTTTCCAGCCAAATCCCCAGCCATCTTCTGAACCTAAGGCATTAAAGTTTGGATTTGGGCTGCCATTAGGCAGCATAGGTGAATTGGCGACTAAGTCCATTGGGTTAGCAATGGATTTAACTTGACTATAAAGAATTTGTTTTACGTCAACCATAAATTTCCAATCGCCTGGTGTAAAAGCAATACCAGCTTGCCAGTTTGCAGGAACATCAAAATCACCGGCTTGTGCAAATAGTCCTGCGTATCTTTCAAATTCGCTCATATAAATTTTTGATTGATATGAAGCGCCGAATCTTAAATCGTCTAACCATTGTCCCTGATAACCGACTTTAAATCCAAAACCTAATGCAGTTGATTGAGCGTTTCCGGTTAAATTAGCTGCATCACTTGAGAAACCGCTGAATGCAAAAAGTCCTTTTGCAGCAAATCTTTGCCATCCAACTATACCAGCAACACCAAGAGCATGTTTTTTTGATAATTTATAAGCGAATGTTAGGTTGCCAAACATTTGTTCTAAGTTTACTCCGGTTCCAGGTGAATTTGGATCACCAAATGTCATTGTTGAATAATCAGTGTTCATTCCGCCATTGCCATAAAGAGATAAAGCAATAGAAAACTTTGATGTAAGATTCATATTTGCACCTAAAGTTGGGAATATAAATCCTTTTTGTTCACTTTCTACTTTACCGGGCATAAGACCAAATGTACCAGGAAACATACTTGGATTTCCGCCAACTTCGTAATACCTGTCGGGACTGAAATATGAAACGTTAATTTCAAATCCATTATTTAAATATGAAATAGATGCTGGATTTGTTATAGCACCCAGTGAACTTAAAGATACTGCAACACCTGAACCTGCAAGTGCCGAATACTTAATTCCGTAACCATGACGGTAATAACCGTCTGTTGCAAATGCTGTTTGAAATGTAAATCCAAACATAACGAGTAGAACAAGAAACATTTTTTTCATTTTATCTCCTCTGATTTAATGAAATCACTATATTTTATAGAACTGTAATTTGATAACACTGTTAAAATTATTTACTTATTTTTAGATTTCTCTTCCGATGAACCTGTCTGCCGACAGGCAAAGTCAAAATCGAAATAACACACCTGTCTTTAATTGTACATTGTTAATTGATCATTGTACATTGAATTAGCAGCCTTCCCTTTTCTTTTTCTTTCCTTTTGGCACTGTAACTTGTGTTGAGTTTAAGTTTGTTGTAGGCAAACTAATTTGCTGCTTTATTTCTGTTGAAGATGAATCTGTTTGAGCTTGACCACCAAAATAAGTTGCAACTTCTTTCATCTTTTCAAATTGTGCAATTTCTTTTTCACTTCCGTTTATTGGAGTTTTAGGGAAAAGAACTTTTTCTTTCCAGACATCCAAGCCACCATCTAAAATATAAACACCTTTGTAGCCTTTAGATTTGAGTATAAACCAAGCTTTCGCAGCATCAATATTATCATCAGAAAACAACACTATTTTTTGATTTCGAAATAATTCTGATTGAGGTAATTGTGCTATCGGAATGCATTGTGAATTTGGAATTGTGTATTCAGAGTATTTTTCTTCACTTCTTAAATCTACAAGTTCATAATCTGCTTTAGCTTTGATAATCCAATCAGCTAAATCTGTAACCAAAACTTTATCGGAATTTCCAACTGTAGATAGAGCGAGCTCTTTTTCATTTACCTTAATTGAAGTTCCACCATATGGGTTTCCAGCAGTTAAAGCAAATAAACCAAGCATAAAACCAAATATTGCTAATTTTTTATTAGTGGATAATTCAGAGAAAAACTTTTTCATATACTTTTCTCCGGATTTCTATCAGCAAATTTTTTCTCACTCCATTCAGCAGCAATAAAAGCCCCGATTGCCATAACAACAACAAGAAAAACAACTAAGCCATAAGAAAGACCAAGAAATGATGGAAGGGTTTGCTTACCCAGATCTGTTGAATTGAAAAATCCTTCAAGCATCGGGAACATCTCACCAAAAACAAAAATTCCAAATGCAACACCAAGAACATAAACGAGTCCATCAATCTTACCTGTTGAAAAAGCCACCATTGATGTGCCTGGACAATAGCCGCCGATAACAAATCCAACTCCGAGAATCAGTCCACCTAAAACTTGTGGGAGTATGTATGTGTTACTTACATAAATAAGTGATAAATCTAAATAACCAATAACCGATAAATAAAATATCCCAAGCATTGCAGTTACAATTGCTGTGAACATTACTTTAAGAACGCGCATATTGCCCAAATAAAATTGTGCAGCTAGAATTCTCGCACTTCCAAAGCCACCGCGTTCTAACATAAATCCAAAACCGATACCAATTGCAAAAGCGATAATAAGACTTACATCAAATCCGAATAAATTAAATTTATAAAATGGTGCGTTCATAACCATTGCCTCCTTAAAAAATATGCAGCGGCATATCCGCCAGCAAAAACCATCATCATAAAAGCCCAGCTTCCAAGATTTAGAATTGCTCCACCTGATAAAGCCTGTCCACTGGTGCAGCCGCGAGCAAGTTTAGCACCGAACCCCATCAGACCACCACCAACAAAAGCGTAAATTAATCTGGTTCGATTTGAAACTCTCGGTCCTTTATCAACTCCTTTTTTTACACGATGCGCTAGTGAACCAGATAAAAATCCACCTGCAATAACCCCAAGTACTTCAAATACCAACCAGTCTTTGAATGGACTTGTTTTTCCATCTCCTAAATATTCGGTGTAGAATTGATTACCTGAAGCATGTGATGGTGCAATAGTGTTTACAGTTACGGCAACTGCTGTTGAGACAGCACCTGAAGCACCGAGTCCTCTGCCCATAATTACAAATGCCGCTAGCAACACTAGTCCAAGCCCAATACCAACCAAGTATGGATTTGAATATGGTTTTGCTTTTATTTCGATATGAACATGACTTTCATCTTTTTCAAAAGCTTTGGTGAAAGTTTTAGTTAATGATGTCATTTTATTAAATCTCCGTTAATGAAAATGTGCGTTAAACCAGTGGCTGTACTGTCCAGCCGAGACAATTACAAATCGTAAAATCAACCCGCCAACAATTACAAGAATTGGTGCAATTGCTGTGTGTTTAATTTTGTGATTGACTGCAAGTAGTTGAATAAAAAGTGGAATTATTATTCCAATGCCAATTACAAAAACCCAAAACACAGGGGCATAAGCTCCGTTAAGTAAAAGCTGGGCGGCTTCTATATGCGGTTTTGCCGATGAAAGTAAACCAAGAAATATCATTACAAATACAAATAATTCTATAATCAAAAATCCGTTATCCGCTTTTGCAAGTAATTCACTTTCGTATTTATTCTTTGCAAACAAATGTACAAATGCCGCCGCGGCGGATAATCCCGACACAAGAAAAAGGACCCATAGTAAAGATGTATTCCATAACGGTCTTGAACCCATGGTACTTAATAACACGCCCGTATATGCTCCTAGCATCATTCCAAGAATCATATTTGTTATTCCGATATTCTTAACCAGAAAGGGATGCTCATTTATTTTTTTGCTGTACTCCAAAAGTTTTGGTACTTTTTCTGTCATCCATTTTGCGGGACGAATTAAGATATTTGCAATTAGTGCAGGATAAACTAAAATTAAAATCCATGCGCCCCAAGACATCGGCGAGGTAAATTGAAAAGTTGTATATAATCTCCACACGTAAAGTTTGTGCGATAAATCTAAAAATAATGCAAACATCCCAAGACTTAATAAGACCACACTTACAATAGGAATAAAGAAACAGGAACAATTACTTTCTTTATGCCTATTAGTAAATAAAAAGTAACCAGAAATAATCATCATTCCGGCAACCATTCCACCTAAAAAAAGATAAACAGGAATTTGCCATTCCCACATAGCCATCACTGGATCAACGTGTGGATTATGTCTTGTGGTTGTTAGTTCTAATAATTCGTTCATTGCAAAAATTTCCTACACTAAATAAAAGATATTTGGTTGTGTTCCTGCATCAGTAAGATTAACATGCCACTTACGTGATTTTAAAAGTTTACTTACTTCACTATTCGGATCTTCTAAATCACCAAAGTACATACAATAAGTTGGACACACTTCAACGCAAGCAGGATTCTCACCTTTTTCAACTCTGTGAATACAAAATGTACATTTGTCAGCATAACCATCTGGATGAGCAAATCTTGCGTCATATGGGCAAGCTTCAATACAGGCTTTACATCCAATACAAACATCGTGTGTTACCAGTACAACACCACCAACATCGTGAATATGGCTTGCGCCGGTTGGACAGCAACTCACACATGGAGTTTCAGAACAATGATTACATCTTTCCGTTCTGATTTCCATTTGTATATCAGGAAATTTTCCGTGAGATTCAGTTATAATCCAATCTCTATTGTAACCTTCTGGAATATTATTTTCTGTTTTGCATGCAATTACGCAATCCTGACATCCAACACATTTACGAGTATCTATTACCATTCCGAATCTTGGCATCCTACACCTCCATTTCAAAAGTTACAAAGTTCACATTCATTCCGGTTCCACCCATCAAAGGATCTGTGTTGTACTTCGTAACAAGTTCCGCATCGCTTGCACCTTTTTTATATGTGCTTCTAAGTTGTCGTGATTTTTGACCAAATCCGTGCACCATATAAACGCAATCTTGTCTAATTCTTTCAGTGGCTTTTATTTTTATTGGATCGGCAACAACGCCGTCCTGATTTTTCAATTTAATTTTATCACCATTCTTTAATCCATATCTTTGAATAACATCCGCATTCACCCATAATTCATTTTCGCTCATCATATCTCTTAGTAATGGATTTGATTGAGTTTTACTAAATGTGTGAACGGGAGCTCTTCCATAAAGTAACCTAAAATATCCTGCCGGTGGCTCTGGATGTTTTGTATATTTTGGAACTGGATCAAAGCCTGCAGCAGCTAATTGTGTAGAGTAAAATTCTATTTTACCGGAAGGTGTGTAAAACTCAGGTTCTACACCATCTTCAAAGTAAATTGGTTGGGTAGTTCCTTTTATTATTCCTTCGCGTTTTAATTCTTCAAGCGAATTCCCGGCTGATTTTAATCTTGTATCTAAATACTCTTCAATATTCTTCCACGGGAAGTATGCTCCCAACCCGAGTTTTTCACCAAGTTTTTTTGCCATCCACCAATTTGGTTTCTGATCATTTGGTTCTTCGATTACCGGTTGTCTAATTCCAACAAAACTCTCTCTGAATGGTGAGGCATTTAAATCATCATACCTTTCTAAATAAACCGACTCAGGTAAAACTACATCTGCCCAGCCAGCAATTTCACTTGGGATAACATCAACTACAACCATTAAGTCTAAGTTCTGTATAGCTTTAATAGTTTCATCTCGGTTAGGCAATGCTTGCATTAAATTGGTTGCATAAATAAACCAGCCCTTAATAGGATATGGACTACCAGTAATCGTGGTTTCACGAATTCCAGTTGAAATTTGCTCCCCGGCAGCAAATGGATATTTTTTATTTGGATTATCAACAGGTCCTTTTTTTAGTTCTGAATATTTTGGATATGGATACTTTGGAATTGAGTATGAATGAGGAACATAAAAACCACCTTTTCTTCCCCAACTTCCTAACAGTGCATTTAATAAAGCAATCGCTCTACTGCGTTGAGTATCATCACCATACCAGGTTGCATGTCTTCCGGGATGAATTAGAGTTGCAGGTTTATAACGAGCCATTTCCCTTGCAGTCTCACGTATTACATCAGGTTCTATTCCGGTTTCAATGTAAGCCCATTCAGGTGTGTATTCAGAAACTTCAGCTGCAAAATTTTCAAAGCCAAAGCCATATTTATTAACATAATCAACATCGTAAAGTTTTTCTCTTACAATTACACCCATCCAGGCAAGTAGCAATGCAATATCGGTTCCGGGTTTGATAGGCAAATAATATTTTGCCTTACCGGCTGCAACTGAAAATCTTGGATCAACAACTATGATAGAAGCATGTTTTTCAACTGCGTGAGAAAATTCTTGCACTTGTGTATTGTGCATGTTCTCGCCAAGATGTGATCCTATCAGAACAATACATTTTGCGTTTTCAATATCTGTTCTTTCGGGCGATCCTACGACATCTCCAAAAGTTAATTCAAAACCTGTTTCACGAGGACCACGGCATTGAGCAAAGCTTGGGGCAGTTTCGTTAGGCGATCCGTATGCCCTCATCATATGCTTAAAAAAACTGCCGCCAATTCCATGAGAGAACAAAGCTATTGATTCAGGACCATAAGCAGATTTAATTTTATTCATTTTTTCAACAATAAAATCAAATGCTTCATTCCAGGTTACTTCAACCCATTTTTCCTCACCACGTTCACTTTTTCTAATCAATGGGGACTTTAGTCTTTCTTTATCGTAATGTGCTCCAACGCCGCCAGTGCCTCTTGGGCAAAGTCTTCCATTACTTAATGGATCTTTAGGATTTCCTTCTACTTTCCAAAGCTCACCGTCTTTTACGTATGCTAATAATCCGCATTTCCAGAAGCATAAATCACAATAACTTGGAATAATTTGTAAACCTTTTTTCTTAGAATAACTCTCAGCTGCACTAACAACTGTTTTTGCTGAACCAGCCAATACAGCGGCCGTAGCAATTGTTGCTCCAGAAATCTTTAAAAATTTTCTTCTTGACAATGAATTCATTATAAACTCTTTAATTTATTTCGTATGAAATTCTTGATACTTCCACATTCACCATAATCTTGATAGACATTACAGTTTCTGCAATCTTTTGTAGCACAAATCGTATCTTCGCCCTTTACAGCCCAACAAGGTCCACTATGATTTAAATATGCGCTGCATCTACTTCGATCAGCTTTGGAACAGTTAATCACTTCCCAACAGGGCATCATAGAGTAAATTGTCTTAATTCCATTTATGCTGATTTTTGATTCATTAATTGCAGAGCGAATACAAATAATCCTATCAATATCAGTTTGGGAATAAAGACGGTGGTTTGTGGATTTTTTATACGGAAGTATTAAATTTTCTTTTTCATACATTCTAAGTGTATGGACAGAAATATTTAAAAGCTTTGCAGCAGTTCGTATAGGAAAAATTGGTTCGTTGTTCGGTACATCGTTAAGCATTAAGAATACAGCATTTAAAGTTGATATTTATAAATACCAACTTTTTTGCCAATGAATTTCTTTGATTACGTTAAATTTTCTAATGATTCTAAAAAATCGATTATCATCTATTAGAGAATAACGTTATAATTTCTAAAATATTAGAATTACTAAATCACATTTAATAGTGTATTGCAACCACTCTTAAATCGATAGAATAATTTAGTGCTAACAACTAATTGGAGGGTAAAACACATTTAGTACTGATTTTTTTTAGTGAGTATTCAAAATTAATAAGAGTTTCTTTTATTACTCTAGAATTTGCTTCATGACATGTTAGGCATGCACCGACAAGTAAGATTCTTTTTTGTTCTTTAACAGTAAATGGTCTTGTGTAAGTCCGGGTTGTCGAAGTTTCATTTCTTGTTTTAAGAAATCCAATCCAGGCATCTTTTGGTAGATTATCCTCTTTGTGATTTTCAAATTGTGGTTCAAAACTCCAGCTGCCAGAATAATTTGAATTGTCATTCTGAACGTTTTTCGGAATCTCAAGTCTGTTTTCTAAATCTGAAGAAGCTGAAACAAGTTCAGTTTGAAGATGAGTTTTTTCGTTCATGATGATAAAGTTCAATTTCCCTTTTCCATAACCTAGTGCGAGAGGATTGTTATGACAGGATTTGCAACTTCTTCCCTCCTTATTAATTGTGTGTGAAAATGTTGGTGCGAACAGTCTCTTAAATATTTTTTTCTGTGTATTTCTAAATTTATCAATTGTCATCACCATGCCAGGAATAAAAGTATCAATCACTTCTTTACCGGATTTTTCTTTTCTTACACCAAGTACGGGATAATCGACATAAAAATCTGATGGGCTTTCATTCCAGCTTCCAACAATATCTCTATTATCAAGTAAATCAAATCCTTCAAGATTTGGATCAAATTCTGTATGGCATCCAGCGCAATGAGAGACCCATTCCGTGTGACAACTATTGCAAGATAATCTGCTGTGTGATTTTCCTTCACTACATATTTTTGCAGGTGGATTTAAAGATAATTTTTTCTTTGCAGCTTTTGTAATTAAATATTTTTGTTCAGCAGAATTTATATAAGTGTTAATCAATGGAATATTTGATTTCTTAGTAATTAAAAACTTTGTGTTTTCTTGATTGGAATTTCTCAAATCAACAATTTTTTTTGATTCGAAATCAAGTTCACTATAACTAACAGAACGATTTTCATTCGTATGACAATCAATACACTGAACTTTAAGCTGTTCATCCATATGCTGATAAGAATTTCCATCACCCATTATTTCCCTGGATACATGGCAATCAATACATTCCATTCCGCCTTTATGATGGACATCATCTTTTGTTTTTTGAAAAACCCTGCCATCCTTTAAAAGTCTAAATATTTTATTGTCAACTTGAACTTGTTTCAGGTTCATCCTTTTAGATTCCGAAACGAGTTCGGAATGACTTAATGATTTTACCTCATCCAAAGAAAGTAATGTTTCAAACCATCCTTCATAATTTGTTGAAATTCTACCCGAACGGCTATGACAACCAAAACAATGATTGTTTGAAATTTGTAAAGTCAATTGCGGATGAATCTTAGGAAGCTGTGAATATAATTTTTTTTCTATTTTTGAATTTTTAATTTTTAATTTTGAATTCAAGTAACTGTTCAATTGCTCCATTGCTTCATTGTTGTAGTTCAGATGGCACGCATTACATCCGCCGCCGCGAGACATTTCATTGATAGCTCCCCATTCCGACTTTTCATTTCCTAAATGGCAGGATGCACAAAGATTTCTGTTGTGATTATCTGCGTTTGATTGTGTTAGATCTTTTACATTAAAAAGTCCTTCAGGTTTTTCAATTTCTTCAAATGCATAACGATTTACGGAAATCACTCCGCTCATTGTGTTCATCAAAGATTTTTCAATTCGTTCTGGAATACCGGGATGACAAGTTGTTACTCCGCATGTTTGCTTGGAATCAGAAACATTACCAGGAATTAAAATCATATTTTGATGTGCGAGAGTTTTGTTTGTAGTACTTGGATTTCCTAAATGACAAGCGTTACATCCAACAATATCGGGCGAATGTGATTGTTCAAAACCAATCATATCATCGTGGCAATCAACACAACCATTAAATGTTCTGTTGATAAAATATTTATCACCTAAATGGTTTGCAACAAAATAAACAGCCACAAACAGTATGATAACAAGAACTGAATTTTTATAAATCGATTTCACTTCATCACATAAATATTTTTAATCAACTCGTAATCTTGTTGTGTATTCATATTTAGGAAAATATTTTTATCATAAAAAGGAAGGCTCTCGACATCAACAAATTCCGTTGAAACTTCTTCCAGCAATTCAAAAATACTTCCTTTTATATTTTTATCAGCTTCTGATAGATTAAATATTTTTTCAATTTCAGTATTAACTGATTTTGAATATACTCCACATAACTGCTGGACTTTACCATGTGCTGTGGGTAAAATTATTTCTTTTTCTGAATCATATTCCGCAAGGAAATTTATCATCTCTGATGAAATTAAAGGCATATCACAGGAGATCACAAAATTCTTTTCTGTACCGGAAGATTTAATTGAAGCATGTAATCCTGAAAGTGGACCTTTATCAATAAACTCATCTAGTATAATGGGTAGGTTTAGAAATGAATAATTAATTTCATTATTTGCACTTATAATTACTTGCTTAAATATCTGTTTCATTTTAACAGTAATTAATTCTATTACAGTAATATCTCCAAACTTTAACAAAGCTTTGTCAGTCTGCATTCGTGAACTCTTACCCCCGCACAGAATTATTCCCGTTATATCTTTAATCATACATTTACATATTGTTAAAATATTTTCCTGTCACATTGAGCCTGTCGAAGTGTGACCGTAAAATAAAATGTCAGTCCTCGACAAGCTCAGACTGACAGATTTAGACTTTAAAATATCTACTTGAAATTTTGTTGTGTTTATTATTCTACAGGTCTTCCAGTAGCAGAAAGATTTTTACTTCTTTCGATTGATTGAAGTGCAAGATATCTGTCACCAAACTTTTTGAGATTATCAGCTTCGGTATCATATTGATCAAAATGTCTTTCTTCATCTGCCACTAAACCTTCAAATATTTGTTTTGTTGCTGAATCGGCATTAGCTGATGATTGATTTGCCCAAAGATTATAATCGCGTGCACTTTCCTGCTCCATATTTGCTGCTTTCTCTAACATCTTTGCAACATCTTTTATTTTTTCCACTTCTCCACCGACCTTCATTTCAACTTCACCTTTTAAGAATAGAATTCTTTCTGCAAGTTTTTCAACGTGCAGCATCTCATCAATTGCAGTGCGCTTGAACAATCCGGCTAATAAATCATAGCCTTGATCATCACATAAAAAATGGAAGTACATATACTGATGAACTGCAAATAATTCATCTGCAATTGCTTTGTTTAAAAGTTCAACACTTTTCTCGTGCATTTTTATTTCTCCTAAACATAAATTTTAATTTTTGTTAATATTAAAATAAGTAATATCTGATTTAGTTTCAGAGATTTGGATTGAAAAGTGCCGGTCTTATGAGATTCTATAAAACTGATCTAAAGATTCAGGATTTGCAAGTGCTTCTTTATTATCAACCTTCTCACCGTTAAGAATTCTTGTTACGGCAAGTTCTACTTTTTTGCCGCTTATTGTATGAGGAACTTCTTTTATTTGATGGATTAATGCAGGGACGTGTCTTGGAGTTGCAGTGATTCTAATCTTCGTCTTTATATTTTCAATTAAGTCATCATTTAATTTGATATCATTTTTTAATACAACAAACAGGATAATTCTAACATCATTATTAAAATTTTGTCCAATGACTAAACTATCCGAAACTTCATCAATAGATTCTACTATCCTGTAAATTTCTGCTGTGCCAATTCGTACACCACCGGGATTTAAAGTTGCATCGGACCTGCCGTAAACTATTACTCCACCACTTTTTGTGATTTTTATAAAATCGCCATGATGCCAAACATTTGGAAATCTTTCAAAGTAAGCTTTTCTATATTTATGATTTTCTTTATCATTCCAGAAATAAACCGGACTTGAAGGAAAAGGCTCAGTACAAACAAGTTCACCCTTTTTATCAACCAAAGAAATTCCATTTTCATCGTAAGCTTCCACTTTCATTCCTAATCCACGACACTGAATCTCGCCAGTGTAAACAGGAAGAATCGGGCAGCCAAGCATAAAGCAAGAAATAATATCTGTACCGCCGGATATTGAAGAAAGTTGCAAGTCTGACTTAACATTTTGATAAACCCATTTAAAATTTTCTTCACTCAAAGGTGAGCCGGTAGATAAAATTGTTCTAAGTCTTGTAAGATTGAATTTTTCTTTTGGAATCAAACTAGATTTTTCAATACTTGAAAGATACTTTGGACTTGTACCAAATATTGAAATCCCCTCTTCTTCAATTTTCTTCCAAAGAATCTCATTATCAGGATAAACTGGACTTCCATCAATCAGGACAACGCTTGCTCCCAATTGCAACCCACTTATTAACCAATTCCACATCATCCAACCACAAGTTGTGTAGTATGCAACTTTATCTTCTCTTTTTACATCAGTATGCAAATGTAATTCCTTAAAATGCTGGAGCAATGTTCCGCCTACTCCGTGAACAATGCACTTCGGTTTTCCAGTTGTACCTGAAGAATACATTATATATATGGGATGATTAAAAGGCAGTTGTTCAAAAGATATTACATTTGAGGTATTCCTAAGTAACTCATTGAAATATATAAAATTACTTTGATGAGTTGTAGAACTTATCTGCGGAGATATATTACTTAAATCATTAAATTCATTTATCAAAATAACCTTCTCAATAGATGAAATATTCTTCTGTATTTTATCTATTTTCGCTTTACATTCAATCTTTTTACCAGCATAACTATAAGATTCAATTGCAAAAAGTACTTTTGGTCCAATTTGTCCAAACCGATCACAAACACCTTCAATTCCAAAATCCGGCGATGTTGAACTCCATATTGCTCCCAGACTTGTTGCAGCAAGCATTGCAACTACAGACTCAGGATAGTTTGTTACAAATCCTGCCACCCTATCACCACTTTTAACACCAAGGCTTTTTAATCCCTCAGAACATCGTGCAACTAATTTATAAAGTTGAGCGTAAGTAATTTTTATTGTTGGATGTTTTTCTCGAATTGAAATCAGAGCAAATTTATCATCGGTAAACCTTAGTAGATTTTCTGCAAAGTTTAGTCTGGAATTTTCAAACCAAACTGCACCTGGCATAACTCTTTTATCAAGCACGACTGAATAAGTCTGAGAATGAATTATCTCTGAATATTCCCAAATAGATTTCCAAAAAGATTCAATTTCATCAATAGACCATTTGTAGAGTTCTGAATATGATGCAAAGTTTTTTTTGTAATTAGACGTGAGGAAAGCAAAGTACTTTTGAAAATTGCTGTTTCTTATTCTTTCATCCGATGGAATCCAAATAGGAATGTTCTCATCACTCATTTTTCTCTTCCTGAGAATAAAGCAATTTTCCATGCAACATCAGTTTGATTTGATTCTAATGCAATTTTTGCTGTTTCTTCGAGTAAGTTTCTTTTCTGTGTTTGATCCAATTCAAATTCCATCAGTAAATACTTAAGCATATTTAAATAGTTTTTATCTCTTTTATACCGATTAAATGCTAAGAATGATTGTTCATAATCTTGTAAGGTTAATTCAGTAACTTCTTTAATATAATCGGTTACGGACTTTTCCGAAGGTATTATTTCGCTGTTTCCAAATTTACCAAGGTTGTTTGCTGAATAGACAGTTGAAGTTTTTATAAACTCTGGAATTTTATCATATCCAATTCCTTTTTTCGCAATGGGTTTTTCAACTTCAAATATAGAACTACCAAAAGCACGGCTATAAAAGTCACCGGACATACGCGCAATGAGATCAATTTTGTTTGGGTGAATCAATCCATTTACAAAAATATCCTCATCAACATGTATTTTTATTACTTCACAGATTGCAATATTAGCCGCTGCGCCGCCATCTCCGTAACTCATCATATCTAATAATTTACATTCCATTTGAAATGGAGATTCTTTAACTCTTTTTGGTTTTACCAAATCCGAATCAATTGGAGTTAACCCACTTTTTACAAATTCATCAATTCCGGTTTCGTACTCGGTTGATGCAAGACTAACTTGTTCAACCATCGCATATGTTACAGCTTGAACGACACATTCTTTAGTTTCAATAATATTTAAATAAGTATCTTTTAATGAACCGTCTTTTCCCCTTCGTGAAGGTGAGAAAGCTATTATAGGTGGATTTGCACCAAACACATTATAAAACGAAAAAGGTGAAAGATTATTGATTCCCTCTTTTGAAATAGTTGAGGCTAATGCAATCGGGCGTGGCCCAACTCCGCCTTGTAATAATCTTTGAACTTCTGGAATTGATAAGTCTTTCGGTATATAATGTTTCATTTTTAATCCGTGTAATGCCGCTTAACTTGCCTTTTGATTAGCGCTGTAGGTAATTACATTAAACATTTTTTTTCTTAGATAGAATTGAACGATTAGTTTTAGATTTTTTAATTTTATTTTTTAATACTCCTAAACCCTTAATCTCCAATTCAATTTCATCGCCATCTTTTAACCAAATTGGATTATGTGTTTGTCCTTTTTCTTTAGATTCAATGGCCCATGTACCGTTTAATTCTAAATAACAACCTGTGCCTACAGTACCGGAACCAATAACATCTCCGGGATATAATGTAACCCCGTAACTTGCCCGTTCAATAATTTCTGCGAAGGTCCAATCCATTTGGTTTACATTACCACTTGATATTTGTTTGCCATTATGTTTGGCTGTCATTTCTAAATTGTATTTATTTCCAAATTTTGTCTTAACTTTATAAGCTTCTAATTCATCAGGAGTGACTAACCAGGGGCCGATAGTTGTAGCAAAATCTTTTCCTTTTGCTGGTCCAAGACTAAGCTTCATTTCATCCATTTGTAAAACACGTGCAGATAAATCATTCATTACTAAATAACCAGCGATATAGTCATCTGCTTTTGAGGATGATATATTTTTACCTTTCTTCCCTATAACTATTGCACATTCAAGTTCAAAGTCGCATCCTTTTAGATGATCATCTTCAACTTTAATATTTCCCGGACCCGTTACTGCATTGTGATTTCCAAAATAGAAAACCGGGAACTGGTCAAATTCAGGAATCATTTCCACTCCCCTGTTCTTTCGTGCAGTGGAAACATGCTGCCGAAAAGCATAACCATCGCGCAAAGAAGTTGGGTTTGGAACTGGGGCTAAAAGATTAATACTGCTGTATTTTATTCCGGATTTTATTTTCCCTTTTTTAATTGCTTCAAAAACTTTTTTGGCAATTTTCATATTTCCAGATTCACCTTCAAGAAATTTTTTCATCGTTGAAGGTAATTTTAATTTTAATGAAGAAGCAGCTTTCTGTAAATCATATACATTATCATGATAAAAGAATCCAACTCGCTCTTCTTTTTTATTTAGATATGACACGAACTTCATTAGTAATTCCTTATTTCAATTTATTTTTCTTTATCTTTTTTCAGCCAGGATTGACTGTAATCATTTACCATAGTTTCTTTTACATTTTTTGTAACGTAAAGCGGAGTAAAAGTATCAATCATAACAGCGTATTCATCCGTCTGTTTTTTTCCAATTGAAGCTTCAGTTTTTCCTGGTTGCGGACCATGTGGTATTCCCATTGGGTGTAAAGTAATTGAGCCTTCTTGAACCCCTGTTCTGCTCATAAAATCACCATGGACATAATAGAGGACTTCATCGCTATCTACATTGGAGTGATAATATGGTGCTGGAATTGCATCAGGATGAAAATCATACAAACGTGGAACAAAATTACAAATAACAAAATGCTGCGTAGTAAATACCAAATGAATTGGAGGCGGTAAATGAATCTTACCAACTTTTGGAGCGTACTCTTTTATGTTAAATGCGTATGGATAAAGAAAACCATCCCAACCAACAACATCAAATGGATGATGCGGAATTTTGTATTCAAACATTCTGTCGCGAACTTTTAACCTTAATCTAAAATCTCCAAGTTTATCTATTGGTTTTGTAAACTCAGGAACACGAAAATCTCTTTCATAATATGGTGCTTCTTCTGTTAACTGTCCATATTCATTTCTAAAATGCTTTGGAATATCGAATGGAGTATCAGATTCAATTATAAATAATTTATTTTTTTTGTAATCATCAAACTTAATCTGATATGTTGTACCCTTTGGTATTATTAGATAATCCCACTCTGTGAAATTTATCTTTCCATATTCCGTAAGTAAAACACCTTTTCCGTGATGTACAAATAACATTTCGTGCATTTGACTGTTACGATAAAAATATTTTGTATCCTCAGAAAGATGAGCAGTTGAAATCACACAATGTTCGTTTTTTAGAAATTCATTTCGTGCTGTTATAATATTTCCCCTAGACTTTACAATATCAGTAATAAAGTGATAGTACTCTAACGGAGCATCTTTCCAATCATTTCCTGATGAATCAATTTGAATTTCATCAATCTTTTCAACCTCTGTAGGCATATAAAGATGATATTTATTAGAATAGATTCCTGAAAATCCTTTAGTGCTGAATAATTCTTCCCTATAAAGAGATTTACCATCTTCCTTATAAAAAGTTGTATGACGTTTTGGTGGTACTTTTCCTACTTTAACATAAAATGGCATTATAAACTCCTTTTTTTGGCTATATTAATCTTTATCAAGATTACCTCTTACAGCTTGATCTCTTTCGATTGATTCAAATAACGCTTGAAAATTTCCCTGCCCAAAACCTTCTGCACCATCACATCTCTGGATAATTTCATAAAAAAAAGTTGGTCTATCACCTATTGGTTTAGTAAAAAGTTGTAATAAATATCCTTTACCTTCAAGATCGCAAAGAATTCCAAGTTTCTGCAATTCATCAACATTCTCTTTTATGTTCCAACCTTTTTCTTTTAACATTTTATAATAAGTCTCAGGTGGAGTACTTAAAAATTCCACACCATTTGCACGCATCGCTTTGATTGTCGTGATAATATCCTTTGTAGTAATCGCAACGTGCTGAATTCCTGAACCAAAATATTCATCAATATACTCTTCGATCTGAGATTTTTTTAATCCATCAAATGGTTCGTTAATAGGATTTTTTATTGGCGCACCTTCACGTGATCGTACAACTTTTGATAGTAATGCAGAATATTTGGTCGATATATCGCCCTCACCAAATTCTATAAAGGTTTCAAAGTTTAAACTTTTATTTAAATAATTTGCCCAAAGATTCATTTCATTAGTTCTAACATTTCCCACAATGTGGTCAACACTTTCCAATCCGGTATCTTCGTTTGTAATATTAATATTTTGAACAGGTTTACCGAAACCGGGTTTAAATAATCCTTTATAGTTTTCGCGATTAATAAATACTATTTCAGCATCATCATAAAGTTTTATTGCGGCTTCTTCAATAAAACCATTTTCGTCTTCTATCTTTTTAGGGAAACGAACAGGAATGCCACCATTCTTTAAAGATGTTTCAAAAGATTTCTTTACATCACTAACACGAACAGACCAGCGTTTTACACCATCACCGTGCCGCTCAACGAATGAAGCGACATCATATGTTGAAGGTTTAACTGCAGATGTAAGAACTAGCCTAATATTATTCTTTTCTAAAAAGTATGAAACTCTGTCTCTATGTCCGGTTTCAGGTCCAAGATATGCTTTTACCTGCAAGCCCATTGCTTTTGCATGCCAGTATGCCCACATCTTTGCTGAGCCGACATAAAACTCAACAAAATCATATCCAATCAATCCTAAATTGTTTGACATTTAAAAACTCCGATAAGTTATTGAGGGTAAATAATTGTATTAAAGTTAAAACATTTAGAGGTTATAAAAAAGTAGATTTTGATTGTAAGTTTTAAAGATTGTCTAATAACATAAAATCGATTTTTTTATTAGTTTTCGCCGTTTTTAAATTTTTCTCCTCGAACTTACAAATGCTTAGCAATGGGCATCTAGTACAATTTGGATTAGTTGGTTTACAAATTTCTCTTCCCAATCTAATTAGGTTTGTATGAAAAGAATGTGCGGTTTTTTCCGGTATGTTATTAAAGATATCGTAAAATGTATTTTCTGGATTATTAGTTTTAACAATACCAATTCTGTTTAAAGTTCTGTGAACGTGTGTATCAACTGGACAAACATTTCTATCAAGTGAGAATAACAGCACACAGCTTGCAGTTTTTACTCCGACTCCATTATAAGAAGTAAGCTCTTCTAAAATTTCCTCATCAGAATTATTTTTAATGTGATTTAATGAGACCTTATTTTGTTTGTTCTTTAAGGATTTTAATATTTCATAAATAGCTTTTGATTTTTGTTTGCCTAATCCTGCAACTTTAATAAACTTTTCAATTTTAGTTGGGGTTAATTCTGCAAGTTCATTCCAGTTCCTAAAATTATCTTTTAAGTTTTTATATGCTTTATAAGAATTTTTATCATTTGTATTTTGAGATAATATTGTTCCAATCACTGTATCCAAAGGATTTGGAAGTTTTTTAGGTCTTGGTGGAATCCCAAAATCATTGATTAAGAGAGTATTTATTTTTTCAATTTTCTTTTTCATTTCTAATGCTTTTTTACAAAGATATTCATTTAAATCATTATTTTTATAATAAATAATTGAAAGAAATTTAATGTCAACTCTAATGGTCAGTATTTCAGGAATTCGAGGAATTGTTGGTGCCGGTTTGGATCCAGAAGTTATTGTTAAATATATAGATGCTTTTGCTGGATTTGTTGGAAGCGGAAAAGTTGTTGTAGGGCGTGATGCCAGAATCACTGGTGAAATGGTAAATCAAATAGTTACTGGAACTTTACTTGCAAAAGGATTAGATGTAATTGACATTGGAATTTGTCCTACTCCTACAGTTCAATTCACCGTAAAAACTCTAAACGCGCAAGGTGGAATTGCTATTTCTGCAAGCCATAATCCTAATGAATGGAATGCTCTGAAATTGTTAAACAGTACAGGTCAGTTTATGTCACCTGAAGAACATCAAAACATGAAAAGATTTTTAGATATTCCAAACCCTTATGTTGATTGGAGTAAGATCGGGAAAAGGACAATCTCTTCACAGGGAATTTCAAATCATATTGATGCAATACTAAAACTGCCAATTATTGATATAGAAAAAATAAAAACTAAAAAATTTAAAGTACTCGTTGATTGTGTAAACGGAGCAGGAGCTTATTGCATTCCGGATTACTTAAGATTATTTGGATGTGATGTAATTGAAATGAATTGCGAAAAAACCGGTATCTTCCCCCGCCTACCGGAACCATTACCTGAAAATTTAATTGAAACTATGAAAACTGTTAAAACAAGTAAAGCAGATTTTGCTGTCGTGGTTGATCCTGATGTTGACCGATTAGTATTAGTTACCGATGAAGGTGAACCTTTCGGAGAGGAGAATACGGTTACTCTAGCTACAGATTTTATTTTAAGTAAAACTAAAGGCAATGTCGTTGTAAATCTTTCAACCACGCGAGCCGTTGAAGATGTTGCAAAGAAAAATAGCTGCACCGTATACCGTTCTGCAGTTGGTGAAGCAAATGTTGTAAAAAGGATGAAAGAAGTTAATGCGGTTATTGGTGGCGAAGGCAGCGGCGGTGTGATTTATCCCTCTTTACATTATGGTCGTGATGCTTTAGTTGGAATTGCTTTTACATTACAATATTTAGCTGATTCTGGAAAGAAACTTTCTGAAATAAAAAGCGAATTACCACAATATTATATTGCAAAGAAAAAGATTGAATTAAAAAATGTTTCACCTGATGTTGTTATTGATAAACTGACCCAATTTTATTCTAAAGAAAATATTATTACTGAAGATGGATTAAGAATTGATTACAAGGATCATTGGGTACATTTCAGAAAATCTAACACCGAGCCAATTGTAAGAATAATTACTGAATCAAAATCTCTTAAACATTCTGAAAATTTGTCTAAAAAATACTTTGATGAGATAAACGAGTTAATGAAGTCGTGATCGTTTTTGGATATAACTAAAAAGTGCTTTATCAAATGGAACAGAAGTATCTAACAGGTTGTAATCAAAATTTGAGTTTAAACATTCTCGTTTAATCTTATTTGTAAATTCATTCATTGCCTGCTGATATGCCTTTTGAATCTGGTAGGGTTGAGTGGTCAATTCTTCATCGGTTTCCAAATCTTTAAAGATAGCATCTTTGCCATAACCAAATGTTCTTTCCATTGGATCAAGTATCTGAAATACAATTACTTCATTTTTCTGATGCGAAAAATGTTTAATTGCGTTTAATGTTTTTTCAAGATCATCAAAGAAATCTGATATTATAATTACGAGTCCGCGGCGCTTAATTTTTTCAGCGACTTTATTCAATGCATCAGACGTGTTTGTTTTTGAAGAAGCTTTAAGCGTAACTAATTCTTTTAGAATCTGCTGTAAATAGCTGTTAGATGATTTGGGTGGTAAATGCTTTTTAATTTCATCTGAATAAATAGTTAAACTAACTGCATCCTGCTGTTTTATCATCATATAAGACAGAGCCGCCACTAATGTTGATGCATAATCAAGTTTTGATGGGTTATTGTTAGAAGAATACCCCATAGATTTACTGCTATCAAGAATTATGTAGCTGCGTAAATTTGTTTCCTCCTCATATTGCTTTATATAATATTTTTCTGTCTTGCCAAACACACGCCAATCTACACTGCGTAAATTATCACCTTGCATATACGGGCGATGCTGCGAAAACTCAACGCTAAATCCATGGTATGGACTTTTATGCAATCCAACCATAAATCCTTCAACAACTAATCGAGCTCTTAAATCAAGGCTTCCGATTCTGGAAATGATTTTTGGATCTAAGTAACTTTTATAATCAACAAATGAATCGCTCAATCTTTAGCAGCTTCTTTTTTATTAATAATATCATTTGGATCAATGCCCATAATATCTAAAGATTGTTTAACAATTACTGCGTGTTTATCATTTGGATATTTTTCAAGAAAAAGATTATAAATTTTGGTTGCTTCATCATAATTTTTCAATGCATCATCAAGTAAAATACCTGCCTGAAATAGTGCTAAAGGAGCTTCTTCACTATTAGGATATTTCTCATAAACCTGGTAGTAATATTGTTCAGCTTTTTCTAAAGATTTTTTAGAAGTTAAACCTTCTATTTGTTGATTTTGGTATATTCCAGCTAATTGAACCAATGCTTTTGGGGCTAGGTTGCTCTCTGGATATTCATTTAATAGCGTTTCCAATGATTTTACAGCTTCAGGAATCTTATTTTCGGTAAGCAATTTATTTGATTGATCAAGGTATTCCTGATCTGAAGTTTTTGAACACGAAATAATAAGTAAAGAAATTATTAATAAAAGAGAATACTTTTTCATATGGTTTCCTGATTGAGTTAATTTTATATGTAAAGTTATCAAAACGATGTTGAACTATCAATTCAACAAAAATAGCGCATAAAAAAAGCCCCGCATATTCCAGCGAGGCTTTAATACTAACTTTTAAGTTAATGATTTTATTTTGTTAAAATCATCTTCTTTACTGAACTGAACTTCTGTCCGTCTATTCCACTTGCATCTATTCTGTAGAAATATACACCACTATTTAATGAACTTGCATTAAAGGAAACTTCCTGGCTTCCTGCTGCTAATTGTCCATTTATCAATGTTGCTACTTCCTGTCCTAATACATCAAATATCTTTAAGCTTACTTTGCTGTCTACTGCTAAACTAAAGTTTATTTTTGTACTTGGATTGAATGGATTTGGATAGTTTTGACCTAATGCAAATTCTTTTACGCCTAATACTTCAACTTCTATGGCATTTGAATATTCAAATGTTCCATCAAAATCTACTTGTTTTAGTCTGTATGTATAAGTGCCTGCATCAACATTTTTATCACTGTATGAATAGTTTTGAACTTCTGTTGTTGTTCCGTGGCCTGCCACAAATCCTACAACCTGGTATTCACTTCCACTGCTTCTTTCTACCTGGAAGCCGCTGTTGTTCAATTCAGTTGCTGTTGACCAATTTAAATTTACATTCTTGTTATCTGTGGTTGCTGCAAATGATGTTAATTCAACTGGTGTAACATACTCGTAATTTATAAAAAGTGAAGGTGGATTTGCTTGAGCCCATCCATCAAATGTTATAAAGAATGTTGCACTGTTATCTCTTGATGACATTCCCATTGCAAACCAACCGTTTGCTACTGCTGCTATCAAATCTCCAAGTATATTACCATCTACCAATGGATAGGTTTTGGACCTGTGGTATATGTACTTGCTTCATTTGAAAATAAATACGCTGTACCTTGTAATTCACCAGCCTGGATTGCTGCATAAATATTTGCGGCAGTACCGGCAACTGGATCCAATGCCATTGGTGTTAATGACCAATATGGCCAGTTTGTTGCATTTACGTATCCTTTGAAGGTTACACCTGTGATAGTGGCACCTGCCGGGATACCGCTTATATCAAATTTCATCCAGCCATCTAGTGTGTTATTACCATCAACTATACTTACTTGTGTTTTTGTAACACCATCTGTGGTTCCTGTCCAGTAATCTAAACTTTGTGGATATACTGTTATTGTATCTTGTACTAATAATGGATCTTGCATTGTGGTGAATGTCCAATTTGCAACTGGAGTACCACTACAAGTATCATTTTTACAAACAACTCTCCATTGATATGTGGTTGCATATAGTAATGGACTTGGAATTGCCAATGAAGTAATTGGTGTTCCGCTATAAACAGAAACTACGTTCCCAACTGGTCCAAAAAATACTTCTACTTGTGTTGTATTAGCACCATTTGTCCAGGTTGCATTTCCTGGTGCATTAACATCAACACCAGTTGTACCACTTGCAGGACTTGGATTAGTAGCTGGGCCTACTGGACATGGAACACCACCACTCGCGGTTAGTTCATAACCAAACAATCTATCTGGTCCAGGATCACCTTGAAGCATACCACCTAAAGTAACAAAGCCCGGAACTAAATCTGGAACAATGAAAAGTCCACCTGCGATACCAGGTGCGATATCAGCAGCTACATCATGCTGCACACCGGTATATAGACCCGTTGTAAAATCCATTTGCTGAATATACTGAGGACCTAATGCACCAGTGCCTTGGCCCCATACCCATAAAAATGGACCACCAGGAGACCATTTATCATAAGCAACACCATAAACACCTGTTACTGCATTTGTTATGGTTCGTAACAAAGTACCTGTCATACTAAATTCATAAAAATTCAAATTAGGAGCTGTCCAGTTTCCACCTATTATTGAGCCATTGCCACCATCGCCATCAGGATTATAGGTGATAAATCTGAATCCATTTGGAGCGCCTGTTACAGGAATTGTTCCAACAACAGTTCTAGTTGCAGGATCAACTATTTGAACGGTAGTAGTAGATGTTGAATGATAAACGAACTGACCATCAAAACACATGCCTCTTGTACCGGTAAATGGAAGAGTATACTGTTGATCTAAAGTACCATCAGCATTCCATTGATGAATAATACCTGTTGCCCATCTGCTTGTCCAAAACTTGTTGATAGTTGGGATAAAAACTGCACCCGCATTACCAGCTGCACCAGTAACTGCAACAGCATCATAATTGAACTGGATATCCCAGGTTGCTTCAGTTGTCGGATAGCTGGGCTGAATCTTTTCAGGAAGTAAATTTGGATTAATATCCAGATTGCCTTCTGATTGAGAGAATACATTATTCCCCACAAAAAGAGCAAGAAGAAGAGAAATAGTGAAAATTCTTTTTAACATAAAACCTCCGAATGTTTGAAATAGTTAAAAAATATTGGATTGACAGATAGATTTTAATAATATTTTTTATGCAATGCAAGGTTTTAGGAATTTTTAAAAGAATAAAAAAAATATAAACATAAAAAAAGCCCCGCATATTTCAGCGAGGCTTTAATACTAACTTTTAAGTTAATGATTTTATTTTGTTAAAATCATCTTCTTTACTGAACTGAACTTCTGTCCGTCTATTCCACTTGCATCTATTCTGTAGAAATATACACCACTATTTAATGAACTTGCATTAAAGGAAACTTCCTGGCTTCCTGCTGCTAATTGTCCATTTATCAATGTTGCTACTTCCTGTCCTAATACATCAAATATCTTTAAGCTTACTTTGCTGTCTACTGCTAAACTAAAGTTTATTTTTGTACTTGGATTGAATGGATTTGGATAGTTTTGACCTAATGCAAATTCTTTTACGCCTAATACTTCAACTTCTATGGCATTTGAATATTCAAATGTTCCATCAAAATCTACTTGTTTTAGTCTGTATGTATAAGTGCCTGCATCAACATTTTTATCACTGTATGAATAGTTTTGAACTTCTGTTGTTGTTCCGTGGCCTGCCACAAATCCTACAACCTGGTATTCACTTCCACTGCTTCTTTCTACCTGGAAGCCGCTGTTGTTCAATTCAGTTGCTGTTGACCAATTTAAATTTACATTCTTGTTATCTGTGGTTGCTGCAAATGATGTTAATTCAACTGGTGTAACATACTCGTAATTTATAAAAAGTGAAGGTGGATTTGCTTGAGCCCATCCATCAAATGTTATAAAGAATGTTGCACTGTTATCTCTTGATGACATTCCCATTGCAAACCAACCGTTTGCTACTGCTGCTGTCAAATCTCCAAGTATATTACCATCTACCAATGGATAGGTTTTTGGACCTGTGGTATATGTACTTGCTTCATTTGAAAATAAATACGCTGTACCTTGTAATTCACCAGCCTGGATTGCTGCATAAATATTTGCGGCAGTACCGGCAACTGGATCCAATGCCATTGGTGTTAATGACCAATATGGCCAGTTTGTTGCATTTACGTATCCTTTGAAGGTTACTCCCGTAACTGTTGAACCTAATGGAATTCCACTTATATCAAATTTCATCCAGCCATCTAGTGTGTTATTACCATCAACTATACTTACTTGTGTTTTTGTAACACCATCTGTGGTTCCTGTCCAGTAATCTAAACTTTGTGGATATACTGTTATTGTATCTTGTACTAACAGTGGGTTTTGCATTGTGGTGAATGACCATGTTGCTGCTGGAGCACTACAAGTATCATTTTTACAAACAACTCTCCATTGATATGTGGTTGCATATAGTAATGGACTTGGAATTGCCAATGAAGTAATTGGTGTTCCGCTATAAACAGAAACTACGTTCCCAACTGGTCCAAAAAATACTTCTACTTGTGTTGTATTAGCACCATTTGTCCAGGTTGCATTTCCTGGTGCATTAACATCAACACCAGTTGTACCACTTGCAGGACTTGGATTACTTGATTGACCTACAGGGCAAGGTAAACCGCAAGTATTATCTATCGCAAAACCAGCGATTTCTACGGCGCCCCAACTTGTAACTAAAGTAGTAGCACCCGTAGTTAGATTAGCAGTTCTTAATTCACCCGCACTTGAAGTGACATTGTAAGCAGCTAAATAAAGAGTTCCTGTTGCTGCATCAAAATCACAATCTTGAGCATAACTTGCATCAAAACCTAAAGAACCAATTGCTGTTGGGACTGCTGTAGAAAGATTAATCGAATATAATTGATCTGTAGAAATGTCAACACCATAAGCATTTCCATCACAATCAATAGCCATTCCAATCAATCCGGCAACACCTGTAATAGTTCCGACTAAAGTTGCTGCACCAGTGGTAATATCAATTGTAAATAATTTAGATGTTACTCCATCAGTTTCACCATAATACCAAGTACTATTAGCTTTGTTGAAAGCTAATGAAGTTGGATATTGAGTGATACCAGTAATAGTACCAACAAGTGTTGGCGCACCAGTTGAAAGATCGACAGTTATTAGCGTACTTGCACCTAATGCACCACCATAGGTACATGCATAATAAACTCCATTCGCATCAAAATCAGCACCGGCTAAAAATGCTGCCGAAAAATTTCCACCCACTGTACTTACAGGCGTACCTGAAGGAACTGGAACGGAAACAAATGGTCCAGCAATAGCATCATTTCCATATCCAGTATTAGCCTCTATAGGAATTGTAACATTTTGACCACCTAAATCACTAATTTTATTATGAGGAGCAGGACCAAATTGATTATTTGTTACATCCTGGGTATATGACTGAGATGAAAATATCAGCATTACCAAACTTAAAAAAGAAAGATTAAGTAACCGGAACGATTTTGACATAGAACCTCCGTGAAATAGTTGAGAAGATATTAAGTTAGTTATAGATTTAATTGTTGTTTGGAGATCAAACAACACTTTAATACATATACATACTACACAAATCCAATACCAAATAATTAAATCTTAAGCTTTATAAGATGAATAATTTATGAGGTAAGCTAAATAAATAAAAATGCTCCTTAATTGTGAGCAGATTTTAACTATTATTTTAATTTTACACAAGTTTTATATCAATATTTTTTATAAAAATTATTTATAGATAGTTTTATGCCAAGAATTAAAATTCGATTAAAGATCATTTATTTATATCTATTTTTTCATTCTTTTTTATTGATTCTTCAGACAATTTCTTTTTGAAATCTATAATCTTTTTTTGGATATCCGCATTTCCGGTTCCGAGTATTTGAGCCGCAAGAATACCGGCGTTTTTAGATCCGTTTATTGCCACGGTTGCAACAGGAACACCAGATGGCATTTGTACTATTGAAAGAAGTGAATCTAATCCTTCTAAGGATTTTGATTTTATTGGAACACCAATAACAGGTAATGGAGTAAACGCTGCTGTAACACCGGGTAAATGAGCTGCAGCACCAGCGCCTGCAATAAATACTTTCATTCCCCTTTCATGAGCCTTGCTTGCGTATTCAACAAGCAGGTGCGGACTGCGATGAGCTGAAATAATTTTCATCTCATTTGTAATTCCAAATTCGTTTAAAATACCTGATGCTTCTTTCATAATCGGAAGATCAGAGTCACTGCCCATAATTATACCTACTTGAATCGTTTTTGACATAACTAACCTTTCTTTTATATATTTATTTCCAGTTTACTTGTTTAATATTTTGTCCATCCGATTGCAATAATATAGCACCCATCTGATCCGTTCTGTAAATCTTGGAATTTATATTTTCCAAAGAATTAATAACTTCTTCCGAGGGATGTTTAAATTTATTTTTTATTCCTGCACTAACCAAAGATATTTTTGGTGAAACCAAATTCAAAAATGCTATTGATGATCCCGTTGAACTTCCATGATGCCCAACCTTTAATACATCCGAATCCAGCATTTCCCTAAAATTGGAAGCAAGAAAATACTCTGCGGGATGTTCGCAATCACCAACGAATAAAAATGATGTTTTACCGAATACAATTTTCAAAACACCGCTTTTATCATTACTTGAGAAGCTTTTATATGAGAAACTCTCAGGATCATTTAAAAAATATATTTTTGTGTTCCCTACATAAAAAGATTTTCTATCATAGATATCTGCTTTTACTTTCTTTTCCATCAGAAACTTTTCGAATCTTACTGATTTTTCTGATGAATCTGGTAATGGTCTAAATATTTTATTTATCTTGGTTTGATAAATTAATGAAACAAATCCGCCATAATGATCTAGATCGAGATGAGAAATAAATCCATAATCAATTTTATTAATTCCAAGGTAATCTAATAATGGTATAATTACCCTTTCACCATTATCTATAAATGGATTTGCTTCACCAGCATCTATTAGGGCTGTTTTGCCATTAGGAAATTTAATTAAAAAAGTATCACCCTGCCCAACATCTATCATGAATACACTTAATTTATTTTTTGTCAGAAGTTCTTTATTATCAAAAGTGGTGATAATAATCATCGAAAGAATTATGAGGATTGGTAAAGCAATTTTTAATAACCGCTTATTTGATTTTTGAATCACAAATAAAATTAAAGCTAATCCGGTATAAAATATAATTGAATCATATAATGAATAATTTCTTATCCACAAAAAAGAAAAATCTAACCGACCTGTGAATCTGATAAAATCGATCATCAATCCTGAAATTAAATCGTTTGTCGCTGCAAAAAATATTGCAATGCTATAAGAAAATAATCCTATAAATATGGTTATAAATGCAATTCCGATTATCACCCCAACAGCAGGAATAACAATTAAGTTTGCCAATAAAGCTATAACAGAAAGTTTACTAAAATATGCAAGAGTAAATGGCAATGTACCGATCTGCGCACATAAAGAAACTCCAAAGAATAATAAAATATACTCAATCCATTTTTGTTTTAGATGCAGTTTGTAAATATTTCTTTGAAAGTAAGGGTACAATATTCCAATAGCAAGTACCGCTGAAAATGATAACTGAAACCCTGGATTATAAATCTCATTAGGATTAATTAAAAGTATTATAAATGCTGCAATTGAAATTGAATTAATAATATTTGTAGTTCTGTTCGAAAGGAAAGCAATAATAATTACAATGGCCATTAATGTTGCCCTAAAAACAGATGGGGGAGCACCTGTTAAAAACATAAATCCCAATAATCCAAGTATGGTTAGCGTTGATCGAAGATAAATTCCAAACCGTCCGAAGATGAAAATAAATATCACGAGCACGTACCCTACGTGCAACCCTGATACTGCAAGTATGTGTACAGTGCCTGAATTTATAAACTCATTTTTAGTTTCGTAGTCTATCTCACTTCTGTCAGCAAGAATTAATCCGCGTAACAATCCCCCAGTTTGCTGATCTTGAAGATCGTGAATTATTTTATCAATTGTCTTTCTTACAGAATGGACTGTTGAATTAAAAATATCCTTCTCAGAGTTAAGGATAGAAATGCTATCTGCATCGTATGAAATAAATAATCCGGTTATACCATTTTGCTTGAGATATTTATCATAATCAAATTCCCCAGGGTTTCTTCTCTCTCTTCCCTTTTGATAAGTGCCAGTTAAGCAGATATTATTTCCAGAGTTTATTTTATCATAAATATATTTTCTTTGTTCATCATCGCCTCTGAATTTACAAATCAATTTATCATCAGTTACAATAATTTTGTTATCTATCAATATAGAATCAGTCTTAACCGTAAAAACTATTTCAAACGATCTTTTAAGTTCAACATCTATAACTTGTGCATATAATTGAGAGTTCTTTTCTTTTTGATATTCACTAAGTGGAGAAATAATTTTTGTTTGATTCTGATTGGCAATGAAAAAACCAAAACTGAAAATCAGTAAAAACAAAAAGGTTGAAGAAATAATTTTACTATATCTAAAATGAAAGTTTTTAGAAATAATAATTATTATAAGTGATATGGAGAGGAAAAGTATAATCGCGATATACTTTATATTAAATTGGAATATGTTTGATGCTAAAATTCCAATTATAAATGCAATTGTAGTTTTTATAAATGGATAATTCTTCAAGTACAATATTTTAAAATTGATGGTTTAATATCAGATAGATCTATGATTTCTTCAGCTAATTCTTTGGCATGAATGCCGGCAGTAATTGTCAAGGCTGGGTTCAATGTATGTGTTTTTACCGATAGATCTTCAAAATTTCCGTGATCTGAACAAATAACTAAGGTTATCTGACTTTGATTTATTTCTGACAATATTTTTAACAAAAATCTATCTAAATTTTTGTAGATCGTTGCAAACTCATCGGGAATTCTTCCATGTCCTAAATGATCTGTTAAGAAAAATTCAAATAAAGTAAAATCATATTTCAACGCAGTTTTTAATAATCTTGCTGCCGCTATTTCAGGACTAATTACCTTAAGTTGATATTTTAATTTACGATTCCATCGTTCATTTGTAATCTCAGCGGTAAGCGCAGTCTTTCTTCTGATCTCTTTTATCGAATTTAACTTAATGCCTGTTAAACGGCAGCTTAATGATGTTACACTTAATCTTGTTTTTCCAGATTTTAAATAATCAAAAAATACTTTAGGGTAAGCATTAGCAAAATAAGGAGACATGTCTAATTCTTTATATGCTTTAAATATATTTTCTTTTTCAATAATCGGAATTGTAGTTGAATACGGAAATGGTCCAAAATGTTTGCCAACAAATTTTGGAGCATTCATTCCGCAAAATATTGATACTTGACCTGTTCCGCTCTGCGGTAAACCTTCTACACCCAAAGTTGCATCCACAGGAAAACAATAAATGCCATTACTACTTAATTTTGGATTTTCTAAATGCGGTATTTCACCAAGTATTTTTTCAAATGATTCAAATCCATATTTAAAAAATGGATTATATTCTAAATCATTCTTTCCAATTCCAACCCCATCAATAAATATCATTAAAACAGGGATCAATTTGTATTCCAATTTTTTGATTCAACTAAAATTGTAACCGGACCATCATTAATAATTTTCACTTGCATCATCGCACCAAAGATTCCAGTTTTAATTTTACCTTCACCCAGATTACTTTTCATGCGCTCAACAAACTTTTCATAAATTGGAATAGCTATTTCTGGACGAGCCGCATCTGTAAAACTCGGTCTATTTCCTTTTTGTGCATCACCGTATAAGGTAAATTGAGAAATAATTAATACCTCACCATTAACATCTTTTAAAGATAAATTCATTTTATCATTTTCATCCTCAAATATTCTTAGCTTTGAACATTTATCTGCTACAAATAACAAATCGTTTTCAGTATCATCAGATTTAATTCCAAGTAGAATTACAATTCCCTTTCCAATTTCAGCTTTATAATTTTCATTTGTAATGTAAACTCCGCCTTCGGAAACTCTTTGAACAAGGGCTCTCATTTAAGTTCTCCACAAATTATTCTTTCTATTCCGCAATAATCTTTTGTGATTTTAATATTTGTAAATCCTTCGTAGTTCATCATTTCAGAAATTTTGCGGTATTGATCTTTTCCCATTTCAAAATATAATTTACCATTAGCATTTAAAAGTGTTTTAGACGAAGAAATTATTTTACTGTAAAAAGAAACCCCATCAGAATGATCAGTTAAAGCAATCTTTGGCTCATAATCTTTTAACTCTGGCTCGAGTTCATCAAAATCACTATTAGAAATATAAGGTGGATTAGAAACAATCAAATCAAATTTTCCAAGTTCATTTACATTGTCTTTAAATATATCAAACAATTTGAACTCAATCTGATTTTCTAAAATATTTAATGCTGCATTTTGTTTTGCTGTATTTAATACGCCCTCATTTATATCGATTGCAAAAATTTTTGAGATGGGTAAATTCTTTGCAATTGCTATTGAAATATTTCCACTGCCAACGCCAATATCAAGAATTTTTAGTACTATATTTTTATCTGATTCATTTATAATCTGCTCAACAAGTAATTCAGTTTCTGTTCGTGGAATCAGAACATTTTCATTTACAATTAATTTCAAACCATAGAATTCAACATTACCAACAATGTACTGAAGCGGAATCCTCAATCCCCTTTTACGGATCGTTTCTCTATACAGTTGAACTTCATTTTCGGTAAGTGGCTTATCAAAGGCAAGGTAAAGTTCTAATCTTTTGCATTTAAGAATCTCAGCTAACAGAATTTCAGCATTTGCTCTAGGAGATTCTACACCTTTTTTTTGAAGATAATCTGTAGATAGTTTTATCACTTCTAAAACTGTAATCATAAATTTTATAATTCTGAAAGGTGTTAAAAAGCAATTTATAACGCTTAATTAATTCCCAAATCTATTTTAATCTATCTTTAAGTTCATAAATATTATCTATCTCACTAGGATCAAAACCTCTTAAAACTCCTGTATAATAAGTAATCCAATCACATAAATAAATTAAATCAAGTAAACGAACTTTAAATAATTTTTCACTGCTTTTTAAACTAAGCGTTTCAACTCCGCTCTTTGAAAATAGATCTTTTAATATTTCAAATCTCTTTTGTATTTGTGGATGATAAGTTTCATCAATAATGTTTATGATTTTTGAATGAAACATTTTTTCCTGGTATGATTCCCAGCCAATTATTTCATTGTGATTCATCTCGGGTATTTCATTGTGGAATGCATGAAGTTTTGAATTTTCGTTAAACTGACATTTAAATCTATAGCCAACTGCGCTAGTGGAGTCAACAACGGAATAAATAACAGGAATAAATCCCACAAAAGATTCTGCAAAATTATGCGCAAAGTTTTCATCTTGCGAATACTCAATTCCTTTTTGTTTCCAAATCTTAATTATTTTTTCTACAATAGATGTTTGATCAGAAATAAGTTTTAATTCTTGAAAAACTTTTAACAACGAAAAAAAACTTAAACCAAGTGAATAACGTGGCTGAAATCCAGTTTGAACTTTAACGCAAGAAATATTTTTACTTTTTGCAATTGTTTCAACTTCGCCGCCCGTTGTGATACAAACAATTTTGCAACCTACTTCAATTGCTTGTGTTAATGCTGAAATTGTTTCTTCAGTATTGCCGGAATATGAAGATGCAATGAACAATGTATTCTTATTTGCAAACTTTGGCAAATTGTAGTTTCTGTTAACCGCAATAGGAAGAGTGATTTCATCGCTTAAAAAGTTTTTAATAAGATCAGCACTAATTGCTGAGCCGCCAAGACCACTAATAATTATGTTTGATATTTCACTCGATGTGATTCCATCAATTTTAAAATTATTGCTCCAAGCAAACTCAATTTGTTTATATGTATTTATTAAAACATCAAATTGATTTTGCGGATCGTACTTTTTAACGTAATCTATAATTTTCATATTTATATAATATTCCTTGTTCTTGTTATATTATTTTCCTCAAAAAACTTTTTTACTTTTTTCTGAATATCAATTTCAGTTTTGCACTGCAAACATTCTTCCGCTAAAATTTTTGCTTTCTTAAATTCAAAATCACGAATTATCCTTTTTGCGTAAAGAATTGTTGCTGGACTCATACTCAATGAATCCAAACCTAATCCAACAAGCAATGGAATTGCAAGTGTATCAGCTGCCATTTCCCCACAAATACTGATAGGAATTTTACTATTCTTTGCTGCTTCAACAATGTGATGAATCGTTCTAACTACAACAGGGCTAAATTCTTGATATAAATTAGTTACAAGGTCGTTACCTCGATCAACTGCCATCATATATTGGATAAGATCATTTGTTCCGATACTTATAAAATCGATCTCTTCTGCATATTCTTTGGCCATAACGGCAGCGGATGGAACTTCAATCATAATCCCAATTTTAATATGATTATCAAATTTTATTTTTTCTTTTTTCAGATCAGTCTTACATTCCTGAATAATTTTTTGTGATCGCCAGACTTCATCTAAAGTCGAAATCATTGGAATCATAAAACGAATATTTTTAGTTTCACTTGCTCTTAATACTGCTCTTATTTGAGTACGAAATAGTGATTCATTTTCTAAAAGAAATCTAATCCCGCGCAAACCCAAAAATGGATTTGGCTCTTTGTAATCATTAAATCGAAATTTATCACCACCGATATCAAAAGCGCGAATTGTTATGACCTTTGGATAAATTCTGGATGCAAGTTTGGAATAAATAATAGTTTGTTCTTCTTCATCAGGAAAACTACCAAGCTCATTTAAAATCTGCTCAGATCTATAAAGTCCAATTCCATTTGCGTTGCTTGTAATTACCATATCAATCTCGCCGGTAACATCCACATTGGCATCTAGCTTAATTTCTTTTCCATCCAGCGTAATTGCAGGCTGATCTTTTAATTCATCCAAACCTTTTTGCAGTTCAAATAATTTCTTTTGTTTTTCTTTAAAGAAATCTATTTGATCTTCCGTGGGATTTGTAATGATGTAACCATGAAAACCATCCACAATAATTGTATCACCATCTTTAATAAGGGTTGAAGCATTGTGTGTACCCACAACTGCAGGAATATTTAACGAACGAGAAATAATTGCCGCATGCGATGTAAGACCACCATGATCAGTAACAAAAGCTAACGCTTCTCTTCCAGAAAAAAGTAATGTGTCGGCAGGAGTTAACGATTCACTAACAACAATCAAGTTCTTATCAATTTTTGATTGCCATCTTTTCTTTTGCAAATTGCGAATGATTCTATGTTTAATATCTTCAATATCGTGTGCACGTTCTTTCATATAAGATTCGTGCGAAATGATCATCAACTCTTGATATTTTGATATTTCATCCGCAACAATAAATTCAGGTTGGATTTTTTCTTTTTGAATTCTTGTTTCAATATTTTCAATTAAGATCGGATCATCAAGTATCATAACCTGAGCCTCAAATATTGCGGCTCTAACTTCATCCATTTTTTCACGAGCAATCCCAAAAATTTTATTTAATTCTTTTTTGGATTGCTTTAAAGCCTCGTGAAAATTTTTTATTGATTCTTCAATATCGGTAATTGGTGCTTTGCTAATCTCAAGTTTTTCTTTTGAAAATGAGTATACCTGACCAATAACAATTCCAGGTGCGGCGGCAATTCCTGTAATTTTGTTTTCAGATTTTTTATATATGTCTTTAAAAGATTTCATAACTCGTCAAATCCCCTTTCAAAATAAGCAACAATTTCATCGCAAGCTTTTTGTTCATCTGCACCTTCAAAAGTTAGTGTCAACTCTGAACCAATTTCAGCTGCAAGAGTCATAACCCCAATAATACTTTTACCATTTATACTCATTCCATCCCGATAAATATAAAAGTCACTTTTATATTTTGCCGCTAGTTTTACAATTGTTGCTGCAGGACGTGTATGCAATCCGGCTTTATTAACTATCTTAACTATTTTTTCAATCATTATTTATTTCGTTTAATTAATGAATCAGCCAGCCAGTGGAATATTTCTATTTCCCCTTTATTGGATAGTTTATTTATTGATCTTAATGCTTTCTTTGAATAACTACGGATCGCAAATTTTGCATCATCAATAACACCAAGTTTTTCATAAATCTTTTTATAATAATTTATTTGATTTTCTTTGATACCTTTATTTGAAATAACTTTTAATAAATCAGTTTTGTCTTTCCCTTTTGCCTTTTCGAGTGCTTCAATAAATAAAAATGTTTTTTTCCCTTCCATCAAATCACCACCGATTCGTTTTCCAAACTCAAATTTATCGGCAATAATATCTAACAGATCATCCTGTATTTGAAAAGCAATTCCAAGGTATTTTCCATAATTAGAAAGTGCTTTTATATCATCCTGGTTTCCATTTGCAAGATAGCCACCAAGTTCACAGCACATTCTAGCAAGAGCGGCAGTTTTTTTCTCAATCATTTTTATGTATTCCGGAAGAGAAACATTCTTGCGTGTTTCAAATTCGGTATCCAAACTTTGGCCTTCACAAACTTCAACCAACCCTTTGGTAAATGAATCCAATGCTTGCTTTGCATTTATCTTACAATCTTTTAGCAGAAATTCATACGCTACGGCAGCAAGAATATCCCCTGTAAGAATTGCTGTATTTAAATTGTATTTTTTGTGAAGTGTTAAATTACCTCGTCGTAAATCAGCATTATCCATTATGTCATCGTGAACAAGCGTAAAGTTGTGAAGCATTTCAACAGATAGTGCTGCATTATAAAACTGCTTATAACTCCCGCCAACTGCTCGTGCTGAAAGTAATACAAGTAGTGGTCTTAATCGCTTGCCGCTACTTTCTAATATGTAAGAAGCTGGACCATAAAGTGAGAATGGATTTCTATTCATTAAAGATTTTTTTAGTTTTTTATCGATTACTTTTCGTTCTCTTTCATAAAAGGATGAGAAGCTCTTTATTTTATTTAACTTCAAAACAATAATTCCTTTAAAATTAATTTATCTTCTTTTAATTGAGTAAGATCATGAGAACCCGTCAGATACATAATCTTTTTTAGATGCTCGAACCAATTTACGATTAATTTTATTACTGCTTCCTCATCTTTATTTATGAGAGTTTGCAAAATAATTCTTGCCGATGCAACTATATCAGAGCCCAATGCAAAAGCAATAGCAAGATCCGATGCCGAATTGATTCCACCGGAACCGATTAACGTAAAATTATATTTCTTTTTTAATGGATAAATTTCTTTCAGACAAAATGAAGTTGGCAATCCCCAATCCCAAAATTCATTATCCGTTGATTTATTTCTAAGTAATTCAACTCCAGCCCAGCTTGTTCCACCTGCACCAGCAACATCAATACCACGCACGCCAACATTTAAAAGTTTTATCGCAGCATCTTTACTTATTCCGGAACCAACTTCCTTAATAATTATTTGTACTTTAGATTTTTGAACCAACTTTTCTATTTTTTTTAACAATCCAACAAATCTTGGTTCGCCTTCTTTTTGCAGAAGTTCCTGTAACGGATTTAAATGAACCACAAACGCATCTGCCTCAAGCATTTCAATTAATAATAATATTTCAGAAATGTTCTTTGATTGAACAACCTGTGCTGCCCCAATATTCCCAAACACAGGCACACTTTTAGCTTTTTTCCGTATTATTTTGTATGAATTGTGATGATCTTTATTTTCTAATGCTTGTCTTTGGCTTCCAACTCCTATTGGTATTTTTAATTCTTCAGCAATTTCCGCAAGTCTATTATTTATATTTTCTGCTTCCTCGGTTCCACCAGTCATGCAAGAAATAAGAAAAGGATAATTAATTTTCTTAGAAAATAATTTTGTCTGAAATGAAATTTTTGAAATATCAACTTCAGTTATAGCGCTATGTATAAAGTCATATTTATCAAAACCGTTCGTCTTAGAATTAAATGCAACTTTGTCCGTTAAGCAAAGTTCAATGTGCTCTTTTTTCCTTTTTGATGTTTCAGTTATTGATTTTGGCATTTTTGTGTTGATTAATTATTTGTTTGCAAAATATAGAAAATAAAATAAATATGCTGTTGCACCACGCACTGAGATTTATGACTATTTGTACTCCATAAATTCGCTTTCGTTAAGGTATAATTTACCCACTTCAATCTCACCCCGAACAGAATTTGTTAACACAATTTTATCAGCTTCAATTAAATCTTTCAGATATATTCTTCGTTCACGGATCATTGAATTATTTTTTAATAAATGTTTTCGATAAACTCCAGGCAATATGCCAGCATTCGTATGCGGAGTTGATATTATATCGTTATTGTGAATGAATATATTTGTAATCGCACCTTCTGAAATCTCATTGGACTCATTAATAAAGATAACATCAAAAAAGCCTATTGAGGAATATTTTTTATACTCTGAATTGTACAGGATACGATTAGTAGTTTTAAAATATTGAAATTTGTTATTAGCACTAACTCTTTTATTCGAAATGATTACATTGATACATTTTGGTAACTCTTGTAAAGCCAAAATTGAATGTGTCAATTTTCCAAATTTATCTAATGCAATTCTTATTCGATACGACTTGTGGTCAGTATTTTTTATGATTTGATTTAATTGGGATTCAATAAGCTTTTTATCAAAACAAAAAAGAAAATATTCTGCTGTCTGCTGCATTCTATTTAGATGATCTTTAACTAAAAATATTTTCCCATCCTTTAAAAGCATTGTTTCAAAAATTTCAAAAGGTTTTTCAGGATGCGATAAAAAGTTCCCTTTCAATTTTGTCTCTTCATATTCTTCTTCAGCTACACTATCCCAAACGACCCCACTTCCAAGTCCAATTGTTCCGTTGCCGGATTTTTTATTAATTGTTAAAGTTCTAATCGGAACATTAAAAGTAATTTTATTATTTCTAATCAAGCCGATTCCGCCTGTATAAATATTACGTTTATCTTTTTCTAATTCATTAATAATTTCCATTGTTCTGATTTTTGGAGCACCTGTAATTGATCCGCAAGGGAATATATTTTTTATAACTTCAGAAAGACTAATATTTTTTCGCATCTTCGCTTCAATCGTACTTACCATTTGATAAACTGACTCATACTTTTCAACTTCAAACAAATTTTTAACTTTCACTGAACCGTATTTACTAATCTTGCCCAAATCATTTCGAATCATATCAACTATCATAACATTTTCAGCACGATTTTTTTCACTATTCTCCAATTCATATTTTGCAAGCGCATCAATGGTCAACTCTATTCCCCTCCTTGATGTCCCTTTCATCGGCTTTGAAATGATTTTACTTTTATTAATTTCAAAGAATAATTCCGGAGATAAAGAAATAATTATATCATTAGAATTATTGATAATGGATGTGTATTTAGCAGATTGATTGAACACAAGATTGTTAAATAATCCTGAAAAGGAACCACTAAAATTAAAATTACCTTTTATTGTGTAATTAACTTGATAAGTGTCACCTTCTTCAATGTATGATTTAATTTTTTTAATTGATTTTACAAAATCATCTTTTAATTTATTCAGTTTGAAATTTTTAATTTTATACTTTTCGCTTTCACTAAAATCAATATCAAATGATTTTATTTTCTGTACTTCCTTTTTATCATAAAAGAAAAATTGAAACAATTTTTCATTTCTAGGTAATAGATAGTTCAAAGACTTTTCTAATAAATATCCTGCTTCGTAATTGATCAAAGAATATCCATAAATTCCTTTGTTTACTAGATTGTCTATCTGAGATAATTTTTGATCCAGATCTCGTAAAGATTTTACAGTTATAATTTCTTTCGGCTTTAGAAATAAATATGAGTCACTCTTTCCATAAATTTGCGGAGTAAAAAAGAACGCTGCATTAGGAGTTGATACTACTTTATTTATTATATCTTCTATCTTCATTGCCATATAAAAAGTTTAATAATGTTTTGTCTACGCTACATGATTTTTCACACTTTACTAATTGTAAACAATCCCAACTTACTGCATCCGTAAATCAAATCGGACAATTTTAATTCGAACATTTTTCTATTTTCACTGCTATTTTGTATTCTAAAGTTTGGGTATAGTGAGTTTATATCCTTGCAATGTTCAACTAATGCCTCAAAAAGAATATTCGGTTTCAAATTATATTTTGACTTTAAATAGGCAAACTCTAATTCTCTTGAATTAAAATAATCAATAGGTTTCAACTCACATCCTGCACTTTTTAACCGAGCCATTGTATAGCTCAAATATAATCCTGCTGAATTTTTAGGATTATTTATTATATCCAAGTTTATAACTTTATCTACCTCCGGATTTGATTTTAAAATAAAACCTGCAAATACATTATAAATAAGTTGCAAATCATCATTAAATGATCCCTTTACTTGATCAATAAATTCATCGATTAAAATAACATTTCCCATTCGACTTGACATTTTTAATCCTGATATTTTAACTAAACCTAAACCAATATGTCTTGTATTTGGAAAAAGTTTTTTAAGAATTTCAAAATGATTACTTTGCTCTTTTCCTGTCAAATAAAGTGTTGGTGCATTTAGTAGTTCAGCAAGTGAAACATCCTGATAAAAATATGATGTTTGCCCATTGCTTTTTATTCCCACAATTTTTTCTGCACCTATTTCAAAAATTTGTGTCCCTTCATAATCTCCTGAACCGTTTTTCAGTAAATTACCCCCGTATTTAACTTCCGAAGCCATAAAAGATTTGTCCGCAATAAATTGGAAGTATTTTTGATAATTATTTAAGGATAACACTGCATCTTCTGTTTTCACTTCCCCTTCCAAAGTGTCTCCATAAATGCTAACTGTTTTTTTGCATACTCCAAGTGATTTGAATGATTTGCTAATAACTAGATTTGAGAAATGGCCGATATGTAATTTCTTATTCAAATTGGGACTAAATCCATCCATCCATTCAAATTGTTCTGCATCTAAAAAAATGTCTGAAAGCTTTATTCCACTTGGAATATTAATGTTAGTGTATTTATCTGCTGAACTTATGTGAAATGAATTGTTATTAATCCATACTTGAACGTCATTATCTGGTTCTCCATAAACGCAAAGTTCAAAACCATTACTAATTAATTTCGGAACTACTTTTATTTTATTTATGTCTATTTTCATGATACCAAACTAAATTTTGTAAACTTTGTTATCTAAATTAAAAACGATTTACTATTTTTAGCCATTGCTAATTTAATAATACTCGAGAACACTTAATGAACAAACCGCGTCTTTCCTTCTGGCAAATCTGGAATATGAGTTTCGGATTTCTTGGCATTCAATTCGGATTCGCTCTTCAAAATGCAAATGTAAGTAGAATATTTGAAACTCTAGGAGCAAGCATCGATTCAATTCCAATTCTTTGGATAGCCGCACCAGTTACAGGACTAATTGTTCAGCCAATCATAGGACATTGGAGTGACAGAACCTGGAACAAACTTGGACGAAGACGACCATTCTTTTTAGTTGGAGCTTTGCTTGCATCAGCGGCAATTATTTTTATGCCAAACTCTCCAACACTTTGGGTAGCCGCCGGAATGCTTTGGATTATGGATGCATCAATAAATATTTCAATGGAACCTTTTAGAGCATTTGTTGGAGATATGCTGCCTTCGGAACAGCGGACTGTTGGGTTTTCTATGCAAAGTTTTTTTATTGGAATTGGCGCAATCGTTGCTTCCGCTTTACCGTATATGATGACAAACTGGTTTGGTATTGCAAATACTGCAGCAGCTGGAGAAATCCCTGACTCAGTTAAGTTCTCATTCTACATTGGCGGTGCAGTTTTTCTGTTTGCAGTGCTCTACACTGTATTTTCAACAAAAGAATATTCACCTGAAGAATTAAAAAAGTTTACTGATGAAGAAAAGAAATTATCTCAATCAAAAACTTCTATTAGCAATTTAATTTCAGCAACATCATTTAACAAAAATGGTTTGATCTGGATTTTTGTTGGATTTGTTGGTTCTGCAATCCTTCACTTTGTGCTGCACGAAAATGATTTTGGACTTTATGTTTTATTTGTTGGTTCAATCATTTTTGGATTACTTCAGATAATGGCTGGATTTTTTACAAATCAAAATAAAACTACTGGTGGATTGGTTTCTATCTTAAATGATCTTTACAATATGCCAAAGACGATGAAACAGCTTGCAGTTGTTCAATTCTTTTCCTGGTTTGCTTTATTTGCAATGTGGATTTATACAACTCCTGCAGTAACACATCATATTTATGGTGCAACCGATCCTTCTTCAGAGTTGTATAATCAGGGAGCAGATTGGGTTGGAGTTTTAATGGCAGTTTACAATGGATTTGCCGCAGTTATGGCGTTTGTGATTATGTGGGTTGCAAAGATTACAAACAGAAAAACTGTTCATATGATTTCTCTTATCATTGGAGGAATTTCTTTCGCATCATTTTATTTTATAAAAGACCCTAACCTCCTTTTAGTATCAGAATTGGGAATTGGTTTAGCGTGGGCATCAATACTTGCAATGCCTTACGCAATTCTTGCCGGTTCACTTCCTGCTGAAAAAATGGGAGTTTACATGGGCATCTTTAATTTCTTTATTGTCATACCACAAATTACTGCAGCAGCAATTCTTGGTTTCTTTGTAAAAAACATTGTTGGCGGCGAAGCAATTTATGCCCTACTTCTTGGTGGTGCATCAATGATAATTGCTGGATTGTTTACTTTAATTGTAGATGATGTGGATTAAAATAATTTCTGGATCAATTCATCTTTTGTAATTGATAAAAGTAAATGTGCTTACTATATAAAGATGTTTGTTGTCGGAAAGAGAAACCTTAAAGTGTTCAATAAAAACTTTCATAAAGCAGCTCAAATAAATTTTTAGAAACTAAAACAAAATTAATAGTTAAGAAAACAAATTATAATTGTATAATCACAGAATGTTTTACTTTGGGTAGTTGTAAGTACCAAGCCAGGAGTAAGCCTCGAAAAGATTATTATTTTTAACTAGTTCCTCATACTTAGATCTTGTAACAAAACTATATGTTTTTAGGAACCATACAACGTAGGAACCCACAGCAATTAATTCCTCTGATTTTATCAAAGTCAAATATTCATTTACTTTCAATATCCAGCTTTCAAGAGTTTTTAACTCTCGATGATCATAAAACATATGTAAATGATTGTAACCAAACCCAACCTGTAAATCACAATAATCCCCAGAGGCAGTTGATACCCATAAATCAGGATTTCCCTCAAATGGCGAAGGCCATTCAATGTTAAATCTAGTTTCCCATTCTTCATCATTTTTAGCATAATGCAGCCAATCAGGAAAAAGCTGATTAATTTTTAAAAGTACTTCCTTGGCGAAGTAATCCAATTTATCAAAATCAAAATTTTCGTTGATGCAGATCAAATCAAGTTTGGGGTTATTAAATTTTAATAAAATCATTTTTTTAGTCTCAACGAAAGAACCCGCTTGCATTCTTTAGAAATAAACTCCACTCAGAAGATTAGCGGCATTTAATTCAATATTATAAATTTCCTCTAATCGAATCTAAAACACTTTAATTATTCCATCCTATTCAGCTTGAATAAAAGTTGAATTTACTGACTCATTTAAACTTCGATTTGTCTGCTCGGAATGCACAAGCCAGACTAGCCCAAGTCCGGTCACAATACCGTATCCAAAATCAGCCATACCTCCATTGAGCGATAAAAGACCCCTCAGCAGCCATCCTGACACGTTTAACAAGATCCAAAGGTTTGCAAGTTTCAATTGCTGACGGAGTATCAACCATTGTGGCACTCCTAGAAACAAACTGAATGTAATAATGCACAACCAATATCCCGTCAAGTGCAGGTTCCAATTGTAAATGAAGAAGCCTTGGACGGTTTGGCCAAATGGATAGCCTACTGCAAAGCCAACAGCACCTGCTAAAATAAGCCGTAAAGGGGACACACCAACAGCTCGAACTATTGGCCATTGCAGGCAAGATATAACTCCACCCCAAACAAAACCCTTACTTAAACGAGCCCATATTCCTGGTTCACCTCCCATAAGGCTGGCTGTATCTGAGCCGAAAACATAGCCCAAAGACATCCCAGCTGTTGAGAGCAGAAATCCAATAAGCCAAGGTATAATCTTAATCAAAGTATTAAATCTTGTTTTCATTATTGATATTCCTCTAACAACTAATTAAAACTAGCATATAAGAATTTTATAATAGAGGTCATTTATCTCCACTTTTATATAATTTAATCATAGATCCAATTCCGCCAATAATTAAACCTGCTGGACAAAGAAAAATTGCTGATATAAAAGAATACCCCTATCACTTCAAGAAATGTTCCCTTACCTACGGCTTCAAAAACATTATGTAAAACTACACTAACAACAAAACCCACCAATGAAGAAACGAGTAGTATGACATAAGGCTTTGACTTTACCCAATTATGTGTAAATGCAAGAATAAAAAGCACGCTACTTAAAAAGCAAGTAGAATGCCCGGCAGATTATCGGGTATACTGACAATGAATGCGGCTGCCAGTGATATTACACCCAATAAAAATAAATATAAGTTTTTCTTTGTTTGAATATTGAATACATATTATCCTTCTTTCCATTAATATTTATTTCTTACTTCAGTAAAATCATTTTTCTTGTTTGCACAAAATCTCCAGCTTGCAACCAGTAGAAATAAACTCCACTTGGAAGGTTTACTGCATTCCAGGTTAAATCATAAGTGCCAACTGTTTTTTCTTCGTTACCTAGTGATTCTATTTCATTACCAAGAATGTCCAAACACTTTAATTATAACATAGGATAATTGCGGAATTGAGTATTTTATTTTGTTGAAGGGTTAAGGGGATTGGGGTAATTTTGTTCGAGTATGAATTCTGTTGGCAGAGTTGTTTCTTGTTCAACTGAAACGGGTTCGAATAGTGATGTTGCAAGACCAAATTTTATGAGAGAGGCATTTCCGCTGTACCACATCCACAATGAATCTCCTATTAATTTTATACTGCTACATTCTACCTTTGGCCAATCCCACATTCCTGAAGATGGCGAAAGTACCGGATTTTGTTGGTGTTTTGTCCATTCAATTCCATCAGAAGATGTTGCTAATCCCACATCAATTCTGGCCCAAAAACCGATGTTTGAACCTGCATACCCCATATAATAAATTTCATCAATTAATAATACCTCCGGATACCACACCCATTTACCTTCCCATCCTCCTGCGACACCTGGTTCTAATACAGGATTATTTATTGTGTCTCGCTGCCAGGAGATGCCGTCCTCAGATGTTGCATAGCCTATATATAAATTTCCATTTGCTAATGCTGTAGTAAAGCCTGTATACCAAATTTTATAACCGCCAGAAACCGGCATTACATAGCAAGCCATTACACCGCCTGCTTCCCAAGGATCTGTTCCGGATTCAAAAATTGGATTATGCAGAGTATCTTTAGTCCATTCAATTCCATCCAGTGAAGTAGCATATCCGATTTTGCATTGATTATAATCGGGTTGAAGACTTGAAGAGTACCACATTTTATATTGCCCATTTTCCCGAATTACAAAAGGGTATTGCACATTGTATTGATCCCAAGTTCCACTTGTAGGAGTAAGAACGGGGTCTGGATGCAAGTCCCAGGATATACCATCAATTGATTTTGCATAACCAATTCTATAAGGAAAAACTGGATTGCCGGCAGTACCTGAAAACCACATTTCAAATCTGGAAGAATCAGCATTGAATAATACACTTGCTTCGCATACGTTCCGGTTCCAGGAGCCAGAGGCACCATTTATTAAACCGAGAGGATTTCCAACGTACTTTGTCCAGTTTACCTGGGCAACTAAATCTCCACTGCTCACAACTAATAGAGTTATTAGCAACAATGATTTGTAAAAATGAATTCGCATTGCAACCTCCTAATTAGGGATGATTGGTTAGTGACTTATTTAATTAAAATCATCTTCTTTGTATTTATATAGTCACCTGCACGCAACTGATAGAAATACACTCCGCTTGGTAGATTCCGGACTTCGCCGGAATGACTGTTGAACTCTATCTCATATCTTCCTGCCGGTTTGTACTCATCAATTAGAGTCATAATCTCGTTACCTAGTACATCGTAAATTTTCAGAGTTTGCTGACTGCCTACTGGGGACTACCAACTTATCTTTGTACTCGGGTTAAACGGATTTGGATAATTTTGTTCGAGTATGAATTCTGTTGGTTGACTATTTTCTTGTTTAACTGATGTAACTATCTCACTTGACGGTCTTCGCCAGACACCTCCAGAGCTTAATATCATATCTTGTCCTAAACCAGCGTAAATGTATCCGTTGTTATCTAGTGTGAGCGATTGGATATTTATGGAATTAATAAAACCTTCGTTTCTTGAACCTAAACTATCACCTTCATCAGAGAACAGGAATACACCTAAATCCTCTGTACCGACTAACAAACCAACTGATGGTATAGTGAGTCCACACCAGGGTATCATTGTGCTAATTTGTGTATGAGTACTACAGGTATCAGAACTTAGGAAAATACCATTTCCCCACTCCCCAAGCATTTCTCTACCACAAATGATATTACCATTCGTAAAAATGCCAAGAGCAGAAGCCGAATTAGGACCACCTATTTCTTCCCAGGTAATTCCATAATCTGATGATAAGGATATGCCACCGCCGACTGAACCACTCCACCACGATCCTCCGATAGTTATAACAAATTGATTTCTAAAATAAAATAACGCACCACCTCTACTAATATTAGCCGGAGTTCTCCAATTTAACCCACCATCGGTTGATATACCAAAAAAGCCCTCCCAACCAGCATTTCCGAATATTGGGCCACGTTGAGCAACGAAGCAGAAAATAATTCCAGTAGGGCCGACTCGTGTTTGTCGTGGAGTATAACAACCAAGATTACAAGGTAAAGAATCATCTATCTGTTCCATAATATCAGAATAAATCCAGGTATCACCATTGTTCAAGGAATAA